>JAISMK010000176.1 GCA_031276785.1 Desulfovibrio sp. | reverse complement strand
TGGGGGCTACGGGGGCGCGCCCTGTAGCGTAGCAATTAAGTAGCGTAGCAATTAACGCTTGAAACGGTGCGCTTACGGCGGGCAAGGCCCGCCTGCTCCTGTTTCGCGGCAAGGATTTGCAGGCAAACCCTTGCCGGGCAGTTCACGCGTTTCCTTCCTGAGCTGCTCCAAGCCCCGGCGTTCACAGCGCGGGGCAGATTCCTCCGCGCTTCGCGCGGCATATTTTACGCGCCACTTGCGCCATTGTCCACCAAACTGGAGATTGCATGAACAGCGTCCTTTTCCCTCTGGGGCCTCTGGAAACCAACTGTTACCTCGTGCATGACAATTCCCGGGCCTTTATAATCGATGTGGGCGGCGACCCCGCGGAAGTCATCGCTTATCTGCGCGAGCATAATCTGTCCCTGACCCATATTCTCTGCACCCACCTGCACTTCGATCACACCCTCGGGGTGCAGGCTCTGGCCGGGGCCACCGGGGCCACAGCCTATGCCAGCGACAAGGACCGCTTTCTTCTGGAGGAAAGCAGTTACGGCGCCCCCCAGGCGGGAAAAACCGCCTTCGTCAATCTGGATCCCGGCTCCTTCCCCCTGCTGTCCGCAACCTGCGCCGTGCTGTCCACTCCCGGCCATACCCCCGGCGGACTTTCTTTCCATTTTCCGGAGTTCCGGACGGTCTTTGTGGGGGACAGCCTGTTTTACCGCTCCATCGGCCGCACGGATTTTTCCGGCGGGGACTTCCCCACCCTGACCTCCTCCATCCGCTCCCGGCTCTTCACCCTGCCCGACGAAACCGTGGCCTACCCCGGCCACGGGCCGCACACCTCCATCGGCGAGGAAAAACGCTTCAATCCCTATGTGGGGGCGGCCGCCTGAGCGCCTCAGGCTTATCGCCGCGCGGGTTCTCCAGCGCCCACCGGGCCGCGCCCTTGATTCTGGCCTGCAGTCCCCGCCCGGGCGGCAACAGCGACACAGCGGCCAGGCTGTTCGCCCGGGCCGCCGGGCAGCGTCTGGGCCTGGCCGCCCCCCTGCCCGTGACCCTGCTCCGATCCTTCCGCATAGCTCCCTGCCTGGCCTGCTCGGCCTGCGCGCAGCCCGATCCCTCTTCCGCCCTTGGCCTGGCCTGTCCCCAAAGCCGGGAGGATGACAGCATCCCTCTCCTGCAGGCACTGGCCCAGGCCCCTTGCCTCTGTCTGATTTCCCCCATTTTTTTCTATCATCTTCCCTCGCCCCTCAAAGCCCTTCTGGACCGCACCCAGCCCTTCTGGCTGCGCCCCAGGGAGCGGGCTCTTCCTCCCCCGCGCCTTTGCCGGATCATCCTCATAGCCGGCCGGACCAGGGGGAAAAGTCTGTTCGCCGGCAGCCTGCTGAGCCTGCGCTACGCCCTGGACCCCCTGAACGTCCGCCTGGCTGAACCGCTTCTGCTCCGGGGCCTGGAGGAGCCGGGCGCCCTGGCCTCCTCCCCGGAGGCATCCTTGGCCGTCAGCGCCTATGGACAAGAGGCGGCAGGCGACGGCTTATGAACCCCGCCCTCCACCTCCGGCGGCGGCTGGCGAACCTACTGCCCCTGCTCACTGCGGAACGCCGCTGCGCAGCCTGCTTCTCCGCCTTTCTGCCGCCCCCCGGCTCCATGGGGGCGGAGGCTTTTTTCTGCCCCGCATGCGCCCGCCGCCTGGCGCGCCGCGAAAAAGGCTATTGCCCCCTGTGCGGACAACCCGCGCCCTGGCCTCTGGAGCCCCCGGCGCCATGTTCCGCCTGCCTTATCTCGCCGCCTCTTTGGGAACAGGCTTTTTTCCACGCCATTCATGCGGATCTGCTGCGGGAGCTGATCCTGCGCTGCAAATTCCAGGGCCAGCTCTTCCTGGCCCGGCCCCTGGCCGCCCTGCTGGCCTCCCATCCCGGCCTTGCCGTCCAGGAGGCGGAGGCTCTCCTTCCCATTCCCCTGCACCCGGACCGTCTGGCCCACAGGGGCTTCAACCAGGCTCTGGAAATCGCCCGCCCTCTGGCCCGCATGCTGCGCATTCCTCTGGCCGCCGGACTTCTGCTCCGCACCAGGAGCGCCTTCCCCCAGACCGGACTGTCCCGCTCCGCCAGGCTGCATAACCTCCGCCAGGCCTTCGCCGCTCCCTGTCCCGGCAAACTGGCCGGAAGGCGCCTTATGCTTGTGGATGACGTCATGACCACAGGAGCCACAATGCACGCGGCCACGGCCGTCCTCCTGGCCGCTGGAGCGCGATCCGTTTCCGTGGCCGCTCTGGGCAGAACATCTTTATGACGGCCGGGTAATTTTAAAGAACGCTGATTTATTCCGTTTGGACCGCGTTGCTCGTTCTTTTTGCGGAGGGGCTGGACTCTTCCGTCCTGCCCCTCCGGATCTCCTCAACCGGATTCGTCCTCGGCAAACATCCGGACGGCCATTTCCCTTAGTTTGAATTTTTGGATTTTCCCGCTGCCCGTCAGAGGGAAAGATCCGACAAAGGCAATGTGGCGGGGAACCTTATGCCAGGCGATGTTGCCCCGGCAGTGGTCACGCACGTCTTTGGGAGTAAGGGCGACCCCCGCTTTGGGAATAATGAAGGCGGCCACCTCCTCCCCATATTTGTAACTGGGCACAGCCACCACCTGAACATCCAGAACTCCCTCCATTCCGGAAAGAAATTCTTCAATTTCAATAGGATATATATTTTCACCTCCCCGGATAATCATATCTTTGATGCGGCCGGTGATTGTCAGATAGCCTTCCTTGTCCATGATGCCCAGATCGCCCGTATGCAGCCGGCCATCGGCGTCAATGACCTGGGCCGTCTCCTCGGGCATATTATAGTATCCCTTCATAATGTTGTAGCCTGCGCAGACCACTTCACCCGGTTGTCCCCTGGGCATTTCCCGGCCGGTTTCAGGGCTGATCACGCGGACATCTATTCCCGGCAGGGCGCGGCCCACCGTCGTCACCTTGCGCTCAAAATCATCATCGGCCCTGGTTTGGGTCATTACCGGCGATCCTTCCGTCAACCCGTAGCAGATGGTGATTTCCCTCATATTCATTTCCTTGATGACCCGGCGCATCAGAGGGGCAGGACAAACGGAACCGGCCATAATGCCGGTGCGCAGGCGGGAAAGATTGTAACGTGCAAAGTTCTTGTACTCCAAAATGGACAAAAACATGGTGGGCACTCCATAAACCCCGGTGCATCTCTCCCTGTCCAGCGCGGTAAGAACCTGGACAGGATTAAAGGCGTCAATCAGGACCATGGTGCAGCCGTGGTTTACAATGGCCATGACGCCAAGAACGCAACCGAAGCAATGAAAAAGTGGCACGGGCAGGCAGATGCGATCCTGGGAGGTAAATTTTTGGTGCCTGCCTATCCAGTAGCCGTTATTCAGAATATTGACGTGAGTCAGCATGACGCCTTTAGGAAAACCTGTGGTGCCTGACGTATACTGCATGTTGACCACATCCTCTGGACGCGTCTGCGACTTGGCGGCTTCATACTCGATCCCGGATATGGATTCGGCCATGTCCATCACGTCATCCATGGAATACAGACTGGGCAGAGGCGCTCCGTTGAAGCAGACAATGCGGCGCATGTGGGGCAGACGAGCGCAGACCAGGCCATCTCTGGGCAAGGAGTCAATTTCCGGCAAAACTTCACGCAGAATATTCAGAAAGTCATGATCCCGGTAAATATCAATCATGAACAGATATTCGCACTCGGACTGCCGAAGAAGATATTCCAGTTCGTGGGCCTGATAACTGGTATTCACTGTTACCAGAACAGCCCCGATGCGGGCGGAGGCGAACATTAGCGGCACCCAGCAGGGCACATTGGTCGCCCATACGCCAATTTTGTCTCCCCGGCGCACGCCCAGAGCAAGCAGCCCTTTGGCCAGACGGTCCACGTCCCGGCCGAATTCCGACCATGTGAGGCGTATATTTTTTTCAGCATGAACCAGGGCCTCTACCTCAGGAAACCGACCTATGGTTTCATCCAGAAGCTGGCCCAGAGTCTTGTTTCTAAGAACGAAAATCTCTTCTTCCATGTACCCGCCTTTGTGTCTTGCCCGGCTGAGGCCGGCGTGGCTCCGAATGCTGCCAATTCATTTCCCAGCAAAAATAATACATTGTCCGCGCGCTTGTCGAGGGACAGCCGGTCTGCGCCTACCGCTCTCCCCGGAGCCTGCGCGCATACCGTCCCGGCGCACATTGAAAAAGCAAAGATTATATGCTATGCTTTCTCCCTCCCGTATGGGGGGATCCATCTACAGTTCCTGTAATCCGGCCCTGAAAGCTGTGCTGAAGACAACCTTGCGCCACCACCTTGAGCGGATCTACACGGAGCGGGAACTCTCCGCCTGGTTTGATCCCCTTAATTTTCACGAAGACCGGAACAATCATGTAGTCCGCGTTGCCTTTCCCCATGCCTTGTTCGGGCAATGGTTCATGCGCACAGTGCGCAACGGCTTTGAAACCCATGCCCTGGACTTGATCGGCGATCCCCTGGTTTATGAATACCCTCCGCGCCCAGAGCGGCAGCGGCCTGAAAACTCTCTGGAAACAACAACCGCTCTCCAACGGCGCAATGACTGCCAACAGGCCGAATACAGCGCCCTGAAAGGGAAAAGCCTCCAGCAACCGCTGCCTGAACATACCTTCGCCACTTTTCTTGTCAATAAAAAGAACGACTTCCCCCTGGCTGCGGCCAGAGACGCCGTGGCCGGAGCGGACAACCACGGCTATAGCCCTTTTATTGTTTATGGACAAAGCGGCTGCGGAAAAACCCACCTGCTGGAAGCAATGGTCAATGCCCTGAATTCCTCTTGCCCCCAAATTTCCCTTCTATACGGCGGTTCACAACTGATCCGCCGGCTGCAACCGGAACTCCTGGCCACCGGCCAAGCCATTTTTCTGGATGATCTCCAAACCATCTCCTCCTCCGCAGCTTTGCAAAAAAAATTGATTATGCTCCTGGACAACCTTAAGAACACCCAGGGTTTTCTGGCCTGCACCCTTGACTCCCACCCCGCCCAATGCCCGGAGCTTTTACCCAGGCTGATCTCCAGACTATCAGCGGGGCTGATCCTGGAATTGAAAAAACCGGATCTGGATATCCGCCGTCAGTATATCCAGATGAAAAACAAAAAACTTTCCCTGCAACTCAGCAAGGAACAAACCCTGTCTCTAGCCCAGCGCCACAATGATTTCCGCACTATGGACGGAATTCTGGCCAGGATCAAAGCCTATCGTTCCGCCATGAGCGGCAGCCCGGACCAGGACACTATTCTGGAAAAGGCCATTGAGCGGAAAAGCCCGTCCCCGGCTGACATCATCTCGGTAACGGCCGGCCATTACCAACTTTCAGCCGATTTGCTGACGGGAAGATCCCGCAAAAAAACCCTGATCCTGCCCCGACAAGTCTCCATGCTGCTGACTCAGGAACTTCTGGGCATATCCCTGGTCAGCCTGGGCCGTATTTTCGGCGGCCGGGACCACTCATCTATCCTCTATTCCCTTAAAAGAATAAAACAATTAGAAAAAGAAAACAAAGATATGCACAAAACCATTACCAGTTTGAAACATTTGTGTCTTTCCCGAACCTGATTATGGCGCTTTGTTCCCAACAAGACGTAAAGAGACATTTATGCTACCAACCTTGTTACAAAAAATATAAATTTTTTAATATGATAGAATACTTAGACACATAGTTAAGCCCTTTATATTTTAAACATTAAGGAGATCATATGTTTTTAAAAGTATACACAGCAGATATCATCGAAGGATTACAGAAAGCCGCTAATATTTTGCCGCAAAGAACCGGAGCGGCTTATCTGCGGGTCATCTGGCTGAAGGCGGAGAATGGCAATCTGGAAATTCTGGCCACTGATTCCAGCCTGGAATTTCGCGGTAAATATAGCGCTGAAATTCTTGAGCCTGGTCTGGCCGGAGTGAACGGGCGCTCCTTTGTGGAGCTTCTGCGCCGGCTGCCGGAAGGGCAGATTTCCCTGAGGTTGGATCCAGGTCAATCGGTTCTCCATATAGAACAGGGACGGAGAAAATATAAACTTCCCATTAATGATCCTTCCTGGTTTCAGAATTTTTCCGATTTTCCCGAGGCCGGAGCGGTACTCTGGTCAGGAGATTATCTACAAGAATTAATTGAAAAAATTTATTATTGTCTGGGAGATGAGAGTACTGATGCCATTTCCTGCCTTATTATGAAACCGGTTGGTGAAGGTAAAATTGAGGCCGCTGGCATGAACGGGCATCAATTCGCCCTTGTGGATTTTGTACATGATGATCTTCATGGCCTTTTACCTGATGCAGGGATTTTAATTCAGAAAAAATATCTTTCTGAATTGAAAAAATGGCTTGGATCTGATGAAATAAATTTTAACCATGATTGACGCAGACTTTTTATACGTACTGTAAACAAAAAAGAAATTCTAAGCCTTCCTTTATCCTCATATCAATATCCATCTTATGATAGTTTTCTCAGCCGTGTAAAAGGTGAAGATATTTCATCACTGGAAATAGATAGAACAGAAGCTCAGGACGCCTTGCTGCGAGTTGCTATTTTTCATTCCGAGAGTAATCGTTTTGCTTATTTTGATATTTCGCCCTCAGAGGTCGTCATTTCCGCCACAGGGCAGGATGTGGGCTCGGCCACGGAAAGCATGGATGTTGTTTTTAAAGGATCCCTTCCCCGTATTGCCTTTCCCACCAACAATCTTTTGAATATAATGGAACACTTTTCCTCCGCGCGGCTGAATTTGGCGCTTACCGGAGCGGAAGGGCCCTGCGGCATAACCGGTAAAGACGACGCCAATTATCTGGTTATTATTATGCCCATGAAAATACTGGATGAAGTTCAGTACCAAGAGGAACAGGTCTGATGGCACAGTTACCCTCTTCTCCTTTTCCTTCCTATGATGCCTCCAGCATTACCATTTTGGAAGGTTTGGCCGGTGTGCGCCGCCACCCTGCGATGTATATCGGAGGAATTGATTCCAGCGGCCTGCATCATCTGGTGTACGAAGTTCTGGACAATTC
>JAISMK010000076.1 GCA_031276785.1 Desulfovibrio sp. | reverse complement strand
AACATTGCGCGACTTCATTCTTCTGCATTTTTTACTCCGGCGTACGCGCCAGAACCTCCTGATAGCGCGGCATTACGGACTTCACGGCGCCCATGTGCGCGATTTTCCCCTTGTCCAGCCAGACAAGCAGGTCGCAGCCTTCAACGCTGGAAAGCCGGTGGGCTATAATGACCACAGTGATCTGCGCCGGCAGGGAAAGTATGGTCTCGTGTATGGCCTTCTCATTCTTCATGTCCAGCGAGCTGGTGGCCTCGTCGAAAATAAGCAGTTCAGGCTCGCTGTACAAGGCTCTGGCAATGGCCACCCGCTGGGCCTGGCCGCCGGAAAGACGGGTTCCCCTGTCCCCGAGAACAGTGTCCATACCCTGTTCCAGTTCATCCAAAAAATCAAGCGCCGCCATGCGGCAGCAATCCAGCACCCGCTCCCGGTCCATGGCCTCCCCCCAGCGGGAAAGGGCCACGTTTTCCGCCAGGGAGGCATCCAGAATATATGGAGACTGGGGCACATAGCCGATGCGGCCGAGCCAGGCGCGGGCATTGTCCCTGCTTATCTCCAGGCCGTCCACCAGCAGGCGCCCCCGATCCGGGGGCAGCAGGCCGGTGAGCACGTTCACCAGGGTACTCTTGCCGGCCCCGGAAAGGCCGACCAGCCCAAGCATGCTCCCTTTTTTCACGGTGAAGGAAACATCCTCCAGAGCGGCCGCCGGCGCGCCGGGATAGCGGAACGTTATGCCCTCAAAGCGCACGCTGTCGGCAAAGGACACGGTCTGAGGCTCCGCCCCCAGGGGCAGCAGCTGCCCGGCCATATTTTTTTCCAGGGCGATCAGGGACGCGGCCTTATGGAGGTAGGGCAGCATGCCCCGCAGATCCGACAGGGCATCCACCAGCCTGTTGGCCACGGGCAGCCCCCGCCAGGCGGCCGCGGCCATGAAGCCCATGATGCCGGAAATCCGCGCCATGCCCGCCTCCTGGACGCAGACCAGGAAAAACATGACCGCGACCAGAGTGGCAAAACCCAATATTTCCAGAGAGCTTACAGGCAGACGCAGCAGCGTCTTCTGCCTGGTTCTGGCCCTGACGAGCCTGTCCATATGCCCGGCAAAAACCCGGAAAAGATTGTCCTCGCGCCTGTACATCCGCATCTCCTTCAGCCCGTGCAAGGAGAGGTGCGCGACTTTGCTCGTTGCGTAGTCGGCCTCATAGGCCTCGGCGGAGCAGCGATCAAGATAGCCTCGGGTTATTCTGACCACCAGAGCGCCCCCCAGGCCCAGCGCCAGGGAGAACATCAGGGAGGGCACGGGGGAAACCAGGATCAGGCCGGCCAGGAGCATGGCCAGCATCAGGATGCCGCTGAAGGCCGTTATCGCCAGGCCGAGCGTCGGCGCCAGCTGACTGGAGCAGGACAGGCCAAAACTCAGATCGGCAACGCCGTTGCGCAATATCCAGAGAAAGGGAGCGCGCTGGTAAAAGCGAAAAATACGGATGCGCGCCGCCGCGCCCACGCCTTCTGAAAACGCGGCGGAAATCCGCTGCTGGAACACGTTGAGAATGTTGCGCGCCAGGACGGCCAGGAAAACGCAGCCAAGCAGGCCCATGGCCAACCAGCGGGGATCGCCCCCGAAGCTGATGCCGCTGTGCTCCTGAAATTCGCGTAGCGGGCTGTTGTTCAACACCGCTTCAGGAGATCCGAATGTGGCCGCCAGCAGGCCGACCAAGCCGGTCAGAACAAGTTCCGCGGCCGCGGCAATGAAGGATAAGGCCAGCAGCAGGAAAAAGCGCTGTTTTTCCCTCCGGGGCACCAGAGGCAGCAGAACGCGCAGGGAACGGAGCGCGGACGCCGTCACCTTAAGGCGCTCCGGAGGCCGGGAAAGCCGGCATCGGCCACGGAGGGCCGCAGGCTCCCCTCCCGGTGCCGGGCGAGAAGGCCGCGGGGGGCGAGGCCGGCGGCGGTGGGCGCCTCGATAATGGCCAGGGGCGCCGGGCGCAGGGTGAGAAAAGCGGCCTCGGCCTCCTGAAAGGTGGCATAGGGGCCGGTGCAAAGCAGGAAGAGGGGCGGAACTTCTTCCAGGGAGAACAGGGAACGAATGGGCTGGCGCGTGGCCGCGTGGAGCCGCCAACTGGTCTGGTGGGCCTCCTGCGGGCACTCTTCGCCGGCGAGGAGGAGAAAAAAACTGTGGCGGGGCTCCAGAGGACGGCCGGAGCGGTCGGCGACTATCTCCATAGCCACCGGGGCTATGCCGGCCTCCCGCATGCGCAGAACATGCGCGGCGCGAAGAGAGACATCCAGGACGCGGGAACGGATAAAAGGCCCGCGGTCGTTGATGCGCACCAGGACGCTGCGGTTGTTGGCGAGGTTGCGGACGCGGACAATGGCCCCGAAGGGCAGGGTGCGGTGGGCGGCGGTAAGGGCGGCGCGGTTGAACAGCTCTCCGGTGGCGGTGGGCTTGCCGTGTGCGGTCAAGCCATACCAGCTTGCCTTGCCCTCCATGTCGTGCGCCCCGCCCAAAGCCCGGGGCAGAGGGAAAAGAAGAAAAAGCAGGAGCAGAACCGGACCGGGGCTGACGGGGAATCTGGTAAGGAATCCGGGCATGTATCCTCCTTAGGCCGTTTCCAATTCACAACCGCGCCATGCGGTTTTGAATTGTCGCGTTGCGGCCAAGTTGCGGACAGAAGGGAGCAATGCGCTTTGAAATCGCTCAAAACTCAAGACCCGGCGCCGCCTTGACTCCCTGCCGGCGGGGGTGTTTTTTCTCCTTCATTTCCGTCACCAGGTCCGCCGCGTCCAGCAGCCAGCCGGGCAGGCCCCTGCCGGACAGCACCAGGTGCATGGAGCGATCCGCCGCCAGACGCAACAAGGTTTCCGCTTCCCCGCGGGTCAGCAGACCGCTCTTCAAGGCGTACAGGGCCTCGTCCAAAACCAGCATGTCCGTCTGTTCCGCCTGACGCAGGGACCAGTCCCAGAGGGTCCTGGCCGCATCCCTGTGGGCGGGGCGGTCTTCCTCGTTCCGGAAAAAACCCAGGCCGCAGGCCAGGAAGCGGTCGCCCAGCAGGAGGGAGAGGATCTTCTGCTCCCCCGCCCGGCCGGGGCGTTTGACAAATTGCCCGAAGGCCACCCGCAGGCCCTGGCCGTGCGCCCGGATGGCCTGACCCACAGCGGCGGAGGTCTTGCCCTTGCCGTCTCCGGTATAGATAAGAATCACCTGTACCCCGGCAGGAAGGGCCAGGCGGGTCTTGCCGGATTTTGCGGAACCGGCGGCCGGCCGCGCCCGGAAGGAGGCCGCCAGGCAGGCCGCTGCCGGGGCGGCTGGAAGAGAACCTGCGGGAACACCGGAAGCGCCGCCTCCTGGGGAGCGATGCCGGGGCGGAGGGGAGTGCGCATGAGAAAGGCGCCGTCCCGCTCATCGTGAACAAAGGGGCTGAAGACCGCCCCGGACTCTTGCCCGGATGGGGCGGCTGCCGCCGGCAAGGGAATCCCTCCGGCCGGCAGGGCAAGGAAGAGCGGGAGGAGGAGGGAAAGGCCCGCGAGGCGGATCCTGCCGGGGCCGGCAGAGGAGAGGAGGGGCGACTTGTCGGAAGGGGATGAAAGCGCTAGGATGGGGACAAGAAAAGACGGTCGTTTCATTTTTTCTCCAGACAGGCTCGGCGCTCTGTATATTCCCTTTGCGGCGGAAAGGCAACAGCGGCGGGGAAGGGCGCGCCGCGCGCGCAGTCCGAATGAGTGGGGAATAAGGAGCCCCGTGTATGTCCGATTCTTCTTCCCCATCCCGTTCCGGGGCGTACACGGAGGCCGGGGTGAACATCGAGGCCGGCAATGCGCTTATCCACAAAATCCGGCGCCTTGCCGCCAGGACCCATACCCATGGCGTGATTTCCGACATAGGAGGCTTCGGCGGCCTGTTCAAACCGGATCTGGAAGGCCTGGACGCCCCGGTCCTGGTGGCCTCCGCCGATGGCGTGGGCACCAAACTCAAACTGGCCTTCGCCTTTGACCAGCACGCCGGCGTGGGCATTGATCTTGTGGCCATGAGCGTGAACGATATCCTGGTGCAGGGGGCGAAACCTCTGTTTTTTCTGGACTATTTCGCCACAGGCAAACTGGATGCGGATCTGGCCGAAAAGGTCATTGCCGGCGTGGCCGAAGGCTGCCGCCAGGCTGGCTGCGCCCTGCTGGGCGGGGAGACGGCGGAAATGCCCGGCATGTACGCCCCCGGGGAATACGATCTGGCGGGGTTCTGCGTGGGCCTGGTGGCGGACAACGCCATTGTGGACGGATCTTCCGTCAAGGCCGGGGACCGCATCATCGGCATAGGTTCTTCCGGTCCCCACGCCAACGGCTATTCCCTGATCCGCGGCCTTCTGGAGCGGTCCGGGCTGGCGGGGGACGATCTCTTTCCCGGCACTGAGCAGACCGTCCGCGACATCCTGCTGGCTCCCACCATCATCTATGCCGACTGCCTGCGCAACCTGATGCGCGACTTTCCCATCAGCGGCATGGCCCATATCACAGGAGGCGGTTTCTACGATAATATTCCCAGGGTTCTCCCCGCCCAGGCCAAGGCCAGCATCAACTTCGGCTCCTGGGACATTCCCCCCGTCTTCCACTGGATCATGCGCCAGGGCAGGCTCACCTGGCCGGAAATGCTCCAGATTTTCAACTGCGGCGTGGGCTTTCTGCTCATCGTGGGCGAGGATATCGCCGATGAAGTGGTCAGCCGCATCCGCGCCCTGCGCCTGCCGGCCTGGATTATCGGCGCCGTGCGGCGTCAGTCCTCCCCCAGAGAGGAGCGGGTGAAAATCCTCATTGCTCCTTCCTAACAGCGGCCGGCGGCCGGTCGCAGGCTTCTTTCCCTCCGGAAAAAGCTGTGCTATAGGAGGTGCCGTCCCGACCGGAAGGCCGGGGCGGTTCAGCTTCTTAAGAAGATCCCGATACCGCCAACCCTGGAACCGGATGTACCCATGTCGCCCATGCCGCCGTCCTTCCGCGTTCTCTTCCTGCTGGCCCTCCCCCTGCTCTTTTGTTTCCCGCCGGTAATGGCGCCTCGCGCCCTGGCCGCCGATGCCCGCCCCCTGGTCATGCAGACCGAGGATGAACGCCTGGTGCGCTGGGATCTCTCCGCGGACAGCGTTACGACTTACAACGACAATGAAATTATGGAGGCGCGGGGCAATGTCTTTCTGCGCCGGGGCAGCGAATACCTGAAGGCGGACTTCGCCCGCTACTACATGAGTTCCCACTGGGTTTACCTTAAGGGCAACATAGCCGTCCGCACCGGCCGGGATGAAATTCAGGCCGAGGAAGCGGAGTTCGACCTGCGCAGCCGGGTCGGCTGGCTGAAAAAGGGCCGGATCTTCCTGTCCGGTCCCCATGCCTACATTTCCGGCGAATTTGTCAACAAGCACTGGGGGGACATGTACACCTTCAAACGCGCCACAGTGACCACCTGTGACGGCGACAGCCCGGCCTGGTCCTTTTCCGCCGACGAGGCGGTGGTGGAAATAGACGGGTACGCCCGCCTGACACATTCCACCTTCCAGGTGAAGGACACGCCTGTGGCCTATACTCCGTACTTCATTCTCCCGGTGAAAACAAAGCGGCAGACGGGCTTTCTCATGCCGGAATACGGGCAGAGCGACGAAAAAGGGCTGACTTTCACCCTGCCCTTTTTCTGGGCCATTGACGACAGCAACGACATGACCTTCAGCGAAACCTGGATGGAGAAGCGCGGCTTCCTGCACGGCCTGGAAGCGCGTTCCCGCCCCTCGGACGACACCGCCGGCTGGATACGCCTGGACTGGCTGTACGATACCCGGAGAATCACCAGTGAAGACCAGGGCGCCTATGACGGCGACGGCCTGGTGCGCAACAACCGGGAGCGCTACTGGCTGCGCGGCATGTATGACACCCGCCTGCCAAATCCGGACTGGCGTTTCAAGGCGGACCTGGATTTTGTCTCCGACCCGGAGTTTCTGCGGGAATTCAAACACGGCTTCGGCGGTTTTGATCGCAACCGCGAGGCGCTTTTCGCTATTTTCAGCCGCGACTTACGGGAAAAATACGAAGACCGGGTCAGCGGCCTTTTGCTCACCCGGGACTGGCAGCGGGGCTCCCTGGCCCTGTCGGCGCAGTACACCCAGAACATCCGGGTGGGCAACGGCAATATACCCTATAATGAGGATACCACTCTCCAGCGCCTGCCCCAGGTGGATGCCTTTCTCCACAAGGGGCGCATCCTGCCCTCCCTGCCCCTGGAGGCGGAAGGCAGTTTCCAGGCGGCTTACCTGTACCGCCGCGCCGGCACCCGGGGAGCGCGCTATCAGGCCAGCCCCCGCCTGACCCTGCCCCTGGCTTCGCGCTACGGCTCCCTGATTGCCAGCGCCGGCCTTGTCCAGACCCTGTATGACACGGAAAATCCCGGCCACACCAAAAACCTGGACCGCTATGACCCGCGCACGCCCAAGGAGGACGGAACCTCGGCCACGGTTCCCGATGTCTCCATCGCCGCCAGCACGGAATTCGCCCGCGTCTTCGATCTGGAAAAAACCTCCCTGCGCGCGTCCAACGGCACCCTGGGCGCCTCCCAGTGGACCGCCCTGCGCCACAGCGTTCAGCCCCGTCTGGAGTACCGGCAGCGCCCCTGGGTCGATCAGGACGACAACCCCTATTACGACGCCGAGGACAGGCTCGCGGCACGCTCTGAGCTGGTCTACTCCCTGACCAACGTACTCACGGCCAGGAGCCAGAAGGTGGTCATGCGCCAGAACGACGCCGGCGAGGCCCGGCCCGCCCTGGAGGATTTTTACCGCGAAATCCTGCGTATGCGCCTGGAGCAGGCTTATGATTTCCGCGAGGCCACCCGCCGGCAGGAAAAGGACAGGTATGAACGCCGCCCCTTCGGCGACATACTTATGGACCTTACCGTCTTCCCCTGGGAAAACATCGCCTTGGAAACCAGGGACAACTGGTCGCCCTATCTGGGCAAGGTGACCCGTCACCAGAGCTACCTGCGTTTTTTCCTGCCGGAATACGGGGACGTGTATCTGGGCTATGACCAGCGCACTGCTCTGGACGAATACCGGCGCGACAGGGAAGATGATTTGCGCTACCTGACCCTGGGCGGCGGCATCGTCGCCCTGGACCCCTTGCAGTTCAGCTTTTCCTTCCGCAAGGATCTGGAAGACACCGACAACACGGAAACGGAAATCCGGGTCATATACAACCACCAATGCTTTCAGATCCTGGCCTCCGTCATTATGGAACCGGAGGAGAGAAGCTACCACCTGTCCGTTGTCCTGACCGGCCTTGGGGATTGATTGCCCCGGGCGCCGTTAGGGAAACGCTGATTTATTCCGCTTGGACTGCGTTGCTCGTTCTTTTTGCGGAGGGGCTGGACTCTTCCGTCCTGCCCCTCCGCAAAAAGGACTCGCGCCTTGCCAAACGAAAAAACTCAGCCTTTCCGAAATCCATTTATAGCATTTTTCGCTTGAAATGCTCTCAGAACCGGCCTGCCCGGCCGCCCGCGGCGGATAAGCATTTTCAACGTTTATCCGCCGCGGTTCCAGAATTATTTCCAGAGAACCTGGCGGCGCGTCAGCTCCTGGATCTCTTCCGAAGTCAGGCCGAGACAGCGGGCTAGGATCTGGGCGTTGTCCGCTCCCGGTTCCGGGTCCAGGGGGTTTTCACCGGGGCGGATGCCCAGGCTTTTTTGGTCAAACATGATGGGATTGTTGTAGGTCTTGATTTTGCCGAGTTTTGGGTGCTCAATGGGGACAACCATATTTCTTTCCGCCAGATGAGGATCCTCCAGCAATTCCACCACATCCTTCACAATGCCGCAAGGGATGCGCAGGGAATGCAAAGTCTTGATGAGCTGGTCCGAAGTCCTGGTCTTCGCGTATTCGGCGAAAAGGCTGTTCAGATCCTTCAGGCTGTCCGCCCGCCTGGTGAAATCCTCTTCCCCGCCGCCGCCGAATTTTTCGGCAATATCTACGCGGCCTATCAGGCGGTAGATTTTGTCAAAGCGGTCCGCTCCCAGGGAACACATCATAATCCATTTGCCGTCGGCGGTGGGAAAGGCATCCCAGGGGGCGCCCAGAGGGTCGGTGTTGCCGCGCCGGGGCAGGGCGTTCCCGGTCATGCTGGCGCGCACGACGGAGTCCTCCAGAACGGAGAACACGGCATCATGCATGGAAACCTCCACCCGCCGTCCCAGACCGGTTGTTTCCCTTTCCAGAACAGCGGCCACCAGGCCGAGGGCAAGATAGATGCCCGCCACCGCATCCGCCACGGCAGGACCGGTTTTCAACGGGGGGCCGTCCGCGAAACCGCTTTGATCCATCAGCCCGCCCATGGCCTGGGCCACTGGATCCACGCAAGGCCAGGAAGAATACGGCCCCCAAGAGCCAAAGCCGTGGATGGAGCCATAAATGAGGCGGGGGTTGTTCTGTTTTAACGTTTCGTAGCCGAGGCCCATGCGATCCAGAACGCCGGGCACAAAATTTTCCACCACCATGTCGCATTTTTCGCTCAGACGGGAAAAAACCTCCCGGCCCTGTTCTGTCTTCAAGTTCAGGGCCAGGGATTTTTTCCCTCTGTTCAGAGCGTAAAAATAGCCACTGCCGCCATTTTTAAAGGGGGGGAAGGTCCGGCTGTGATCGCCTCCTTCCGGACCTTCTATTTTGAAGATGTCCGCCCCGAGATCAAGCAGCAGAGATGTGCAGTACGGACCGGAATACACCCAGGTCAGATCCAGAATGCGTATACCGGCAAGCGGTTTTCCGGAAGGGATCACGCCTTGCGCTCCTTTCCCCCGGCCAGGCGGAGGTTATTTGCTGTGGACCACAGTGCCGCCGACTATGGTGTGCAAAATCTCCATGTCCAGCAATTGTTCCAGATCCCGGAGTTCCAGCAGATTTACGGACAATACGACGAAATCAGCCAGCATGCCGGGCTTGACAACGCCCTTGCTCCGCTCCTCAAAGGTCAGGTAAGCGCCGCTCCGGGTATATGCCGCCAGCGCATCTTCCATGCTGATGATCTCCTCCGGCCCGAGAATTTCGCCTGTGGGCCCCACGCGGCGCGTCAGAGCCCCGTACAGGGTATACTTGGGGTGCATGTCTATACACGGGCAGTCCGTGCTGATGCCCCACAGCACACCGCTGTCCTGAGCCGTGCGCGTGGCCATGGTCTTGGCAGCGCGCTCCACCCCCACATTGGCGGTGAAGTCCGCGCCGAAATAATAGATGAAGGCCGGCTGCAAGGTCAGGCAGACCCCCAGGCTTTTGATGCGGGGAATGTTTCTTGCCCCCAGGGTGATATGCTCAATGCGGTGGCGGTGATTGGGCCTTGGGGCGTCCTTGAGCGCGGCTTCGTAGGCATCCAGCACCATATCCCCCGCCCGGTCGCCAATGGCGTGGATCATGATCTGGTAGCCGGCAGCGTGGTATTTTTTGACCTTGGCCCGCAGATCCTCCTCTTCCATGTAGGTTACGCCGCAGCCGTAGGGCGGCTGAAGAAAGGGCGAGGTGACGGCGGCCGTCTTCGCCCCGATGTTGCCGTCCATGAACAATTTCAGCGGGCCGAAGCGGTGCATGGAGTTGCCATAGCCTGAAAGCAGGCCCATTTCGTAGACCCTGGCGGCTACTCCCTCCCCCAGGGAGGTGGTACAGCGCAGAGGCAGCACCCCCTTAAGCGCGGCTTCAAACCAGCCTTCCAGTTCGCCGTCCACGTCTATCAGCAGGCCGGCATCGGTAATGCTGGTAATGCCCTTGCTGACAAAGGCCCGGCCGCCAAGGGCAAGGGCCGCCACAATCTCCTTTTTCCCGGGTCTGGGGATGTGCCGTTTCACCAGGTTTTGGGCGCTCTCCTTCAAGAGGCCGGTTATGGCCCCACGAGAATCCCTGTCGATCAGACCGCCATAGGGATCAGAGGTATCTTCTGTAATTCCGGCAATCTCCAGAGCCATCTTGTTGGCCGTGGACATGTGGATGCAGGCGCGGGTTATGAAAACAGGGTTATTCGGAGCGGCTTCGGACAAATCTTCCTTGGTGGGTTGGCGGCGTTCCTTCATCAGGGTTTCATTGTAGCCCCAGCCTAGGATCCAGTGGCCAGGGCCGACTTTGGCGGCCTGTTCGGCGATGCGGCGCTTCAGGGCCGGCAGGTCCGGGGCCGCGTCGGGCGTAAGGTCTACCTGGAGAAAAGCCAGCCCCTGCTGCAGCAAATGGCAGTGACAGTCGTTGAAGCCGGGCATCATAAAGCGCCCTTCGAGATCCATGACTGTGGTGGACGGGCCTTTGAGGCAATCCATTTCCTTATTGTCCCCCACACCCACAATCATGCCGTTGGTGACGGCAACGGCCTGAGCCCAGGGCATTTCCGGATTCATGGTAGCAACCCTGGCGTTTCTGAAAATTTTTTCCGCAAAAAACATGATAAACCTCCTGGGAGCAAAAACCTGTTTTGTTCATGGCGGCAGTTGAACTTGGAAAAAATTTGCGCTGTTTTCAGCGCTCCTCCCGCGGAATTGCCGTCAGGAGGACAATAAGAAAGGCCAGAAGGCAGAGGAAAGCCAGAAAGAGCAGGCTGTGGGTGGTGGAAAAAGCGCTTTCAAAGTAGCCGATGGCTTTGTTGGCGAACAGGGCTCCAATGCCCGAAAAGGTATTGATGAAGGCGATGCCCACAGCCAGCCCGGCAGGCGGCAGCAGCCTGGGCGCGGCTGCGAAGAAGGGACCGTAGGCCGCGAAAATGCCGGCTCCGTAAAGGCCGAGGAAGAAGACGCGCAAAGGCAGCCAGGTGATGAAGGCCACGCCGAGGAAGGAGATCATGCACAGCAGGAAGGGAACGGCGGTGTGCCACTTGCGCTCGCCGGTCCTGTCCGAATGGCGGCCCCATGGGCCTCCCGCCAGAGCGCCCATGACAAAGGGGGTCATCATGATGAATCCGATCATGGTGTTGGTCAGTGTCGGATCCAGGCTTTGCAACTGCTTGGGCATCCAGAAGGCCGGCGCCTGGCACGCGCCCTGGATTAGCATGTAGGCCAGAGCCATCTGCCACAGCTTGAGATCCATAAAGACATCGCGCAGACGGGACTTCTCGCGCTTGGCATGGGAAGCCTTTTCTTCCGCCAGCGAGCCCATCAGCCAGGCTTTTTCCTCCTCGTCCAGCCACTTGGCCTCCTTGGGCGTATTGCACATGAAAAAAAAGATGGAGATTCCGATGAAGATGGTGGGCAGGCCTTCAATGACAAACAGCCAACGCCAGCCGGCATAGCCGGCGAAATTGATGTTTCCGACGATCCAGCCGGATATGGGGGCGGCAATCAATTGCGAAATGGCGGCGGACACCAGGAACAGACCACTGGCATGGGCTCGCTCCTCCTGCGGGAACCAGCAGGCTATATAAAAAATCATGCCGGGAAAGAAACCAGCTTCCAGCATACCGATGATGAATCGGGTGACAAAGATATAGGTCGGGCTGTCGGCAAAAAACGTCAGGGTCGTCACCAAACCCCAACCCACGAACAGCGATCCGATCCAATGCTTTGCTCCCAGCTTGGGCAGAACGAAGTTGGACGGCATCTGAAAAATCAGATAAGCTAAAAAAAAGATAGAAGCTATGGAACCATACTGTTCTGGAGTGATGCCCAATTCCGCATTCATAGTTAAAGCAGCAAAACCAACATTGACCCTATCCATCATATTAAAAAAATACAATACAAAGGCAAATGGTAAAATTCTTCTCTTTAATGTAAAAATAAGTTTTTCTTTTCGTTCCTTGTTCAATTCTGGATACGACATGGCAGTCTCCTCATATTCTATAACATGAAAGAACCTCCACTCTGCCAGAAATACAATTATGCTTCATACTCAAACCGCCACTCGCAGTTGACGCCTTCTTTCGGAGCGTCGGGGTGGGCATGGGTGCAGACGGCCCGCATTTTCGGGTTAACGGCCTTGGCCAGGGCCGTATAGAGCGGCTGGGAAATGTTTTTACAGGGAAAGAGTTCCAGGCCCTGGCCTTTGCGGAAAGTGCCCATGGGACACTCGCGCACCCGCAACGCGATATGGTCATCCTCCACTTCCGTGAACTCCCAGGAAAATCCCGCCGGAACCCATTGTGGGGTTGTGTGTTTGAGCACAAAGGCCAGAGCCTGCATGTCGTCCTTCAGCCCCAGCGTCTGCCGGAGCTTTTTGGCCTGGATCCGGGCGGTTTTTTCAAAGACCTCGCCGTCCATGTCCGTTGCCGCTTTCAGGCCGTAGTCCCGCTCCACAAAAGTCACCCAATAGCTTTGGCAGGCCCAGTAGTTCTGGATCCACATGCTGATCATGTCTACCAAAGTTTCCTTGGGGATTTGCAGCAAATCCCCGCGCAACGCTTCCCATGTGACCGGTCCGGCTTTAGTCGGCTGAAACATTGTCCACCTCCTGGTAAAATTGTTGCCTGCGCGGCCCTTGCGGGGGCCTTCTGATTCTGGTTCCAGATAAAAATTGCCTCCCGCAATTTTTATCTGCCGGCCGCGGCAAAAGCGGATGCAAGCCGTAACAGCGCCCGCAAAGGCTTTCAGGTCGGGGCTTGGCCTCACACGCCGCGATTGGTCCGGGAAAAAGCTAATGAGTGCTTTTTAGCACAAGCGGAGGGAAGTTTCTTATTGGAATTTATTATGCGGCTATAGCGCCCTGTGATATATGCAATAATTTTTCAGGGCCAGCTAGAACAGTTTAACTTTGAAAAGTTGGACCGCTCTGCAAGGATTTGCTCGCAAATCCTAGCCGCGAAATGCTTGTAGGTGGGCTTTGCCCGCCGTTAAGCAAGCATTTCAAGCGTAAAATGCTCTACATGAATTTGCTGAGGGTCTGTTCCAGGCATTGCAGAAAGCGCGCTTCCATCCCCCCTTCAGGAAAGCTGGTTTTCTGTATCTTCAGGTAGCCGAAATGGACGGAGGCGCGGGAGGGGAGAAGAAGGGAAGTCAGCCCGTACAGAGCGCAGTCCTCAGCAGAAAAGCGGGCGCTTACGGCATAGGCGTCGGTCTGGGACAGGGTGTTGAGCAGGGCATGTCGATCATGGACATAGACAAGCTTTGGCGGGGAAACCAGGTTGATCAGCTTGCATTCATTCGTAATATTGAGAATTGATCCCATATAATCGCTGTAAGTCGCACAGGGAAGTTCATGAATTCTATCCCAGGCAAACTTGTTTTTGTTCAGCAAGGCATTGTTTCGGGAAAGCGTGATATGCGCCGGCAACTTTGCAATTTCACATAATTCAAGATTACGCATCCGTACATAATTTTCCACAAAATCTTTTTGCCCTGTAAAATAAAAAATCACTCCTATCTGAGCTTCCTTTCTTCCGCAAGCATCAATGAGAGAGAAAAAATTTGTTTCAATAAAACGTAGCCTGTAATTATCAAGATCCCTATAATATTGTTTATAAAAATCAAGATATGCCAACATAGGAACTACTGTACGCACACTAATAATATACATTGAATACTTTTTTATAGCATTCTTGCTATATTTTTGCGAAAAATCATCAAATCTATGTAAAATTATTCCGGCATCTTCCAGAAATTCCATACCATCTTCTGTAACATGTATTCCTTTTGCTGAACGAGTAAAAATGGTCAGGCCGATTTCCTGTTCCAGTTCTTTCAGACAGGAACTTAAATGCGGCTGAGTTACAAAAAGATTCTGGGCCGCTTTGTTTATGGAACCGCTACGCGCCACCGCACAGGCGAATTTAAGGTGTTTAATGTCCATGCTCACCTCGGCGCAAAAGATTTTGTGCCTTATCCGCCCGCCGGGGAGCAGACGGCTTCCTCCGCCGGCTGAAAAAATCCCGGAGAAGGGCGGCGCAATGTTCCTCCGCCACGCCGCCCAGGCGCCAGATCCGCCGGGAAGAAAAGGGCGGATCCAGGCCGTCCAGAAGGGAATCCACCGCTCCGGCCAAGGGGTCCGGCGCCCCGTATACCAGACCGGCGATACGGGCGTGGATCATGGCGCCCACGCACATGAGGCAGGGTTCCAGGGTAACGATCAGGACCGTCCCGTCCAGGCGGTAATTGCCGGATTGCAGACCAGCTTCCCGCAGGGCGCGGATCTCCGCGTGGGCTGTAGGGTCATGGGATGTCTCCGGGGAATTGCGCCCGCGCCCGAGAATGGCTCCTTGGGCTGAAACCAGCACGGCCCCCACAGGGACTTCGCCCTGGGCAGCCGCGCGGCCGGCCTCGGCCAGGGCCTCGGCCATTAGGGCTTCCCAGGAGGGCCAAATGCAGGGAGGAGGGGGAAGGATGCGTCGGGCGGGCATGGGATTTCCTTACCTGCTGGCCCGGTGCGGCGTGCTCCGGCAGATAAGTATACCCGCCTTCTCCTTTTTGGGCAAATTGTTCCAGGCTCTGTCAGGATGTTGCCAAAGGCCGTCCTGAACTTTTTTCAGGCAGGTTGAAAAAGCGCTGTTTTGCCAGCCTGCTGGAATCATTGAACTGGAAAGACCTGTCCAATGATTCCAGTGCGCCTCCCCGGCGCTCAGCCTTTCCGAAATCCATTTAGAGCAGTTTGACTTTGAAAAAGTTGGACTGCTCTGCAAGGATTTGCTTGCAAATCCTTGCCGCGAAATGCTTGTAGGCGAGCTTTGCTCGCCGTTAAGCAAGCATTTAAAGCGTAAAATGCTCTATGGCTTGGAAAAGCCGTATTTTTCCAGAATGGCGGCGCCTTCCTGGCTGCGCACAAAGTCAATGAAGACCCGGGCGTCCGGGATATTCGCGCTTGCGGCGATAATGCTGATGGGGTAGGTCACGGGAGTTTTGCCCGCCACGGTCTCCACCAGCCGGGCCTTGTCGCCGGCCTGCAGGGCGTCGGTTCTATAGACAAAACCGGCCTGCACCTCGCCCCGGACCACATAGTCCAGCACCTGGCGCACGCTTTCGGCCAGGATGAACTTGGGCTGGAGAGGTTCCCACAGGCCCTTCAAGGTCAGTGCCTCCTTGGCGTAACGGCCGGCGGGCACGGATT
The DNA here is from genome assembly GCA_031276785.1 of Desulfovibrio sp. Taxonomy (GTDB): domain Bacteria; phylum Desulfobacterota; class Desulfovibrionia; order Desulfovibrionales; family Desulfovibrionaceae; genus Frigididesulfovibrio. The sequence continues at coordinate 5,106 of JAISMK010000076.1, read as the reverse complement.
CCGGATTGCCGATGGCGATGCGCTCAACGCCCTTTGCGGTCAGATCCTCCACCCGGGCGAAGGCGGGCGCGTCAGCGGCGGGAGCGACGAGTACCAGGCTGTTGGCGGCGAAGTTGACACGGGACGCTTCCAGCAGCAATTTTTTCTCCGCGGCCATGTCCATGGTTTTCTGGTCCGCGGAGGCAAAAACATCCACCGGCGCGCCTTCCTCAATTTGCTTGAGCAGGGGGCCGGAAGCCGCGAAATTGGTGGTGACCTTAATATCAGGATGCTTTTTTTCAAACACCGTCTTGACTTCGGTAAAAGCGTTGGTCAAGCTGGCGGCGCCTGAAACGATGAGCGATCCCGCCTGGGCAACGGGGACAAAACAAAGGGAGGCGATCAGGACAAAGCCCGCAAGGCGTGAACCGGTCATGGGAAGCTCCTTGGCTTAAGGTGTAAGGTGAGGGGTGGACAATCCTATTCTACCCCGTTTCTTAGGTCAGTGGAGATTTTTTGACAACAAGGTCACGCTGAGGAAGAAAACCGTGACGGCCGGAAAGCCGCGCAGGAGAAAGCCATGCAGCGCATTGCCGCCTTGCTGGAAAAGGCCGACGAGGGGGATCTGCTCCTTCTCCTCGGAGGCATTGAGAAAAGATTGCGCCGAGGAACGCGGGCCGGAGTTCTGCGCGCCGCTCTTGAGGAAGAAGCCGCCGGAGAGGAAGGACTGGCCTGCCTGGATGCCGGGCAACTGGCCGCCGCCACCCGTTCCTTCTCCCTCTGGTTTCGCAGGACGCGCGCGGGAACTTGGCGGCTTTCACGCGGGCGCGTCTGGCTGGCCTTTCTGCTCATCCGCTATGGCGGATTACGCCTGGGCGAAGTTCTGGCCCTGGATGACCTGGCCGATGTGGACATCCCCGGAGACCGGATCCTGGTGCGGGGAGGCCGCGCCCGGGAGGTTCTAATCCCCCGGGAAGCCATGCGGGATATGGCGGAAATCCTGGAGAGCCCCATGAGCGCGGGGCTGCGGAGCCGGCTTCTCCGCCTGGATCCCGGCTACCTGCGCCGCAAATTTTATGAGCGGGCCAAAGAGTGCGGCCTGCCCGGCGCCCTGCTTAATCCCCGCGCCCTGCGAGCCGCCAGGGCCAGGGAGCTTGTCCGGGACGGCGTCCCCCCGCGGGCGGTCCAGGCCTTTCTGGGCCGGCCTCCGGCGGGGGAGCCGGCCGGAGCCGTCCATGTTTCCAGTGAAACCGCGAACCGCATCCTCCACATGTATCTGAACAGGGAGATCAAGATGAAGACCAGCGCCCGCAACGTCTTTACCGGCAAAGTGACCGGCCTCGTCCGGGAGGGAATCCTGGTGGAGGTGGAACTGACCACGCTCTCCGGCTTGAAGGTGGTCAGCGTTATCACAGCAGAAAGCGCCTCCATCCTGAACGTGGCCGAAGGGAAAATTATGACGGCCACGGTCAAGGCCCCCTGGGTCATCCTGGCCCGCCCGGGGGGCGGCCTGGCAACCAGCGCCCGCAATAAGTACTCCGGCGTGATTTCCTCCGTTGCCGCCACGGCCATTGCCGCGGAGGTGGTTGTGGATCTGGCCGACGGGACCAAGATCGTGGCTCTGGTCACCAGCGAAAGCGTAAAAAATCTGGATCTTGACGCAGGCGGAGAGATCCTGGCCATGTTCAAGGCTTTTTCGGTCATCCTCAACGCGGATTAGAGCAGTCCAACTTTTTCAAAGTTAAACGGCTCTAGCCCGCATATTGCATGAGCGGCTTTGGAAGTCAAAAACCAAAGCCGCTCGCTCTGTTTTTACGATAAATTTGTCTATATTTTCGATTGAAACACTCGCAAGCACTGCTGCAAAAGGGAAATTTTCCGATTTACCATGACATGGACAAATTTTGGGCGCACTACTCCCTTTGAGGGGAGAGTCATGTACCCCCGGCAAAGCCGGGGGCTTACCATTTTTTGTTATTCTCCCTGTTGGTTTTTGTTGCGGATGAATGCCTCAAATTTCCCAATTCCACAGTAAACATCGAAGAACCGCCAGGGCGTTTGCGCGGCGCCCGTGGTTTTGAAATACTTTTCAACCGCTTCGGTGAAGGTCAGCGCATAGCCGCCCCAGTTGGCCATGTCTTTGGGCAGTTTTCTTTACCCGTGCAACTGCTGGTATAAAACGCTTTTCAACTCGGTCATGTCAATGGGCTTGGCGACATGGCCGTTCATTCCCGCTTCCTTGCTGGCTTCCCGATCCTCCTGCATGGCATTGGCGGTCATGGCGATAATGGGTACAGTTTCCGCGTCGCGTTTACCGCTGGCGCGGATGTGTTTTGCCGCTTCAAGGCCGTCCAGAACAGGCATGCGCACGTCCATGAGGATAAGATCATATTCTTTTTGCATGAATGCCTGCACACCCTTCTCTCCGTTATCCGCCGTATCCACGGCAGCGCCCAGATCCTCAAGAATGGCGGTGGCGATTTCCTGGTTGATGGCGTTGTCTTCCACCAGCAGGAACCTGTAGCCGTCATAGCGGGCCTGCTCCCAGTTCTGAATTTGCTTCGGGGCTGCCAAGTCCTGTTCATGCGCCTGTCTCAGGAGGATGTCGAAGAAGAACACGCTTCCCTTGCCCTGCTCGCTGCTGACGCCGATGGAGCCATCCATGAGCTCCACCAGGGCCTTGCTTATGGAAAGCCCCAGCCCCGTGCCGCCAAATTCGCGCGAGGTGGACGTATCCGCCTGGGAAAAAGGCTTGAACAGTCCTTTTTGTTGTTCTACGGTCATGCCGATACCGGAATCTTCCACGGAACAGTGGAGGCGAATAACGCCAGAAGATAGTGAATCGGCGCGCATTTTCAGGCGGACGGAACCTTGCAGGGTAAATTTGGAAGCATTGCCCATAAGGTTCAACAAAACCTGTGACAAGCGCAGTTCGTCGCCCTCCACATATTCGGGAACGGAAGGGTCGACGTCAATGAGCAGATCAAGGTTGTTTCCCCTGATACGGGGCAAGATAAGCTCGCGGATATTCTCCACCATCTCGCGCAGGTTGAAGGCGTGTTTTTCAATGGCCATCTTGCCCGCTTCTATACGGGAAAAGTCCAAGATATCGTTGATGATTCCCAGGAGCAGAGAAGCGGAGGCCTGGATTTTTTTCAAATACTCCATCTGGGCAGGAGGCGGATCAGCCTGGATTGCCAGATGTGTCATGCCCAGCACGCCGTTCATGGGCGTGCGTATTTCATGGCTCATGTGCGCCAGGAAATTCCTTTGCGCCAAGTTGGCCGCTTCGGCCATGGCCAGAGCGTTGCGCTCCGTGATATCCGTGCCGACCTGCATGTGCAGCAGCCTGCCGTCCGGCCAGGTGATCAGACGGTCCGTTACCAAAAAATCTCTGCCAATATTTGCAAAATGCGTTTCCCAACGAATGGGCGTGAATGCGGGATTGCCTTCGTGGTCAAAAAGCTGCTTATGTGGGCAGAAGGGACAACGCTCTCTCAAGCCTTGCAGCACCTCATGGCACTTGCCCCCTTGCAGATCCCCGCGGCCGATAAGATCGGCCAATGTCTCATTGACGTATACCAGTTCCATACTCTCCGGATCGCAGACATAAATGGTAGAGTCCACATTGCTCATGACGCTTTGCAGAACGCGGACAGCCCTGTTGGTTTCCGCATTGGCCCTGTTGATGTCTTCTGCCATGGCATTGATGCTCGCAGCAACCTCGCCCAGTTCCCCGGTGGAGCCTTCAATGCGTTTGGACAAATCCGCGCGCATGGCCCGCACCCCGGTAATTATACGGTCCACGTTCCGCACAGTACGTCTGGAGAGCAACAGCAGAAGCCCGACGGTCAACACAAAGAAAAGCCCCATGATCAGGGCTATATTCCTGGACAGGGCGCTCATTTGCGCAGTGATGTCCGTGGTCAGTTCATTGGCCCAGATATAGCCGATAACCTCCCCATGCCGCTCCACCGGACTCATGGCATTCATGATGTCCCCCCGGACCATGGTGCCGGAACGGACCATGGCCCGATTGGTGCGCATGACGGTACGGCCGGGATGCCCCAGGGGAATGGACCGCCCTACGGCGTAGCCGAACTGCTCGGAAGGGCCATAGGTGATGATGGCGTCAAGAGCTTTGGAATAAAAACCCACGCCCAGACCAGGGGCGGAGTTGCCCACGTCATCCGTTGCCTCTTTGAGGGCTGTGTTCAGAATCCTGATTTTTTCTTCCCTGTTGGCATCCCGCGCGTGGTCCCGGGCCAGAATCGCGTCATAGCCGCCGTCTTCAAGACGGGAAGCCAGCACCTTACACAAGGACAGCAGTTTTGCTTCCTTTTCCTGCATGATCATACTTTGGGTAAGATTCTTTGCCATATAGCCCGTGACCAAGAACGGCACGTTCATGAGCAACAGCATGGCAAATATGACCCTGTATTGAAAGGAAAAAATTTTTTTTGCCATAATGCGCCGGAAAGTTACATGTGGACGTCGGCTACAGAAGTTGCTGTTTATATCCAGACTACACCGTATGTTTATATAAATCAACTCACAGTATAACTATCCTGCTACATGCCACATCATCTGAAAAGCGGCAATGGTTGCCGGAAAACCGCGTCAGTATTTACGGCCGCGCCTGTAACGGAGGCGGAGGCGAAAAAGAAGAGATGGAAAGACAGGATGCCCATGGCGGAAAGAAACTACGGTTTTTTGGGCAGTATTTCCAGATCGGCAGTTTTTTGGTGAAAAAAACAGAGCAGACACAGAAAAAGCAGCCGGCACACAGACGCGGGCCGGATTACGCTACAAGGCGCGGCGCATGGGTTTTTTGCACGGCGCGGGGCGTCAACAGATCCGTGATGGCGCGGAGGATTGTGGAGGAGGCGCTGGGCGGTTGACTGTACGCAGACTGTCCGCAAAAGTACGGACAGAATTGACAGATTTTGACCATTTTTGACCACCAAGAAAAAGCCCTGGAAGACAAAACGCCTTCCAGGGCTTGCCATTCCTGGTGGGTCATGCAGGACTCGAACCTGCAACCTCCTGATTAAGAGTCAGCTGCTCTACCAATTGAGCTAATGACCCGACAACGAATCAGAAAGCCAGATTACGCCCGTTTGTTTT
>JAISMK010000098.1 GCA_031276785.1 Desulfovibrio sp. | reverse complement strand
CCGGCCTGCAGCGGATAAAGTCGTACCATACTATTTCAGGAGCCGGCATGGGTTTTCTCACCCGCACTCAGGCCGTGGGCGTAGCAGCCCTGGCTCTGGGCATCAGCGTGTTTCTTTCCCGCATCCTCGGGCTGGTGCGCGATAAGGTTATCTCCTACTATTTCGGGGCCGGGGACGAGGCGGATGTATATTTTACCTCTTTTGTTGTTCCTGATTTTTTAAATTACCTTCTGGCGGGCGGATATTTTTCCCTGACCTTGGTACCCCTTTTGTCGCTTGTTTTCCGCAGGGACGAAGAGGATGGCTGGCGTTTTTTTTCCGGCGCCGTGTTCTGGGCAACCCTGGCCATTGCCGTTCTGACCCTTGCTGCCTGGCTGGCCGTTCCCTGCCTAGTTCCACTTGTGGCTCCGGGATTTTCACCGGAAAATCAGGATCGTCTGGCCCTTTTTTTAAGAATCATTCTTCCGGCCCAGGTTTTTTTTCTTCCGGGGGCCTGTTTTTCAGCCATGCTCTATACCCGGCGCCAGTTCGCCGTGCCCGCCCTGACTCCCTTAATCTACAATATGTGCATCATCGCCGGCGGCCTGCTCATGTTTTTTAGCGCCCCGCATCGAGGCATGGAGGGCTTTTGCTGGGGGGTGCTGGCCGGGGCCTTTTTGGGAGCATTGTTACTTCCCTGTCTTGCTGTAAGGGCCGGCGGGCTGCGTTTTTTCCTCCCCCGCAGGCGGGTGCTGCTGCATCCGGACATGAAGGCTCTTGTGCTGCTGGCCCTGCCGCTAATGCTCGGACAGTCCGTGGTGGTCCTGGATGAGCAGTTTATACGCGTTTTTGGTTCCCTGACCGGCGAAGGCGGGGTAAGTCTGCTCAACTACGCCCGGCGCGTTATGCTGGTACCTGTGGGAGTGGTGGCCCAGGCCGCCGGGCTGGCCTCCTATCCCTTTTTGGCCGCCCTGGCCGCTGAAAAAAATTCCCAGGCTTTTGACGCCAGCCTGAACAAGGCCCTGAGCGCGACTGTGCTTGTTGCCCTGCCCCTGTCTCTGTGGATGGTAAGCATTGCCCATCCCCTTATGCGTCTCATCTTTCAGCAGGGTTTGTTGACCCCTGCGGAAGCGGAACTATCAGGGAATCTGCTGGCTATGATGCTCATAGGTGTGACGTTCTGGGCCATTCAGCAGATTGTCGGTCGCGCCTTTTACGCCCACAAGGATACCCTTACTCCTGCCCTGGCCGGCACAGCCGCGACTATCCTGGCCCTGCCCTTCTATTATCTGGGGGCGGTCCGCCTAGGTCCTACGGGCGTGGCCCTGGCTGGAACACTGGCTGTCACGTTCTATACCGGCATTCTGTGTCTCCTATGGACAAAACGCTTCGGCCCCCGGGGGCTGGCCCACATTCCGGCTGCTGCGGCCAGATCCTTCGTCCTCTGCCTGCCTGCCTGCGTCGCCGCATACGGACTGACCTTGCTGCTGCCTCTGCCGGAATCTTCCCTCTGGGAGGCCTTGGCCTCAGTCTGTGGCGGCGGGGTGGCCTTTGCCGCTGTCTATCTCGGCCTGAGCCATCTTTTGGCCCCGGAGGTCAGCGATCCTTTGCTGCGCTTCGGCGCTGACCTGGCGCGGCGCTTGCGGTCGGGAAAAAGAAGATAAAACGCGCAAGACCTTTTGGGGTAATTACTCTTTGAAATTGCTCTGGCAGCGTAGGGAGCGTTTCAAAATCAAAAGGCCATTTCCCGGAGAGCCTCCCGCAGTATAGCGGCGGTTTTCAGATCATCACGCTGATCATGCAGCTTTTTCCCCCGGCTCAGGGCAAGCTCGATTTTAATCCTGCCTTTGCTGAAATGCAGGTTGACGGGAATGAGAGACAGACCTTTTTGCGCGGTCTTTTCCCTCAGGATTTTGATTTCCCGTTTATGGAGGAGGAGCTTGCGTTCGCGGTCCGGATTGTGCTGAGCATAGCCGGCATTGATATAGGAGGCTATATGCAGGCCTGTGAGAAAGGCTTCCCCCTGACGGAAAAGCACATAAGAATCATGGAAGTTGACCTTGTTGGCGCGGATGCTTTTGATTTCCGGGCCGCTGAGGAGAATGCCCGCCTCGACGAATTCCAGAAATTCATAAAAGTGGCGGGCTTTTTTATTGAGGACGACAAAGGAGGTAGAAGAATTTCCGGACATGTTGCTGATCAGCCGCTAATTTCCGGCTGGGTGATGAAAAAGGGTATATCTTCGGCAAAGCGGGCGAGAATGAATTCCCTGACCATATTAGCGACTGCGCGGCTTGTGGGGGCATAAAGGGCGTTTTGGAGAAGCGTGCGGCATTCTGCGGCGTTGCTGCGGCGGATCAGGCTCTTGATGCCGGCCAGAGCCTGGGTGGAGACGGAAATTTCATTCACCCCCATGCCCAGCAGCAGAGGCAGGCAGTATGGATTCGAGCCCATTTCCCCGCAAAGGCTGACCGGGATGCCCGCTTTGCGTCCCATGTCCGCAGCCTGCTTGACTGCCCGGATGATGGCCGGGTGCAGGGGCTGCTGCATGTAGGCCATCTGGCTGTTGCTCCGATCAACGCCCAGGCAGTATTGAATGAGATCGTTGGTGCCGATGCTGAAAAAGTCCACCTCCTTGGCCAGTATGTCCGCGATAAGGACGGCGGAAGGCAATTCGATCATTATGCCTACGGGGATACCGGGATCACAGGGAATCTTCGCCGCCTCCAGTTCCCGCAGGGCTTGTTGGAGAAGTTCTTTGGCCTTGCGGATTTCCGACAGGCCGGAGATCAGGGGCAGCATGATGGCTGCCTGGCCATGGATGCCGGCCCGGAAAATGGCCCGGACCTGACGGAGGAAAATGGCCGGATGGAGCAGACTGAGGCGGATGGAGCGCAGGCCGAGAGCAGGATTGGTCTCAGGGGGGAGGTCAATGCCGGCAAAAGGTTTGCCGGCTTCCACGTCCAGAGTGCGGAAGGTGACCCGGCGCGGAGCCATTGCGGCGGTCATGCGGGAATATTCCTCGCAAAGTTCTTCTTCGGAAGGAAGCGTGTCCTTGCCAAGGAAGCTGAATTCCGTGCGTACAAGTCCGATACCTTCACCTCCGGCGGCGAGCAGGGCTGGTATTTCAGCAGCGGTATCCACATTGGCGGACAGGGTGACGCCCTGCCCGTCCTCCGTGCAGGCGGGCTGTCGGGCATCCCGGCGGATACGCTTTGCATAGGCGGCGAAGAGAGCCTTTTTTCCCGCATAGGCGGCTTGTTCCGCCCTGGAGGGGGCTACCAGCACAGAGCCTTCCAGAGCGTCAACAAGCAAGCGTTCTTTGTCCCGGACATTAGCCAACAGGCCGCGAACGCCTACAACTGCAGGGAGATGCAGGCTGCGGGCCAGGATGGCGATATGGGCCGTATTGCTCCCCTGTTCTGTAACCAAGGCCTGGATGCGGCGCGGAATCAGAGCATGCAGGTCGGCGGGGCCGATGTCTCTGGCCAGAAAGATGCCCCTGAAACTGGCCGGAGGGGAAGGGGGGGCTTCCGGCCGGGTCAGATGGCTGTGTACCCGATCCGCCACCAAGCGGACATCCTGAATGCGTTCGCGGATATACGGGGAGGCAAGACGGCTGAAGGTTCTAGCGATGGCGGTCACGGTTTCTTCCAGAGCCCATTCAGCGTTCATCTTCTGGTCGCGGATGCGCCGTTCGCTTGCTTCGGCCAGCTTGGGATCCCGGCAGATGAGGATATGCGAAGCCAGAATGGCAACGTCCCCGTTCTGGCGGGAAGTCAGACGGGCCTCGTCATATTCGGCCGCCGTACGGTCGAAGGCGGCGCGCAACCGGGCTATCTCGCTCTTGATTTCAGCGGAGTCAATCAGATCGTGACGGATTACCGCAGGGGAATGATCCGTAAGCACAGCCCTGCCCAAAGCGATGCCGGAGGAAACGGCCAAGCCGGTCAGGATAAGACGGGCCATCAGCTACTCTCGGTAAGGAGAGGATGTTGAAAGAGCCGGGCCAGGGATTCGGCCGCCTCAGAGGCATCGTTGCCGGAACAGAGCAAAGTCAGGCAGGCGTTATGAGGGGCGGATAAAAACAGGATATCCAGAATATTTTTGGCGTCTGCTGAAACTCCTCTCCAAGACAGGAATATATCGGATTGAAATTGTCTGGCCGTCCGGGCCACCTTGGCCGCAGGGCGGGCGTGCAGGCCGAGGTTATCCATAACGCGGACCGGCCGGGACACTGTGAGGGGAGAAGTCATGCCGGCTCCTATTGGTCTTGGATATTTTTCCTTGTAGTCTTTTTTCACCCGGCGGGCAAGCTCATGGAAAAGGCTTTCTTGACAACCCTCCCCAGACATGCCATGACGAACCGGCCGTTGGCGCGTTATGGACGCGCTTGTTGCCGGGAACAAGGGCTGGCGGACAGACGCGCAGCCGGAGATACGGATCCGGCAGGCCGAGAGGAAAGTATGGTCAAAGAAGAGGCGCTTGAGATCGACGGCGTAGTGCAGGAAGCCCTGCCCAACGCCATGTTCAAGGTGGAACTGGAAAACGGTCATGAAGTTCTGGCCCATATTTCCGGTAAGATGCGCAAGTTTTATATCCGCATTCTGCCCGGCGACAGAGTTAAGGTGGAGCTTTCTCCCTATGATCTGACCAGAGGCCGTATCACTTACCGCATGAAATAGATTTCCGCCGGGTTCGCGGCGGTAGTCTAAGCCGTGCGCATCCTTGCTGGAGATCCGGAAAGCCGGCTCAAAATAAGATTTGAGCCGGCTTCTCTTATTTCCCGCTTGGCACTCTAGAAAATACGCCCTGGCACAAAGGGGCGGGAACCGACTCCGCAGCCAGCATCTGTGCCCGGAGATCGCAAATTTTTGCGGCAATATCCATGCAATCCCGCGAAGCTGGAGATTGAGGGGAAAGTTGAAGGAAAGGGCGCTGCCGGCGCACGGCGTCCGGCACGGCCTTATCCGTGCGGATTCCGCCCAGATAGCCGGGCTGGAAGCCTAGGAAACGCTGGCATACGGAGGACAGGCGAGAGTAGGTTAGCTTGGCTTCGGTTCTGTTTTCAGCTTGATTGACCAGGATGAAAAAGTCGTTGATGCCGTGCGCGCTGGCAAGAACCTTCATCAAGGCATAGCTGTCCGTCAGGGAGGTTGGCTCCGGGGTGACCACCACAAAACGCAGAGTGGTCATGACGCTGAAGCCCAGAGCGGATGAAGAAATGCCGGCACCGACATCCAGGGCGAAGAAGCTGTAGCGGTCCGCCAGGGGATTGAGCTTGTCGCACATAATCTCGCGGGTGTCCTGTTCCAGCTCGACGAAAGCGGCCGCCCCGGAATTAGCCGGAAGGAGGTCAAAACCTTCGGAGCCGGCTGGACCGATGGGCAGAAGGATCTCCTCAGGAGCTCGGTTTTCTAGAAAAATATCCTGAAAATCTCTGTCGGGCGAAATGCCAAGAAGGACATCAAGATTGGCAAGACCCATGTCCGAATCCATGAGCAATACGGTATTGCCCAGTTGGTGCAGTCCATAGCAGAGGTTCAGGGCCAGATTGCTTTTGCCCACTCCTCCCTTGCCGCTGATAACGCAAAAACTGATGGTCGTATTGGTGTTCATGGTAGGCTACCCCGCTCCTTCGGAAGAAAACAGCAACTGTTTTTCCAGAGAATGGACCAGTCCGGCCCTGGCATGGATCAGTCTACCTCCCTGAGCCACCAGCACGCGGTTTTTCCCCTGCCTTTTGGCGGCGTACAGGGCCGTGTCCACGCTGGCCAGCAGCTTTTCAGCGCTAACCACGCCTTCCAGCAGGGCAAGGCTGGAAATCCCGCCGGAAAAAGTCATGGAAAAGCTTTCTCCGCCGGTCTGAAAGGTTTCCTGAGAGAAGGATTCCAGCACGCGATTGCCGAGCATGAGCCCGGACCAGCAGGAGGTGGAAGGAAAAAGGAGCGCGAACTCCTCCCCCCCAATACGCGCGGCCAGGTCATAGGCCCGCACCGACTTGTGCAGCACTTCGCCCAGTCGCCTCAGGACCGCATCGCCGCAGGGATGCCCGTAGGTATCGTTGATCTGCTTGAAATTATCCAGATCAAGGAGCATCAGACATAGTTCGCTCCGGGAGCGGATGGCCCGCTCAATTTCCAGATCCAGCCGGCGGTCGAACAGACGACGATTGGCCAGCCCGGTCAGGACGTCGTGGTCGCGCTGAAAAGACATGCGCTCCAAGGTGGCAAGGAAGGAAGATACGGATGAAGCCTGACGGTTGTTCAGCGGGACGGCCAGCCAGTGGCTCAGGTCATGTTCGGAAGCAAACCGCTCCCAGACCCGGGCGGAAATTTTGTTGACCACACGCACCAGGGCCAAGGCATGCTCGGAGTTGACCTTGTCCCCGGAAATCGTCCGGATCAGATCCGCCACCTGTTCCAGCTCCCTGGCCAGATCCGGAGAGAGCGCGTCCGTATCGTCCATATCTGACTTATTCCATATCCATGCGGTTTTGCTTTGGCGTCTATGGCGCAAGTTCTATAAACTCAGCGAATGAATGTTTTCAATGCTCATTCGCAAGAGGACATTTCTACGATATTACGCATCAGGCTTTTCATAAGCTACGCCCAATCCTGCGCATGAATGCTCAAATAAATTGCGCTTGACCCTGCCGCGGCAGGGCTGCGCCCATGCGGCCGCCGGAGCAATTTAATTTTGAAATTGCTATGTGTCGATGACTCAGAGAGATTTGCCAGCATGGCGGTACAGTAACAGACTCCGGATGATGTTGTCGATAGCGCCGTCGAGTACCGCATCCACATCCGTTTCTTCGGTGTTTGTGCGGTGATCCTTTACCAGGCGATAAGGTTGAAGCGTATAGGTTCGGATCTGGCTGCCGAAATTAATGGCATCCTTATCCTGGTATTGGGCTTTCTTTTCGTCCGCCGCCTTGCGCAGCTCACGATTATACAGACGCGCCCGTAAAACCTGCATGGCCGATTCCTTGTTGCTGTGCTGGGATTTTTCATTCTGGCACTGCACCACGAGGCCGGTGGGCAGGTGGGTAATACGTACCGCCGAATTGGTCCTGTTCACATGCTGTCCTCCAGAGCCGCCGGCCCTGAACACGTCTATGCGCAGGTCTTCCTCATTGATGTTGATGGTGATTTCCTTGCCTGCGTCCGGCAATACATCCACCGAGGCAAAGGAAGTGTGGCGCCGGCCGGAGGAATCAAAGGGCGAGAGGCGGATAAGACGGTGGATACCTTTTTCCTCCCGCAGCAGCCCATAGGCGTTTGCGCCGGAAATGCGCAGAGTGACGCTTTTTATGCCTGCCTCGTCCCCATCCAGAAAATCCAGAAATTCCGTGGTAAAGCCGTGGCGATCTGCCCAGCGCTGATACATGCGCAAAAGCATGGCAGCCCAGTCCTGAGCCTCGGTACCTCCGGCCCCAGAATGTATATCAACGAGGGCGGGAAGGCGATCTTCCTTATCCGCCAGCAGAATTTCCAGTTCCGCCCGCTCCAGCAAGGATCGCAGAGCTTCCAAGGCGGCGGCGAGGTGTTCCAGAACCTCTTCGGACTCCTCCTCGCCGGACAGGTTCAGCCAGTCTTCCAGATCCTGTCTGGCCCGATCCAGGCGCAGGAAGCGGTCCAGATCGTTTTCCAGACGGCTTTTTTCCTGCAGGATCGGGGTCAGTTCTTCCGGGTCATCCCAGGCGTTTGGAGCGGCCAGTTGTCTCTCAATTTCTTCCAGGCGGCGGCGGGAGCGGTCGAGGTCAAAGACGCCCCCGGAGGGAGGAGAATTGCGCGAGAAGAGGAGAGGCTGCGGATCGCAGTTCGGCAAGTTGGTACATGGTGCGCCTGGATGGTTCAGGGTTAGGAGTGGTTTCGCCCTTCGCGCCTGAACCGGAACGGCAGCAGAAGGAGAAGGACGCATACGGGTAAGCCTGCCCGTAAAAAAGGGTGCAGTTTGTAGTACAGGGTCGTCTCCGAGGAGGGAATCACTCGCGCAGTTATCACTGCTTCCGTAAAGAGCTGGCTCTCCTCAACAATACGGCCAAAAGCATCAATTACAGCAGTATATCCGGTATTGGTGGCGCGCACAAGGGGACGTCCCTGCTCAACGGCGCGCATGGCCGCAAGGTGCAGGTGCTGGCGCGGGGCAGAAGTGGCGCCGAACCAAGCGTCGTTGCTGATGCTGACCAGTACCTCCGCCCCGTCGGCGACCCGTTGGCGGGCAAGTTCCGGAAATATGGCTTCATAGCAGATGAGCATGCCAAGGGCGGTATCTCCACGCTCAAGCCCCCCGGCTGATGAAACATTGCCCTGCCGGAGAGGGGTCCGGGGCAGGAGCAGGGAGCCGGCGTTGCGCCCCGGGGAAAAATCAGCTCCCTGAAGAATTCGCTGCAAAAAATCGAAATTCGCGGACAGGGGAATGTATTCGCCAAAGGGAACTAGGTGTTCCTTGTCATAGTGTCCCAGTTCTTCTCCTGAGGCGGAGAGGAACTGTGCCCGGTTAAAGAACCGGCGTCCCTGCGGTCCGGCGCCGGTGACGCCGAGAACTCCAAAGGCCAAGGGAGTGTTGATGCTGCGAGAGAAATTACGCAGGGCATCGGACAAGGTATCGCTTCCCTGTGGCTGGAAAGCAAAGGGCATGGCTGTTTCCGGCCAGAGTACCAGGTCCACTCCTTCTGTCCGCTGGGTGGCCTGGGCTATCGCCTGTCTGCTCAAGCTTGCATATTTGCCGACGGCCGTCCATTGGAAAGATGGTTCCCATTTCTGGTTCTGATCAATGTTGCCTTGGATCAGCAGCACTGTCAGAGGATGGTTTTGCGCCGCCGCAGAAGATTCCGCCAGACGTAGCACTCCGAGCAGAGGAGGGCCAAGACACAGGGCCAATCCCATCCCCAGAACCGGAAGGCGGTTGGGACCGCTACGGACGCAGGCCAGAAGACAGGAGCCGGAGGCATACAGGGCGGACAGGCCGTAGCCGCCCACCAGCGCGGCCGCCTGTATCCAGGACGGCCAGGGCGCAAAGGCCGCGTTCAGCACCAGCCAGGGGAAGCCGGTAAAGAGGAAGCCGGTCAGTATTTCGCAGCCGGACCAGGCCGCGCCGCCGGCCAAGGCGGCGGGAAGAGACAGGGAGGGGATCCCCGGGGAGGAAGAAAAAACCCTCTGTGCCTGACGCATGATCAAGCAGAGCAGGCCGGCGAAGAGGGCCAGGAAGGCATTGAGCAGGAGCAGGCAGAGCAGGGCAAGGGGCAGGGGGAGGCCGCCGATCTGCGTGATGGGCAGGATAAGCCAGTACAGGGCCGGAGTTTGCCCCGCCAGAGTGGTCAGCCAGCCGAGAAACAGGGCCTGCCGTGCGGAAGCGCTACGCAGGGCCAGAAGAAAGAGGGCCGGGGGAGTGGCCAGAGCCAGTAGGGGCAGATGCACCAGAGGGTTGGGATGGCCCAGAAATATTCCCGCGGCCCCGGCCAGGATAAGGCGAACTTGACCGGCGTCTGGCAGACAATCCCTCAGCCCGGAGAGTCGTCCGTTCATCCGGTCGGGGAAGGAGAGAAGGATTTTGTGTCACCCGCTTCCTTAATATCGGCCTCGGAGCCCGGGAGTAGGCGAATACAGTGAATTTGCTTGGCGTCCGCCCGCTCTACGATGAACAGGGCGCCGTCCAAGTCAAAGCGCTCGCCGGACGCCGGCACTCTGCCGGCCAGATGGGTCAGGTACCCGCCCAGAGTGTCCACTTCTTCCGATTCCAGTCTGATATGCAGAGTTTCCTCCAGGTCGTCCAGGTAGGTACGACCCGCGATGAGATAGCTGCCGTCCTCCTGGAGGGCGATTTCTTTTTCCTTGGGGGTGTCGTGTTCATCCTCAATATCGCCGACAATGACCTCCAGAACATCCTCAATGGAAACAAGGCCGGCCGTTCCCCCATATTCGTCCAGAATAATGGCGAGGTGCTGCTTGCGGGCGCGGAATTCCTGGAGAAGATCGTAGACGTTTTTAGTTTCCGGCACAAAAAAGGGGTCATGCATAATGTTAGTCGCCGGCGCGGCGTGTTCCGCGGGGTCGAGAAGGTGCTGCAGAAGATCTTTAGCGTGGACAATGCCTATAATATTGTCCCTGTTTCCGGAATAGAGGGGGATACGCGAATGGCCGCAGGCGATGCTCAGTTCGGAAACGGCCCGGATGGAGTCCGTATCAGCGGCGCAAACGATGTCCGTGCGCGGCGTCATAATATCCTGAACCTGCATGTCG
The DNA here is from genome assembly GCA_031276785.1 of Desulfovibrio sp. GTDB lineage: Bacteria > Desulfobacterota > Desulfovibrionia > Desulfovibrionales > Desulfovibrionaceae > Frigididesulfovibrio. The sequence continues at coordinate 1,615 of JAISMK010000098.1, read as the reverse complement.
TCCAAAGACAAGACGCTGAGCAGCATGGAACCTTCTTCCTTATCCAGCTGGCCTTCCTCGCTGGCGTCGCGGATGGCCTGTTCCACAGCGTCCGCATGGCGACCGTGAAAAATTCTGGTCAACTTTTGCCAGAGACTACTGTCTGCGCCTTCGTCCAAGGGGATCCTCCATAATCAGACGAATGAACCCGTGGTTTATTGTCCGCATGATCAACGATACCCGGGAAAAGATCAACGGATATCCACAGGAAGGTCACGAAAGATTTCCAGATGCCTGCGCATAATCCAGTTGCCGATGGGCTCCACTTCGTTGGAAGACGGCAGCCGCAACCATTCCATTCCGCTACGGCTGTGTCCGCCGGGAATTTCGCGCGGCTTGGCCCAGGCCAGAAATTGCAGGCCCATAAAGAGGTCGCGGCTGGGATGTTCAAACCAGACGCTCTGTACGCGGCACTGCAGCCAATAGCGCAGAAGTTTGCAGTTTTGTTCCGGATCCAAAAGATCCAGCATGATTATAACCCGTTCCACCGAGTTGAAGTGCAAATCCTGAGCCCGGACCACGGCATGAGGCAGGCGCATACGCATCCCCCCGGCTGAGACGTTGAGCACTTCAAACTGCTCCAGGCGTCCGGGCAAAAACAGCAGGGTAGGGCGGGGCCACAGGGTAAGATCATACAGGCTTGAATCGTCCGGCAGGGCGCTACCGTGCCACATGGCGGCACCCCGAAAAAATTCCGCCGGGGGCTTGAGCCGCAGAAAGGCCCTTTTCTGCCGGTTTTCCAGCAGGGTGGGAATTTCCATGGTCAGATGACACACACCCCTGACGGGAAAGTGAATGGAGGCTATCCGGGTCTGAAAGGTATAGTAGATTGGATCGCCGTCAATGTTGACGTGGAAGAAGATATTCACAGTTCTTCCAATCCATTGCTCGGAAAAACTTTCAATGCCGCTTATTTCCACAGTGAAATTGACGGGGCCGAGTTGTTCCAGAGTAGTGCGCAGATTTGGCCGGCGGGTATCCACCTCGTTATGGATCTGGACCTCAAAGGGGCGTCGTTGCTCATATGCCTGACGCAGGAACATGCGTATGGTTTCCGGGTCCGTGATGCTGCCATGGGGATGGTAGCGGATCCGCCGGCGTTGAATGGTTCGGATGAGGAACAGAAGCAGGAGAAGGAGGCAAGCCGCCAGTACAGCGACTCCCAGCCACAGCGGCAGTCCTTCTATATCAAAGGAACGGTTGAGAAAGCTGTCCCTAATGTCTCGCAGATTCATGTATCGCCTGCCCCGGGGCTGGAGAGGGTAAGCTGCCGGGAAAGGAGTTTGTGCGCACACGGCCGCCACGGGCGGAAACCGCTTTCCTTTTGTGGTATACTATAGAGAAAGTCAGACCCTGGCAATATGAACTTCATCCTGGTCCGGACACAACGCATGGCCTTCGCCCCGCGGCGCTGCCAGCGCGTCGCCCTGGTACCATGTACCACTTAAAACTGCGTTTTAAGTGGTAAGATCGCTGCGCCGAAAAGCGTGGTTTTCGGCTTGCTCCGCCGCCTGCAGCGGCGCGCCGGGCTTAAGCCCGGCGTTAGTACGCTGTAAATTTATCCGCAATTTTAAAT
>JAISMK010000093.1 GCA_031276785.1 Desulfovibrio sp. | reverse complement strand
CCGGCCCTCCGGCTTCTCCGGAGCCTTCGCCGCCTTCGGCAGGGGAGGAGGGGGAGACCTCCCGGGCCGGGGACTTGCGGGAAGCCGGAGTCGCCTTGGCCGCTTTGGCCGGAGCGCGGCGCCGGTTGGGGGCCGAGGCCGCCGAAGTATTCGGGGCGGCGTCCTGCAGCGCATGTTCCTCGGCAATGTCCTGCGCCGGATGTTCCGCCGGGGGAACGGCGCTTTCTCCAGGCCGGCCGGCAATGCCCCGGACAACCCCGCGGGCGCGCCGCGCGGCGGCAGCCACGGTGGCCTTAACCTGGCGGAGAAGAACTTCGCCCCGGCTGTTTTCCGCCGTGAGCCTGTCCGCCCCTTCCCTGACCAGGACGGTGGCGGCCCGGGCGGTCTTTTCCAAGGCTACGCCGGCATCTCTGGCCGCCGCTCGGGCGGCCCGGGCCGCCTCAAGCATGGAGGCGCGCGCCCGGCCGGAGGCGCGCCCGGCCGGGCGCGCCTGGGAAGCGGCCCCGTCCTGGTCGGGCACATCGGGATTTTCCTCACGGTTCAGACGCCAGGAAGCCTCCAGAAAAAAACTGGCTCTCTCCTCGCCCAAGCCGGCCCGCACCTCCAGGTCAATCACCCGGGGCACATCCATCTCCAGAGAGGCATCGCTTTTCTGCACCTTGACCAGGCCCTCTCTCATGCCCTCCATCAGGGCCTCCATGATGCCGGCCGCGTCTTCGCGCGTCAGGCGGGTAGTAAAGGCGAGGTTCCTGTTCATGCGGGCCTCCTTGGGCTTCAGCGTCCGCTGATGCCGTATTTGCGCAGCTTGTACTGCAGCAGACTCTTGGAAATGCCCAGAAATTCGGCGGCTTTGACCTGGATGAAGTCCGCCCGGACCAGGGCGCGGCGGATGAGGGCCGCCTCCAGTCTCTCCAGGGTGTCCGCCAGACTGAGTTCCATGGGCAGAAGATCCAAGGCGTTGCGCAACTGGTTCTCCTCGCCCTTGACCTCCGGCGGCAGGTCGGCCACCGTGAGGGTATCCCCGGCGACCATCACCATACAGCGTTCCGCCACATTTTCCAACTGGCGGATGTTGCCCGGCCACTCATATCCCACCAGATATTCCATTGCCTCCGGGGAGACGGTCTTGCGGGGCAAGTTGTTTTCCTCGGCCGCCGCGTTCATGAAGTGGGCCAGCAGCATGGGGATGTCCTCCCGCCGCTCGCGCAGGGAGGGCAGGGTGATGTGCACGACGTTGAGGCGGTAGTACAGATCCTCCCTGAAGGCGCCGCGCTCCACCTCCTGCTGCAAATTTTTGTTGGTGGCGGCCAGCACGCGGAAATCAGCCTCAATCTGCTCCGTGCCGCCCACGCGCTCAAAGGTGCGCTCCTGCAGAATCCGCAGCAGCTTGACCTGCATATCCTGGGACAATTCGCCGACTTCATCCAGAAAGAGGGTGCCGCCTGCCGCCAGTTCAAAGCGGCCCCGGCGCGTAGCCACGGCCCCGGTGAAGGAGCCTTTTTCATGGCCGAAAAGCTCGCTTTCCAGAACTCCGGCATTAAAGGCCATGAGGTTGGCGCTGATGAAGGGGCCGTCCTTGCGGGGGGAGGCGAAATGAATGGCCCGGGCCACCAGTTCCTTGCCCGTGCCCGTTTCTCCGCTGATGAGGACGTTGCTCTTGGTGGGGGCGGCCCGGTCCACCTGGGTAAGGACATTCTTAATCCCCCGGCTCTTGCCGATGATCTGGCGCAGGCCGTACCGTTCCTCCAAATTTTCATGCAGCAGGCGGTAGCGGCGGTGCACGGCGGCGAACTTGGCGGCGTTCTGCACGGAAAGGACCAGCTCGTCGTTGGCGAAGGGCTTGGTGATGTAGTCGTAGGCCCCGAGCTTCATGAGGTCCACGGCGCTTTCAATGGAGCCGAAGGCGGTCATGACCAGAACCGGAATGTGGGGATAATCGCGCCGGACGTGTTTCAGCACCTCCCTGCCCGAGAGCTTGGGCATTTTCATGTCGGTGATGATCACATCCACTTCGGATTCATCCAGAAAGGCCAGGGCCGTTTCCGGATCGTGCAGGGCGGTGACGCTGTACCCGGAATCGCGCAGCAGAGCCTCCAGCACCAGAAGGTAGTTCTTTTCGTCATCAATCAGCAGCAGACGGGACTGTTCGCTGAACATGATCGCTCCCCCTCCCGGCCGGACATTCTAGCACTTTCCAGCCGTATCCCACAAGCCCCCGGGGCCGCGCCCTCAGAACAATTTCAAAATTAAATTGTTTGAGGGATTTCCGTCACGGCATTGTCATCAAAAAACTCTGCATTGACATCCGGACGACAACGATCCGCCATAATCCCCTTCTATTCTGCCCGCAACAGTACAGGACGGCCGCGGGGCCGTCCGCCTAACATCCCCGTTCCCGGCAGGAGAAGGCAAATGATTCGAGTTGAGCATGTGACGCTTTCCTTTCCCGGCTGCACGGCCTTAAATGATGTCTCTCTGTCCGTCCGGCCGGGGGAAATGGTCGCCCTGATCGGAGCCTCCGGCTCCGGAAAATCAACCCTGCTGCGGACTATCTCCGGCCTTGCCGCGGGCGACGGAGGGCAGATTACGGTCATGGGCGGCATTGTCCAGCGGCAGGGCCGTCTTCGAAGGGACATCCGCAAAACCCGCGCCCATATAGCCGTGATATTCCAGCAGTTCAATCTTGTGAACCGCCTGTCGGTCCTGACCAACGCCATGCTGGGAGCCCTGGGACGACTGCCCCTGTGGCGCACCCTCCTGCACCGCTTCCCCCGGGAGGTGCGGGCCTTGGCTCTGGATTCCCTGGCTCGGGTGGGCATCCGGGACAAGGCCACGCAGCGCGCCGCCGCCCTTTCAGGAGGACAGCAGCAACGCGCGGCCATTGCCCGCGCCCTGGTGCAAAAGGCCAAGGTGCTGCTGGCCGATGAGCCCATAGCTTCTCTGGATCCGGAAAGTTCCCGCAACGTCATGGAAATTCTCGCGGACATCAACGCAAGGGACGGCATCACCATTCTCGTGTCTCTGCATCAGGTGGATTACGCCCTGCGCTTCTGTCCGCGCGCCATTGCCCTGAAGAATGGCGGCATTGTCTATGACGGGCCTTCGGCGGCTCTTACCCCGGCCTTTCTGCGCGCCCTGTACGGCGCCTCCGGCCAAGATACGCTCGCCGGAGGCGAAATACGGAGTTTCCCTGGCGGCGCGGCGCAAAAACCCTTGCAGCGCGGTAGCCGGCTCAAAACCGCATGAATGCTGTTTTGATTTTAGAGCAGTTAGAGCAGTTTAACTTTGAAAAGATGGACTGCTCTGCAAGGATTTGTTCGCAAATCCTTGCCGCAAAATGTTTAACGGCGGGCTTTGCCCACCGTTAAACAAGCATTTCAAGCATAAAATTTTCCAGAGATGCTTCGCTTTGAGCTGTAATTGTTTCAACCCCATACCCTTGCAGGAGGTATCCATGCTGCGCAGTCTCCGCATCTTTTTTTCCAGCCTCTTGTGTCTCGCGGCGATTCCGGCCTTGAGCCCGGCCCTGGGGGCCGAAACCGTGATCAACTTCGGCATCATCAACACCGAAGCCTCGCAAAACCTGAAAACCTTGTGGGAGCCGTTTCTGAAGGACATGGAGAAAGGCACCGGGCTGAAGATCAGGGCTTTCTTCGCTTCAGACTATGCCGGCATTGTGACCGGAATGCAGTATGACAAGGTGCAGATTGCCTGGTACGGCAACAAGGCGGCCATTGAAGCCGTGGACCGGGCCAAGGGTGAGGTGTTCGTTCAGTCCATAGACGCTTACGGCCTGGGCGGATATTATTCGCATCTCATCGTACACAGGGATTCTCCTCTGAACAGCGAAAAGGACGTTCTGGCCCGAGCCGCGGACCTGACCTTTGCCAACGGTGATCCCAATTCCACCTCCGGCTTTTTGGTGCCGGGGTACTATGTGTTCGCCCTGAACCATGTGGACCCCAAGAAAATTTTCAAACGGACGCTGAACGCCAACCACGAAACTAACGCCCTTTCCGTAGCCAACAAGCAGGTGGATGTGGCCACCTGCAACAGCGAAGCTCTGGCGCGCCTGGAGCGCACCCAGCCGGACAAACGGGCGCTGCTTAAAATCATCTGGACTTCGCCGCTGATACCCAGCGATCCTCTGGTCTGGCGCAAAGATCTGCCGGAAGAAACAAAGAATAAACTGCGCGATTTTTTCCTGACCTACGGCCAGCAAGGTGCTGAGGCGGCGCGGGAACAGGAAATCCTTAAGGAATTGCAATGGTCGCGCTTTAAGCCATCCAGCAACGACCAGCTTCTGCCCATTCGCCAGTTGGAACTCTTCAAGGAACGGAGCCGGATTGAGGCCGATACGAGCCTGAGCTCCGCCGACAAGGAGAAGAAACTGCGGGATCTGGACGGGAGACTCGCGGACTTGAACGCCCGCATGGCGGAAATCGCCAAGAAGAAATAGCTGGCCCTGTTTTTTTCGCTACGGAGGGAGGCTTATGGTTCCCGGCATTTTTTTCCGCAGCGGCGAGTCTTTGGCGCAAACTTCCGCGCCCGGCAGAGTCCGGCGATCTTCGCCAGGAGGACTCTTTCTCTGGGGGCTGCTCCTGGCCCTTCTCGCCTGGTCGTGGGAAGGGGCGGAAATCAGCCCCCTGGCCCTTATTGCCGATGCCGGGAACATGGCCTCCTTCGCCCGGGATTTTTTCCCTCCGGATTTCAGCGACTGGCGCCTCTATGTGGAGGAGATGCTCGTCACCCTGTACATCGCCGTATGGGGCACCTTTCTGGCCGTGGCGCTGGCCGTGCCCCTGGGCGTTCTCAGTTCAGCCAATGTCGTGCCATGGTGGGTATATCAGCCAGTGCGCCGCTTGATGGATGCCGCCCGGGCCATCAATGAAATGGTCTTCGCCATGCTTTTTGTGGTGGCGGTGGGGCTGGGCCCCTTCGCGGGGGTGCTGGCCCTGTTTGCCCACACCACGGGCATCCTGGCTAAACTCTTTTCCGAAGCGGTGGAAGCCGTTGATCCCCGACCGGTGGAAGGCATCCGCGCCACCGGGGCCAGGGGCATAGAAGAAGTCCTGTACGGGATCATCCCCCAGGTGTTGCCGCTCTGGATTTCCTTTTCCCTGTACCGCTTTGAGTCCAATATCCGCTCGGCTACGGTTGTGGGTATGGTCGGGGCCGGAGGCATCGGCGTGGTGCTGTGGGAACTGATTCGCGGTTTCTTTTTCGGGCGGACCGCCGCGGTGATGCTTATCATCATTGCCGTTGTGGTTGTCTTTGACCTTATTTCGCAGCAGATCCGCAAATATTTCATTTAGAACAGTTTGACTTTGAAAAAGTCGAACTGCTCTGCAAGGATTTGCCTGCGAATCCTTGCCGCGAGATGCTTGTAGGCGGGCTTTGCCCTCCGTTAAGCAAGCATTTCAAACGTAAAATTCTCTAGGCGCGACACATGGCGCGGGCGCCCTTGCGGGTAGTAAGGATGTCGCGTATGGACTGGCGTAAGTGGTCAATTCCCGTCAGGGTGTGACCGGTGGTGGATGTGCCGCGCATGAGTCTGACCAATGTGATAGGAGATATAGTGTGAGTGCCGATATCAAGCAATTTCCGGTTTATCCATTGAATGAAAAAACAGTTTTTCGGTTTCAAGTACACCTTTTGAGTGGGTTGATGACTGAAAATTTCTTGAAACAACACAAAAAAATGCCTATGCGCACTATAGATATACGCGGATCTCAGACTCTTGAAGATTTACATAATGCGATATTCAAGGCATTTGATCGTTTTGATCAGCATTTGTTTGAGTTTCAGATTGGCGGCAAGAAGCCAATGGATAAGAAATCCATTCGTTATGGAATACTCGGCTTTGATGATGACATGGAAGAAAATATTGAAGATGCGACAACTGCTACAATAGCTTCTTTGATTTTAATGCCTGGTAATTTCTTTTTTTATTGGTTCGATTTTGGTGATGACTGGTGGCATAAAGTCATCTTTGATACGATTAATCCTGAATCAAAGGGGAAAGGTCGTTATCCGCGCATTGTGGAGCGAATAGGTGAAAGTCCGCCCCAATATGTTGACTGGGATGCTGAAAGTGATGAACATGACATGAGTGAGTAATTTTTCAAGTGTCGATAGGTTTACGTCACCGAACCGCTTGTCACGTTCCCGTCTCCCTGTTCCACATGCTTGTGCGGCTTCAGGCCGATGCCGTCCGCCGTCACATCGCCGCCCGTGATCACATGGCTGCCGTTGGTCTGGGTGTAGTCGCCGTCGACATGATTGATCGCGCCGACAAATTCCGCTGTGGCGACGCCTCCGGGATTGAACACGCTGAGTCCCCGCGCGATCTGCATATGTCCGGTAAATTTGCTGACCGGGCAATCCATCAGCAGATCCGGGGTGGTCAAAGTCGCGCCGTCGTCCCGAAATTCCAGCATTGTCCGGCCGATATGCAGGATAATGGAACCGCCCGCGGGCAAATCCAGAATATGTTCATGCAGCTTGCGGTTATATTCCAATACCGCGCCATCAGCGATTCCTCGTCCATCCGTTCACCGTCGCGTTCTTCCCGTGTCTCGGCCAGCTTGGTGTTGACCCAGACCTTCAGCCGAATCGGATCGTCTCTGGCGTCCCGATGCCCTGCTATTTCCGCCCAGGTCAGACCCAGCGTGCGGGCGCAAGCACGCGACCATGCCCGGCGATGATGCCGTTGCTTCCGTCCACCAGCGCAGGATTTGTCCAGCCGAACTTCACCATGCTGGCGGTAATCCGGTCAATCTGCGCTTCCGAATGCGTTCGGGCTAAGGGGTCAGGCGGTCAAGCGGCCACATCTCAATGCGGCTGGCCATTGCTGGGGCAATAGTCATCAAGCAACCCCGGATTGTGAAAGCGGCGTTAAACCCTGCCGACTAGAGTATTTTTCGTTTGAAATGCTTGCTTAACGGCGGGCAAAGCCCGCATGCAAGCATTTTGCGGCAAGGATTTGCTTGCAAATCCTTGCGGAGCAGTCAATCTTTTTCAAAGTTAAACTACTCTAAGACTTTAAGACTTCGCAGGATACCCTTGCCTGGAGATGAAAAAATTTCTATGCTTTTCCCATGAGCGAATTCATCGCAACAACCTTTGTCACGCTGATCCTGACGGTCATCATCTGGAATTTAATGGACGCGTTCCATGACCCCAGAGATCCGTTGCCGCGTCCAACGCATGCCCATACCGCGGCTTTTTTTCTGGCTCTCGGCATCGCTGTCGCCATTGCCGTTTACGCCACTGTTGAGGATAGCTACGGAGCCGTTTGGCCATTCATCATCGCAGCTTACTATGTTCGCCACTTCTGGCGCATTATGGCTCAAGACGCCCGCTGACGCCTTGTCTCCCTGCTCTTGGAATTCCGCTTTGGCGACAGGTTACTTGCTCAAGGAGGTTTTGTTATGGTCGTTGGCTGGGCTGGCGACAACGCTGTAAACGATCAGATTGCGGATTCCCTCAGTGACGAGATTGCCCGCGTACGCAGCTGCCTTCCTTTGGGGGAAAGCAGGATGGAGTGCGAAGAGTGTGGCGCGCCGATACCGGCAGCCAGGCGCAAGGCCATGCCCGGCGTACGGTTCTGTATTTCGTGCCAGGAAGACAAGGACAAAGAACAGGCCGCCTGCTCGCCCTATAACCGTAAAGCTAGCAAAGACAGTCAGCTGCGATGATTCATTCGAGGTTCACCTTTGTAAACGTCAGTTCTCCCGCTTGCTCCCTGACAACTCTTCCAGCGCTTCACAGATGGCCGCGTCCAGAGAGGAGGTCCCTATGCGGAAATTGAGCAAGCGCGATATGGAGGTCATCGAACTGCTGGCGCAAGGTATGGAGCCTAAAAGTCATTGCGGTGAAATTGTTCATCACACCGAGGTCGTTGCGTCTGCATTTGATCCACCTCCGCAAAAAACTCGGCGTACACAGCAACCGTGAATTCCTGCATATTCTGCGGAAAACACCGGAACACGCCACACACACTCCGTTTCGCTCCACGCGGCAAAGAAGTTTTCCTCCTGATTCTTGAAGGCATGACGAGCAAAGGGATCAGCGAGCGCCTTAACCTGGGCGTCAACGGCATCAAAAGGCAAAAGGATAAAATGCTGTTGCAAAACGACTGCGAAACCATGCTGGAGCTTATCGCCAAGTATTACAGCACGGTTGGAGGAAACACGGAAACGGATACTACTCTGTGTTGAATGAGGGATTTTATGGAAATAGAAGGAAAGACGATTATTCTCACCACGCCGAAGGAACTGAGTATGGTCGTTGTCGAGGCCCTGCACTCCGTTTTGGATGCGCCTGGGTTCCTTATGCCGTCCAAAAAACGGCTGCTTTCCGCCAAAGAAATAGGGCAAGAATTCGGCATTTCCAGACGCACCCTGGAATCATGGCGCAGTCGGGGCATAGGGCCTGAATACACCATAGTGGGCGGACGGGCGATGTATGACCGTGTTGCGTTTGAAAAATTCGTCGCGGCGGGCAGCGTCAAGCCCATACAGAGGATGAAAAAGCAATTAAGCGGATGCTATATTGCTTTTCCGTCCAATTTGCGTTCGATGATGGAGAGCTTTTCGCTTTCCTGGGTGGGGAAAAGTTGGGCGTAGCGGAGGGTCATGTTGATGTTTTTGTGCCGCATGAGCTTTTGGAGTTCAAACAGGGTCACGTCGCCCTATTGGGCCAGCCAGGAGGCGGCAGTTTCGCTTTGAGATTGCTATTTCAGCCTTCCTCCTTTTCCTCCCGGAATCCGTTCCGGCCTAGGAGTTCCAGAAATTCTTCCCCGGAGAGGATGCGCGTCCCCAGGGCGCGGGCCTTATCCAGCTTGGAGCCGGGCGAGTCCCCGGCCACCAGGATGTCCAGCCGGCGGGAGACGCCGGAGGCCAGCCGCGCCCCGGCCTCTTCCGCCAGCCGTTCCGCTCCGGAGCGCGTCAGACCGCTCAGGCTGCCGCTGAACAGGATGGTCAGGCCTGCCAGAGGTCCGGCTGCGGCGGGCGCCGCCATGTCCAGCCCAAGCTGTTTCCCCCGACGAGTTTCCGGGCCGGGCGGAGTCAGGGCCGTCTTTTCCACAGGCCAGATGCCGAGCGCGCGCAGGTCGCGCAGGAGCGTCCGGTTTCCCTCCCCGGCGAAGAAGTCCGCTACGGACCCGGCCACTTCCGGCCCCACATCCGGCAGGCGGAGGAGAGCCTCCGCCGGGGCAGCGGCCAGGGCGTCCAAGGAGCCGAAGGCGCGGGCCAGGGCCGCGGCCGTCTGCGCGCCCACATGGCGGATGCCCAGGGCGCGGAGCAGGCGCGGCAGGGTGGCCGAGCGTCCGGCCCCGGCGATGGCCTGGAGGAAATTGGCCGCCAGCTTGTCCCCGATGCGGTCCAGGCCGGCCAGATCCTCCCCGGTCAGACGGAAGAGATCCGCCGGGCTGGCCACCAGGCCGCGGTTGACCAGTTGTTCGATCCACTTGCTCCCCAGCCCCTGAATATCCAGACCGGCTTTGGAGACGAAATGCCGGACGGATTCGCGGCGCACGGCCGGGCAAAGGCGGTTGAGGCAACGCCGCACGGCCTCGCCCTCGCGCCTGCTGACAGGTTCGCCGCATTCCGGGCAGACCTCTGGAAAGCGGAATTCCCGTTCCTCTCCGGTGCGCGCCTCTTCCACCGGGCCCAGCACCTCGGGGATGACGTCCCCGGCCCGCCGGACAAAAACCGTGTCCCCCAGGCGGATGTCCCTGGCCCGGATTTCATCCTCGTTGTGCAGGGTGGCCCGGGACACGGTAACCCCTCCCACATTCACAGGCTCCAGCAGGGCCACCGGGGTCAGCGCCCCGGTGCGGCCCACCTGGACTGTGATGTCCAGCAGCCGCGTCCTGGCCCGCAGGGCCTCAAACTTCAGGGCAAGGGCGAAGCGGGGAGCCCGGGCGGTGTGCCCCAGCCTCTCCTGCAGGGCCAGACTGTTGACCTTGACCACCCCGCCGTCCAGTTCAAAGTCATAGTCCTCGCGCCGCGCGGCCAGTTCCTGGAACCAGGCTTCCACGTCGTCCGCCGTGGGGAGGAGGCAGGCGCCGGGGGCGATTTGCAGGCCGAGATCCCGCACCCCGAGCATGGTTTCCCCTTGGGTCGCCCAAGGGGCGGCCCCTTCCACCCGGCCCACGCCGTAGGCCAGAAAGCGCAAGGGCCGGGAAGCGGCCACCCGGGAATCCAGTTGGCGCACCGACCCGGCGGAGGCGTTGCGGGGGTTGGCGAAGGGTTTTTCCCCGGCGGCGAGGCGGCGGCTGTTCAGGGCCGCGAAGTCGGCCCTGGTTATGACCACCTCTCCCCGCACCTCCAGCAGATCCGGAGGCCCGCCCAGGCGGGGGGCCAGGCGCAGGGGCACGTTCCTTACGGTGCGCATGTTTTCCGTAACCACCTCCCCCTTGTCGCCGTCCCCCCTGGTCAGGGCCGCCGCCAGGACGCCCCGTTCGTAGATCAGCTCCATGGCCAGGCCGTCCATCTTGGGCTCCGCCCAGAAGTCCGGAGCCGCGTCCGGCGCCAGGCGGCCGAGGCGCTGAACGAAATCGCGCCATTCCTCCAGGGAGAAGGCGTTGTCCAGGCTGTACATGCGCCTGCTGTGGGCGCGGGCGCCCAGAGAGTCCAGAACCGCCCCCCCCACCCTCAAGGTGGGGGAATCCGGGCCGCGCAGGGCGGGATAGGCCTCCTCCAGCAGTTGCAGTTCCCGGAACAGGGCGTCATATTCGGCGTCACTGATCTGGGGGGCGTCCAGAACATGGTAGAGACGGCCGTGCTGCTCCACAATCCGCGCCAGCTCGGCGGCGCGCTTCCGGGCTTCGGCGGGGACGGAAGAGCCGGCGCTCATGCCGTTTTCTCCCGCGGGCGGGCCCGCCGCCTTCGTCCGGAGCGGGGAGCGCCGCTTCCCTGCCGGGGCGCCGGGCAGGCGGGGTTTTTCAGCATCGGGCGCTCCGGAGATTCCCCGGGATCCTCGCCGGATTCCGCCAGCAGCAGGCGTTCGCGCAGGGCGTGGATGCGGTCGCGCAGGCCGGCGGCCCGCTCGAACTCCAGTTCGCTGGCCGCCGCGCGCATTTCCCGCTCCAGGGAGCGGATATCCCTGGCCAGCTCGCGGGGGGAGGAGGGAAGGGCGGCCGCGGCCTGGCGGCGCGGTGTTCCCTTGGAAGGGGCGGCGAACAGGGAGTCAAAGGGGGTGTCCACATCCTTGGTGATGCCGGTGGGAGTAATGCCGTGGATTCTGTTGTGTTCCGTCTGCCTGGCGCGGCGGCGCCCGCTTTCCTCCATGGCGGCCCGCATGGAGGGCGTGACGGCCTCGGCATAGAGGATGACGTGTCCGTTCACATTGCGGGCGGCCCGGCCGCAGGTCTGGATCAGGGAGCCGGTGGAACGCAGAAAGCCCTCGTGGTCGGCATCCAGAATGGCCACCAGGGAGACTTCCGGAATGTCCAGCCCTTCGCGCAGGAGGTTGATGCCCACCAGGACGTCAAAATCCCCCCGGCGCAGGCTGCGGATGATCTCCATGCGCTCCAGAGTGACGATATCCGAATGCAGGTAGTGGGCTCTGACTCCCATAGCGTTCAGGTATTCGGTAAGATCCTCGGCCATGCGCTTGGTCAGCGTGGTCACCAGGACGCGTTCCTGCCGCCGGCTGCGGGCGGCGCATTCCCCCAGAAGGTCGTCCATCTGTCCCCGCGCCGGGCGCACTTCCACTTCGGGGTCCACCAGGCCGGTGGGTCGGATGAGCTGCTCGGCCACCACTCCCTGGGAGCGTTCCTTTTCCCAGGGGCCGGGCGTGGCGGAGACATAGATGCTCTGGCCGATGCGATCCAGAAATTCCTCGAAGTTAAGGGGCCGGTTGTCCACGGCGGAAGGCAGGCGGAAGCCGTATTCCACCAGAGTGGTCTTGCGGGAGAGATCTCCTTTGAACATGGCCCCAACCTGGGGGATGGTGATGTGGGATTCGTCCACAAAGAGCAGGAAGTCCGGGGGAAAATAGTCCAGGAGGCAGGAGGGGGGAGAACCCGCCGGACGCCCGTCCAGGTGGCGGGAATAGTTTTCAATGCCGCTACAGTAGCCCATTTCCTCCATCATCTCCAGGTCCAGAAGGGTGCGCTGCTCCAGGCGCTGGGCCTCCACCAGGCGGCTGGCCAGGCGCAGCCGGCTCAGGGTTTCCTGCAGTTCCGTCCGGATGTCGCTTGCGGCGCGGGCCATATTGTCCCTGTCGGAGACGTAGTGGCTGGCCGGGTAGACGACGGTTTTGCCCAGGCGGCCCAGGATTTCGCCGGTGAGGGGGTCCACCTCGGAAAGGGCCTCCAGATCGTCGCCGAAGAATTCCAGGCGCAGGGCGCGCTCATGTTCGTAGGAAGGGATAATCTCCAGAACGTCTCCCCGCACCCGGAAGGTGGCCCGGTGGAAGTCATAGTCGTTGCGGACGTACTGGATATCCACCAGGCGGGAGATGACGCTCTCCATGGACAGGCGCTGCCCGGCCTCCAGGGGGATGATCAGGCGGGCGTAATAGTCCGGGGATCCCAGGCCGTAGATGCAGGATACGGAGGCCACGATGATCACGTCCCGCCGGGTCAGCAGGGCGTGGGTGGCTGCGTGGCGGAGCTTGTCTATATTGTCGTTGATGGAGGAATCCTTTTCAATATAGATGTCCGAGGCGGGGACATAGGCCTCAGGCTGGTAATAGTCGTAATAACTGACGAAATATTCCACGGCATTGCGGGGGAAAAGCCCCCGGAACTCGTTGTAGAGCTGGGCAGCCAGGGTCTTGTTGGGGGCCAGGATCAGGGCCGGGCGCCCCATCCTGGCAATAGTCTGGGCCATGGTGAAAGTTTTGCCCGATCCCGTCACCCCCAGAAGAACCTGATCCCGGACCCCCTGTTCCAGGCCGGAAACCAGAAGGTCAATGGCCTCGGGCTGATCCCCTCTGGGGACATAGCTCGTTTCCAGGGAAAAGCCGGCCTTGGGCAGGGAGGGGGGAGGATCGTGCCGGGCAAGGATTTCTGTTTTTCGCATGGCAGGCGCTTTCCTGGCGTTTCAGCAAACAGGCATGTCCGTTTCCGCGGCGGGACAGTCCCGGGTGGGAAAGGGGGGAATGCCCTCCCGCCAGCTTCCGGACTTGGCCGGCCGGGATAGGGCTGCGCACAGGCGGCCCAGAAACTCCCCGCGGGGAATGCCCTGCGCCCCGAAGCGGCGCAGGTTGGCCGTTTCCTGCTGGCAGTCCAGAAGCTGAAAGCCGGCCGCCTCCAGACCCCGGACCAGATGCACAAGGGCCGCCTTGGAGGCGTCCGGCCGGCGGAAGAACATGGATTCGCCGAAGAAAATCCGTCCCAGGGCCAGCCCGTATACTCCCCCCGCCAGCTCTCCTTCATGCCATGCCTCCGCGGAATGGGCAAGGCCCAGGCTGTGCAGCAGCCGGTAAGCCGCAATCATCTCCGGCAGCAGCCAGGTGCCGTTTTCCCGCCGGGTTGCCGCGCAGTTTTCGATAACTTGATCAAAAGCCTGATCCAGGCTGAAGGCAAAGGGTTGGCGGCGCAAGGTCCGGGTGAGGGAGCGGGGCACATGCAGATCTCCGGGAACAAGTACGCAGCGCGGGTCGGGAGACCACCAGAGGATGGGAGAATTTTCCGGATACCAGGGGAAGATGCCCAGGGCATAGGCCCGCAGCAGGCGCTGGGGGGAGAGATCTCCGCCCACGGCCAGCAGTCCGTCCGGCTCGGCCAGAGAGGGATCGGGAAAATCCAGGGTGGCTGAGGACAGGCGGAAGACGGGCATGGCTGGCGGCGCGGTCCGGGACAGCCCCGGACCGCGCTGGTTTTTATTTGTCCTTGAGTTCTATGGCCTTGAAGAAAATCTGTCCTCTGCGGGAAATGTGCAGCAGCAGGGCGCCGCGCTGTTTGGCCCCGGCCTCCGCCTGTTTGGCGAACTCCGCCGGAGTGTTCACCCGGACGTTGTTGACTGCCAGGATAACGTCCCCGGAGCGGATACCGGCCCTGGCCGCCGGCCCCTTCTCATCCAGCGCGGAAACCAGGATGCCGTCCTTGGACTTCAAGCCCAGGCGGCGGGCATCGTCCGGCGTGACCGGGCGGAGGGAAAGGCCCAGCTTGTCGGAGATGGCGCCGCCTTCGGAGGCATTGGCGCCAGGGGCCGCATCGCGTTCCGCCATGGTCAGGCTGAAAGTTCTCTTGCCGCCGTCGCGCCAGACGACCACGGAAGCCCGGCTACCTGGGGCAATCTGGGCCACCGTGCGCAGCAGTTGCTCCGTGTTTTCCACACTACGGCCGTTGATCTCCAGAATAACGTCGCCGCTCCGGATGCCGGCCTTGTCGGCGGGATGGCCTTCCAGAACGCTGTTCACCAGGGCTCCTGCCGCCTTGTCCAGGTTGAGGGCCTTAGCTGTGGCCTCGTCCACGTTCTGGATGGTGACCCCCAGCCAGCCCCGGCTCACCTTACGGTGTTCGCGCAGGCTGGCGATGATCTTCTGGGCCATGCTGGAGGGGATGGCGAAGCCGATTCCCTGGGCGCGCTGGGCAATGGCGGTGTTAATGCCCACCACCTCTCCGGCCATGTTCAGCAGGGGACCGCCGCTGTTGCCTCTGTTGATGGAAGCGTCGGTTTGAAGAAAGTCGTCATAGGGGCCGGACTGGATGCTGCGTCCCTTGGCTGAGATGATCCCGGCGGTGACAGTGTGGTCCAGGCCCAGAGGGCTGCCGATGGCCAGCACCCATTCGCCCACCTCCAGAGCGTCGGAATCGCCAAAGGCCAGAAAAGGCAGGCCCGTGGCGTCGATTTTGATCAGGGCCAGATCCGTTGCCGGATCGGCGCCGACAACGCTGGCTTCAAAGGAGTTTTCCTTGCCGCTCCGGTCCATGCTCACCCGGATGGAGTCCGCCCCCTCAATGACGTGATTGTTGGTGACGATATAGCCGTCCTGGGAAATCAGGAAGCCGGAGCCCAGAGATGCGCTTTTGCGGGTTTGGGGGCTGCCGTGGAATTCCTCAAACTGGTCGAAAAAACGGTCCATGTCCGGTATGCCCCGGAAGATGTCAAAGCCGGGGGAGAACCTTCGCACCTGCTCCGTGCGCTCGGTATTGATGTTCACCACAGCCGGGCCGGCGTTTTTGACCAGCTCCCGGAAATCGCCGGGAATGGCCGCCGGGGCGGCGGCGGGAGAAAGGGCCAGAAACAGCAGGGCCAGGATTGCCGGGGTGGCGGGAAAAGGGCGTCTGGGCATCAGGTTCTCCTCCGCGAAGGAATGGTAGGGAACATCGTTGGCGCCGTTCAACTTTGAAAAAGCTGGACCGCTCTGTAATGATTATTCTTCAAATCCTTGCCGCGAGATGGTTGCAGGCGAGCTTTGCCCGCCGCCAGAGCAATTGCAAAGTGGAATTGCTCTATTGGTCGCAACTTGGTCTCAAAGCGAAACCGCTCCAGCGCCCTAATAAGATCCCCTGGGAATAAAGTAAAGGGCGGGAGCGCAGATCACCCCCGGCCCCCGGCAGGGATCAGTATTTTCCCAGGATTTCCAGTCCGCGCATCAGTTCCCCGGCGTCCGCCGCCAGAAAGTCCGGAAATTCCCCGGCCAGGCGATCCCGCGAGGCTTCTCCGCTGTCCACGCCGGCGGTGCGGGAGCCGGCCCTCCTGCCCGTCTGGATGTCCGAGGGGTGGTCGCCCACCATCAGGGTTGCTCCAGGCCGGACCCCCAGGCGGCGGAAGGCCCGTTCCAGATGGTCCGGATCAGGCTTAACCCGGGGCACGTCTTCGCGGGTCAGGATGCAGGGGGAGTATTGGCCCAGGTCTGGAAAGACAGTGAACACGGCGGAGGGAAAGTTGCGGGTGATGACGCCGAAGGGGATGTTTTTCCGCCGCAGGGCGGCCAGCATGGGCCGGACGAAGGGAAAAAGGGAGGAGCGGGAGGCGGCCTCCAGTTCCACGGCCTCAATGGCGGCGAAGGCGGCCAGCCGGGCCTCCTTCGCCCCGGCCGGGGGAAGGAGGGCGGTAACCCTGTCCAGTTCTTCCATAATCATGGCCTCCGGCCGGAAAGGCTCCCGGGCGAAGGGCGCCAGAGCCTCCAGGGTTCTGGCCCGCATAAGGGCGAAATCCAGGGTGGGCACGGCCAGGGTGCCGTCAAAATCGAAGAGGACGGCCGCCAGGCCCCGCCCTTTGCGGAACAGGGCGGGATCGGCGGCGTAAAAGGTTTCGCAGGGATCCTGCGCGCTCTGGCTCATGCCCTTGTCTTTCCGAGTTCATCGCCGGAGGGGGCGTATTGTTCCAGTTCCAATTCCAAACAGCGTCCATGCGGTTTTGAATTGTCGGCTGCGGCGGCGTTTCCTTTACAATCTGGCGTGGTGCGCATATTCTGGAAGCGATGTCCATTTTCCCCGTATTTCCGCCCGCCCGCGGCGCCCTTGAGGATGCCGGCCTCTTTCCGGTGCGCCTTGGCGGGTCGGCCATTCTGTTCGGCTTTTTTCTGGGCGGCGCCGTTCTCCTGCATATTCTGGATCTGGATGAGGTTTTAAGCGGGCGCTGGGCCGATCTTTACCTGCGCGGACAGGGCGCGCCGGGAATCCTGCTCTTCGTATGCCTTACAGCCCTGCTCTCCGCCCTGGGCTTTCCCCGCCAGGCCCTGGCCACCTTGGGTGGGTATGCCTTCGGAGTTTTGTACGGAGTCCTCTGGTGCAGCCTCGGCCTTGCGGGCGGTTGCGCCTGCGGCTTTTTTTACGCCCGGCGCCTGGGCCGGGAGGCCCTGCGCCGGCGCATGGGCAAGAGGATCCGCAAGCTGGACGCCTTCCTCTCCCGCCGTCCCTTTCTCATGACCATGGCCGTGCGCTTTCTGCCCGCCGGCTGCAACGCCCTGACCAACATCGCGGCCGGACTGACCTCCGTTTCCGCCCCTGCCTTTCTTGCCGGCTCAGTTGTGGGCTACCTGCCGCAGACCGCCATTTTCAGCCTGCTGGGCAGCGGCGCCCGGGTGGAGCCGGAAATCCGCCTCAGCCTTGCCGTCCTGCTTTTTCTGCTGGCCACCTTTCTGGGCTGGCGCATCTATCGCGCCTGCGCCGCGCGCCCCGTTCCCGCCGGGGAAGAAGAGGGCACAGCTCCGGCAAGCTGAGGGGACGCTTTCACCTTGCCTCCGCCTGGTAGCTCCGGCGCAGCGGATCGTCGCGCATCAGTTCCATAACGCGGGCAAGATCCGCGGGGGTGTCCACGCTCAGGGTGCGTTCGCGGATGGGCACCATGCGCACATCGTCTCCGTTTTCCAGCACCCGCATCATGTCCACGGATTCGATGATCTCCAGGGGGGATTCCGGCAGGCTGGTGTAGCGCAGCAGATAGTCGCGCCGGAAGGGAATTACGCAGACCTGCTTTTTCATGGGCACCCGGGCCGCTCCCTTTTTGCGCGAAGGAATGGGTTCGCGGGAAAAATACAGGGCGTTGCCGCGCAAGTCCGTTACCACCTTGACCTCGCCCGGGTCTTCAAATTCTTCCTCCGTGGCCAGATCGGCCATTAGGTTTACAACCTGAAGATCCGGCTCCTCCAGAAGGGGCCCCAGGGCGGCTTCGATCATGGCCGGGGTGACCATGGGTTCATCGCCCTGGACCATGACCACGATGTCCGCCCGGCGGCCCTGTTCCTCTTCAATGCGCAGCAGGGCCTCGGCCGTGCGGTCGGTGCAGCGGGTGTGGGAGGAGGAGGTCATGACTGCCCGGATGCCCCGGGCGGCGGCAAAGGCCATGATCTCCTCGTCGCAGGTGGCTATGTAGGTGGCGTCCAGGCAGGGGCAGAGGGCCGTGCGCAGGGCCACATGCCCCAGCATGGGCAGGCCGTGGATGCAGGCCAGGGGTTTGCCCGGATAGCGGGAAGATCCCATGCGGGCGGGAATGACTGCGAAGATGGTCATGGGCGGTCCTTACGCACCAGATAGCCGAGGTCGGAAACCAGGTCTGGGTTGAGTTCCCGGTGAATATCCTCCATCACCAACAAAAGGCCCTGCCCCAGATCCGTGGATAGGCGCGGGGCCATTTTCCTGCCCACCTTGGGGTTGAAGGAATAGGGCGTGATTTCATAGTGGCCGTGCGTGCCGTCGCCCTGAAACTCAAAGGAGATGTCTCCCCCGGCCATCTGGGCGATCATCTTGAGCAGATCCCGGACCCGCATGGGCTGGCTGCCCGCGAGGATAAGGTGGGCGTTGGCGTATTGCGCGTCCAGGCTTTCCACGCTGCACAGGGCCGCGTCTTCCACATGGATGTACTCGCGCAGGGCTGTGGGCAGGCCGTAATAGGTGATGCGCCGCGTCTCCAGAGCCTCGCGCACAAAGCGGTAAATGGCGTTGCGCTTGTCCGCGCGTGGTCCGTACAGGGAGCCGTAGCGCAGGATGGTGTATTCCAGCCCGTACAGCAGGTGATAGTTTTCAATATACAGCTCGCAGGCCTGCTTGCTGCAGCGGTAAAACCCGCCTTCCTTGCTGTAGACATACAGGGAGCTGGCGAAGATGAAACGGCGCGTCCCGGCCTTGCGGGCCGCCTCCAGGGCCAGGGTGTTGCCCAGGATGTTGCAGCGCACCGTGTCCAGGGGGCGGGAATCCGCCTCTCCGATGTCGGCGATGCCGGCGAAATTGTACACGGCCTCCGCCCCGTCCACGGCCTGTTCCACCGCCTTCTGATCCAGAATGTCTCCGGTGAGCATGCGTTGATCCGGGCGGACCCAGGGCGAGGGCCGCAGATCGAAAATGGTCACCTGGTGCCCGGCTTCGGAGAGTTTGTCGCAGACATGGGAGCCCAGGAAGCCCGATCCGCCCAGAACGGTGACCAGCATTTCAGACCTCGGGACGCGCGCCGCCGCGCCGCAGGAAGAGGGTGTCCAGGCCGTAGGCCAGGAAGGTATAGCCGGCGGCTATTTTGCGCCGCAATTCCCCGCTGTCGGGTTGCACCACGTGGTACCCCCTGGCCAGGCCGCGGGCGGCGGCCCGCTCCTCTATGGCGGCCAGGGCGGCGAGAAATTCAGGCTGGTCGAAACGGCCTGTGAGGTTCATGGAAGCGGAAAGATCATAGGGGCCCACCATACAGGCGTCCAGACGGGGATGGGAAAAAATGGCATCCAACTGATCCAGGGCGTTGCGGTGTTCAATCTGGGCCACCAGTACGATGTCGGCGGCGCGTCCCTGCCTTTCTCCGGCGTTGGCCTGTTCGGCGAAGTCCAGGCCGTAGGCGTTGGCCCGGGAAAAGCCCACTCCCCTCCGGCCGTCCCCGAACTCCGCGCCTCCGGGGTACAGCGACCAGGCAATGGCCCGGTCCAACTGCGCCCGGCTTTCGATCATGGGAAAGATCAGCCCTTGGGCGCCGGAATCCAGGGCGTCCTTGATGTTGCGCATGGTGGCTTCGGGCAGGCGGACAAAGGGCAGGGTGCCCCAGCGCTCCAGAGCGCGGAACATGTCCGGCAGATGGGCACGGGTAAAGGCCCCGTGCTCCATGTCCTGACCCGGCCAGTCATAGCCCAGACGGCCGATAACCTCCGCCGCGTCCGGACTGGGAATCTGCAGCCAGGTCCCCACTGTGGCCTCGCCCCGGCGGAGCATGGCCCGGATGTCGCCGCTGGAAAGCATGTTTTTCCCCTCCTTATTCCAATTCCAGGTTAAAAATGCTTTAATTTTTGACCTGTAATTGGAATGCGCGACAGGATGTCGCACCGAAATACGAAGCATTTCGAGAGGCAAGGCGAAATCACATTTTCGCCGTAGCCGACAGATAAAAATTGCAGGAGGCAATTTTTATCTGGAATCCAAATTAAGAGCAGAGCAAGAGCATTTTTCATTGCTTTAAAAATTCCTTTCGTAGCGGTCCGCGGCCCGGTCGCCGAATTCGGCAGGGCTGCCTTCGGCAACGGTCCGCCGGTAGATGTCCTCCGCCTTTTGCCGGCAGGCGGAACAGGCCGCGCGGGGGCTTTCCACCGCCAGGGAGCGGCCCCTTTTGCCGGATGAGGTGTGGATGACCAGGAAGCCGGGGCATTGGGGGCAATCGTACAGTTCCTCGCGCTGTTTTTCGCTGATGCCGTCGGTGTCGTAAAAAATTGAGCGTTCCCGGACCCAGAACCCCCTTTCCCGGACGTAACCGTGGTCCGCCCTGTCCGGATGGCGATGCAGATGCAGGACTTTTTCCGCCAGACGCCCTATGTAGTCCAGGATGCGCGGCTCAGTTGAGGACATGCTGTCCTGCCAGCGCGGTTCAATGACTTGGCTGTAGTCCAGGCCGGCCATAGCCAGGATGATGGCCAGATTCACATAAGGCAGGGCGCCCTGGATGGAATATCCTCCTTCCAGCACGGCCAGATGAGGGTCAATGCAGTCCATGAGCCGGCCGTAGCCTCTGGCCGAAAGGCGCATGTGGGCGATGGGATCGGTAAAATGGTTGTCCTGCCCGGCGGAATTGACGATCAGCTCCGGCTTCCATTCGTCCAGAAGGGGCCGGATGATGCGGCGGGCCGCCAGGAGGAAGCCCTCATCCCCCGTATCCGGAGGCAGGGGTATGTTGACGGTGCTTCCCCGCGCCTTGGGTCCGCCCAGTTCGTCCACAGCCCCGCTGCCGGGGTAAAGGGTGCGGCCGTCCTGGTGGATGCTGATAAACAAGGTATCCGGATCGTGCCAGTAGATGTCTTGGGAACCGTCCCCGTGATGGCAGTCGGTATCCACTATGGCGACGCGGCGGATGCCGTGGTCGCGGCGCAGGCGCTCGATCATTATGGCTTCAATATTCACGTTGCAGAAGCCCCGTCCGCCCTGGACCACGCGCATGGCATGGTGTCCGGGCGGCCGCGTCAGGGCGAAGGCCCGGTCCGTGAGGCCGGAAAGGACAAGGTCGGCGGCGGTGATGGCGCTTCCGGCGCTCACATAGTGGGCCGTGTCCGTCACCCGCTCCAGTCCCGGAGGGGTGAAATGCACCCGCTGCACGTCTTCGCTCTCGGCCAGTCCGGGTTTGTGCTCGCTGATGCCGGGTATGTCGAAGAGGCCCTCCTCGCGCAGTTGATCCTGGGTGTAGAGCAGGCGTTCTTCCCGTTCGGGGTGGGTGGGGGAAATGGCCCAGTCATAGGCCGGGAAAAAGACCAGACCCAAGGATCTGCCGGCCGGGGGCAGGCGGTGGGGGTCGCGGCTCATGGCCTCTCTCTTTCCCGCAGCAGTCCGGCGGGGCGCTGGGCGCGGATTTTGATTATGGATCCCCGGCCCTGGCGCTCGTCCAGAATCCGGAAACTCTCGGCAAATACCAACTGGGCCGGGTCGCAGCCTTCTTCAGCCAGGGCGGCGAGAATATCCCGCTTGGCCTCTCCCAGGCCATAGCGGTGATCGATGGATTTTTCAATGCCCAGAGCGGTCATGCTCATGCGGCCGCGCAGGGTGTCGGCGTAGAGATCCGCCGTGCGGGTGGGGCGCGCCAGGGCGGCGCCCAGGGCATTGGCGCAGGCCGCGGCCGGGGGCACCAGGACCGGCATGCCCAGGGCTGTTTCCGCCAGGGGGGCCATAGCCCCGGCTGGCCCTCCGATGAGCACGGCCGCCTCCGGGGCCAGGGTCTCCGTGACCAGGAGTTCGCGGATGGTATATACGGGCCGGGTGTTCACCTCCGCCAGAAGGCTTTCGGCCTCCTGGCGGATGCGATCCAGAGCGGCGTCCACAAAGGCCCGGGCGCCGTCTTTGCGCCCCGCCTCCGCATCCAGGGCGTCCATGGCGGCTTGGGCGGCCTCCGGCCTGCCCAGCCGGGCGCGGCCGAGAACAACCAGGGCATCGGTCAGGGTGGGAGGGCGCTGTCCCAGATCTTCCGGGGCCAGGGCCAGGGCAGGCCCCAGACGATCCGGCCCGACGCGGGGCTTCCCCTCGTCCCAGGCCAGCACGGAGTCGCCGCCCAAGGCGATGGAGCGGGTCCAGAGGCTGCGGATCAGGGTGGGCCGTCCGGCCACGCGGAGGCCCTCCCTGGCCAGCAGGGGCTGGCCGTGGGCCAGGAGGGCAAGGTCCGTGCTGGTCCCGCCCATGTCCACCATGAGCAGATCCCGGGGAGATCTCCCGCCCGGAAAGGGCAGAAGGGCCAGCACGCCCATGAGACTGGCCGCCGGGCCGGAGCCCATGGCGGCGGCCGGTTCGCCGGCGGCCTCTGCATTGGAAAAGACGCCGGCGTCGGCCTTCATGATCACTATGGGGCAGTTCAGGCGGAGGCGTTTTGCCGCCTCGTCCAGAGCGGAGGCGAAGCGCCCGGCGGTGCGGGTCAGGGATGCGTTGCAGTAGGCGGTGTGCAGGCGGCGGGGGAAATTCAGGGCGCCGCTGGCATCCGAACCGCAGGCCACCGGAGCGTCCGGGCCAAGTTCCTGCCTGGCCAGATCCCTCAGGGCGTATTCCTGCTCGGGGTTTTTGGGGCTGAACTTGCCCACCACGGCGCAGGCGGCTATCCCTTGGGCGGCAAAGGCGCGCAGGGCCTGGCGGGCCGCGCCGGGATCCAGGGGGGCGACGGCGATTCCCCGGTGGTCCTCAGCTCCGGAGAGAATCCGCAGGTTGTCTCCTTCCCCCCAGAACAGAGCGGGGTCCATGCCGGGGCCGGGCACGGCCAGCACCCCTGTGGGATCTTCCCTGCCAGTGAGCAGGGCATTGAGTCCCAAGGTGCTGGAAACGCAGACTCGTTTGACCGCGTTGGGGTCTTCTCCCTCCAGAACCTCTTCCAAGGCGCGGAGTACGCCAGGCAGAACGGAATCCGCCTGGGTGGGGGCCTTGACCGCCTTGACGTAAGGGGCATCCTTCCCCTGCCAGGCGTTTTCATCCAGAAGCACGGCGTCGGTGTAGGTGCCGCCCACGTCAAGTCCGATGAGCATTTTCTCCTCCCTTGGGGCGCCAGCCTTCAGAGAAAGTCCGGGTCTATGGCCGCCGGGCCGTCGGCGAGCATGAGCTTGACGAACTGGACGGTGTGTTCGTCAATGGGGACAATGGGAAAGTTCTGGCGGCACACTTCACAGGTGATCATGGTCGGCTGGGGAGGAGCCACCAGAGGCAGTTCCCGGCCGCAATAGGGGCAGACATAGAAAAAAACCAGTTCCATGCCCGTGGGTTTGACCGGGGCCGGGGGTTTGGCGCTCATGGGGCCTCCTCCGGCAGCAGGCCGCGGCCGGCCATGGCCGAGGGTGCCGGCAGGCCCCACAGGCGCAGGATGGTGGGGGCGATATCGCCCAGCTTGCCGTGGGGCAGCAGTTTCCGGCCCGGATCCGGATCGACGAGGACGAGGGCCACGGGGTTTTTACTGTGAGCCGTCTGGGGCGAGCCTTGGGGCGTGAGCATTTCGTCGGCGTTGCCGTGGTCGGCGGTGAGCAGCAGGCGGCCCCCGGCGGTGAGGACGGCGCTGAGGATGCGGGCCAGACAGGCATCCACGGCTTCGCAGGCCTTGATGGCTGCAGGAATGACTCCGGTGTGCCCCACCATATCCATGTTGGCGAAATTGCAGACGATAAGTGAGTAAACCCCTCTCTCCCAGGCGCGCAGGAGCTCTTCAGTGACCTGGTGGACGCTCATTTCAGGCTTGAGGTCGTAGGTGGCCACATCCCGGGGGGAAGGGACCAGGCGGCGGTCTTCGCCGGGCAGGGGGTCTTCCCGGCCGCCGTTGAAAAAGTAGGTCACATGGGCGTACTTTTCCGTTTCCGCGATGCGCAGTTGGGACAGCCCGAGCCTGGAGACGACCTCGCCCAGGCCGTCTCTGATGTCCTCGCGGGCGAAGGCCGCCGGCAAGTGGAGGGATGCGTCGTACTGGGTCATGGTGGCCAGTCCGGACAGGCGGGGAAGGCGCCCGCGGTCGAAGGCGGTGAAACCGGGGTCGTGGAAGCAGCCGGCAAGCTGGCGGGAGCGGTCGGCCCGAAAGTTGAACAGGAACACGGCGTCTCCGTCCCGGATCAGACAGGGGGCTGTTCCGGCGGGGACCACCAGACGGGGGCGGACAAACTCGTCCGTTTCCCCGGCGGCATAGGCCTCGCTAATGGCGGAGAGCGGGTCCGGGGCCTGAAGGGCCTTGCCGTGCGTCATGGCGTCCCAGGCCGTCTGTACCCGCTCCCAGCGCTTGTCGCGGTCCATGGCGTAATAGCGGCCGGTGATGCCGGAAATGGCGGCGGAGGCGGGCATCCGGTCCAGGAGATCCCGGAGGAAGCCGATGCCGGAGGTGGGTTCCGTGTCCCGGCCATCCATGAAACAGTGGACCCTGGCGGGTACTCCGGCGGCGTGGGCGGTATCCAGAAGAGCGAAAAGGTGGCGGATATGGCTGTGGACGCCGCCATCGGAGAGCAGGCCCAGGAAGTGCACAGCCCCGCCGCTTTGCCTGGCGCCGTCCAGAAGGGCGGCCAGCGCCGGGTTGGCGGCCAGGGAACCTTCCTCAATGGCCATGTCGATGCGGGTCATATCCTGGTAAACGATGCGCCCGGCCCCCAGATTCATGTGCCCCACCTCGGAATTGCCCATAAAGCCGGCGGGCAGGCCCACGGCCCGGCCGGAGCAGAGCAGTAGGGAGGAGGGGCGGGTGCCCTGCAGCAGGTCAAGGGTGGGGGTGGCCGCCAGGCGGACGGCGTTGCCTGGTCCGGCCGGGGCCTGGCCCCAGCCGTCCAGAATGAGAAGCAGGGTGGGGGTCAGGTTCATGGGCTTTTTTTCTCCCGGTGATCGGCAAGGACGGGAACGGCTGGCCAGAGATCCTCCAGGCGGTAGAGATCCCGGATCGGTTGCTGGAAGATGTGGATTACCAGGTCATTGAGATCCAGCAGGATCCACTGGGCGGCGGCGTAGCCTTCCAGGTGCAGGCAGGCGAATCGTTCCCTGCGGCATTCCTCCAACAGGAAATCGGCTAATCCCTTGGCGTGGCGGGGAGAGGACGCGGTGGCTATGAGAGCGGCTTCATACAGGAGCTGTTCCCCGGACAGATCCAAGGCCAGGAGATCCAGGGCCTTTTTTTCCAGCAGTCGCCCGGCCAGGAGCAGGGCTTTGGTTGCGGTGGACGGGAGTCGGCTTTCAGGTTCGTGGATCCGGAGATGCATGGCGCCTCGTTATGCAGGGTGGGCCACAAGGGGCGGCGGAACAGCCCCGCCGGGAAATTGCGGCGTCCTGCGGACTATAGGGCATTCTTCGCTTGTATGCAAACGCTCCGGATTGGAAAAAGGACGCATTGCCTTTTTCAGCAACGGGCAAATGGCACTCTGTGACATTTCAAGGCACAGCGTGCCGATGCAGGGCAAAGCCAGACGATCCTGCCGCTTAAAACACAGTTTTAAATAGTATATAATAATGGTTGATTGTGGAACAAAAGGCAAGTCCGGATCAGCCTTCCATGCCCTTTTCCACATTTTCCACCACCAGGTCCGCCGGGTCGCAAAAGACTATGGCCAGGACAGGACCGACGGGCGTTGCGCCGGAAACCTCCAGCACGAGATCCTCCTGTTTCGCACCCGCGGCGAGGAGCCGGTCCAGCTCCAGTTCCAGTCCTTCGGCGGTCTGGATCGCAAGTTCGGCGGAGACGCGGCCCGCCCCCAGAGAAAAGCGTTCCGCCAGGACGGCCTGCCGGGTTCGCATACAGGCGGCCGGATCAAAACGCTGCACAAGGAACAGGCGTTTTGAGGAGAGCAGGATAAGGTCGGGGCTGTCGCCCTCCCCCAAGGCACTGCGCAGGAGTTCCGGCCGGAGGATCAGGGAGCTTGTGTTGCCCGCGCGAAGCACTTTTGTGGTCATGACTTCCCCTTTTTGCTGATTTGGCGCAATCAGCCATAAGGTTACAGGGTATTATTCCATTTCCAGGTTCAAAATGCTCTAGTACTATGTACCACTTAAAACTGCGTGTTAAGTGGTAAGATCGCTGCGCCGAAAAGCGTGGTTTTCGGCTTGCTCCGCCGCCTGCAGCGGCGCGCCGGGCTTAAGCCCGGCGTTAGTACGCTGTAAATTTATCCGCAATTTTAAAT
>JAISMK010000024.1 GCA_031276785.1 Desulfovibrio sp. | reverse complement strand
GGATGTGGTTGGTGGTCTTGTGCGTCATTTGGTAAAAGAGATGGATTGCCTCTGGACCTTCCTGCGAGAAGAGGGGATTGGTCCAACCAACAACCACGCGGAACGCATGCTTCGTTTCTCCGTTATCTGGCGCAAACGCAGTTTCGGTACACGCCGCGAAAAAGGCGAGCGTTTTGTCGAACGCATACTTTCGGTTCGCCCAACCTGCCGCATCCAAAAAAAGCGTACCCACCCGGTGCTTGTAGACGCCTTCAAGAGTTTCTTCCAAGGGCAACGCCCTGATACCGCCTTTCTTCATCGCTGATACCCTGTGAGCGGTTACTACAGATAATGCTTTTGATCTTGTTGAAATGATGTCACAGATATCTTTTGAATATATACAGGGCCTTCACAGGATCTTCAGTTAGAGACTTGAGGAAAAGAGTGTGCTGAGGAGTAAGTTGTAGTGGAGATTTATCCACAAGGTAGACTAAAATTTCTGGAAATATGTCATACTTTACAGACATATTATGTAATAGTTGGACGATATTATATATATCTGTGTTGTTGAAATCTTTTTTTATAATTGAAATATCTTTTATAAAAAAATCTTTTAACCAGTATGAAAATCTAATATCTGCAATATATCTTTTGTTTGCGCTGAATGATTTTTCATACAAATAGCAATAGACAGATATATCTGATTCATACCACCTATATGATCTTTTTTTATTGCATATTGAGCCGATGTTTATGGTTCTTCCGTATATAATATCCTTGATTATGGAAACTTTATTCAAGTGAAAAAATAAAGAAAATAAATAATATCCATCGCCTGATGCGAGAAGTGATTCATTGTATCTGATTTTATTTTTTCTAATGATAGACATCTTTACAAGCATGCTGTAGTGATATGACAGTGCGAAGATGTATAAATCATTATGGTCGTGAATATTAATGTCAAAAAAATTTTCTGCCGCAGCTAGTCTGGCAACTTCGTGCAGGGTTTCGCCGTCAAGCACACTGACGCCGCCGATGGCGGTATCTGAACCGTATTTTTCAGCAACTGCAAGTAGTTTCTTCAGTGCTTCAGGGAAGAGAAAATCATCTGCGTCAAGCGGGATCAGATATTCCCCTCTTGCCTTGGATATGGCTATATTTCGCGCTATGTTGGGTCCGGAATTTTTTTGCAGGCGGTGTAAGACAAATATGAGATGATCATTTTCATATTTTTTTTTAAGTTGCTGAAGAATTTGTACCGTAGCGTCTGAAGACGCATCGTCAACAATTATAGTTTCAATTACTCCATGTATATTTTGCTGCGAAACACTTGCAATACAACGCTCAATATAGTCGGCGCAATTATATGCGGATATGATAATCGAAATTTTTATATCCGGAGAGTTGCCTTGAGTTGTCTTTAGTTGTGTCACGCCAACCCTCGGAGGAAAAAATTACTGGATTAAAAAATTATAACAATGTTCGTCCAGGCTTTCATAGTATTGGTATTGGACTATATCATCAGGGTACAATATTAAATAGTTTCGCAGAACATGATTCGCTGCTTCCGGATGAGAATCTTTAAGAGCCGCGATGCAGGCACTAAGAACCTCCTGATTTCTATTGCCGGACATATAGTGTTCCCGAGCTCGGCGGAATGGCAGACTTGAATCCCGCATGGCTTTCTCTAAATTAAACTGCAGACGCATATTTTGGCGTTCAAGGATAAATTTCCAGATCACTACATGCTGTTTGGCGTATCTGTCCCATGTCCAGCAGTCAATGTTTCCTCTACGGGCATTACTTTCAGACGCAATTGTTCCAAGAATATCCGTCAACTCTTTCAGCGATACAAATCCGTGAGTAGGGGCGTTCCGGGCTTCCAGGTGGTAGCCTTGAGCGGTAACAATGGTCTTGACTCCGGCGTGCAGGGCGTCGAGAAAGCCCATAGAGCCTTCATCCATACCCAGGTACAGATAATAGTCCATATTTTCAAAGAAACCAAGATACGCGGCTTTATCGAAATCGGGAATATATTCAACTTCCACTCCACGCTCGCGCAAGACGCGAACCTGATCTTCCCATCCACCTCCCATAATCTTCACGGCAAAAATATCCGGATCAAACAGGGACAACGCTTCCACCAGCATGCTTTCACGTTTGCGGGCGTCACTGTACAGGCGGCTTGTAATGCCCAGGCGCATTTTGCGGCGGCGGATCAGGCCATCTTGCGCGGGGTGGACAAAGCAAAGTTTTTCGGCCGGCAACCCCGCGCGAATCAGCTTGTTCACAGTGTCGCGCGACATGCATATGCCCATGTCGGCAATGGCAAGCTGACGCATGAGCATGGATATTTTTTCCGGCGTGTCCACATGTGTGATCATGATGGTGCGGACAAGACTGTTGTCGGCGTTTTCCCATCCGAGGTACGGTATATGGTGGGTAACAAGGCTTCGCCGCCAGGAGTCGGATGTGATCTCCGCCGGCAGACCAAGACCCGTGAGATGTTCGCGTAGCAGGCGGGCAAACTTTCCGAGAATCCAACTACCTATATTTTCGTAGGATAAAATGCTGATGCCCTGTGGAGAAGCGGATTGCCTGGCGGGAGACTTTTTTAATGTTTTTTCAAATAGCTGGGCGTATTGATGGGCACAAAGCCGCTCGCTGTAGTGTTCCGCTCTTTCCCGGCAGTTTTTCCGCATGGCCGCAAGTTGGCCTGCGTCAAGGCGCAGCAGGCGCCGGATATTGGCGGTAAGTACAGGAACATCGCGGGTGGGGCCCAAAAAACCCGAAATTCCATCCTGAACGATTTCGGGAATTCCGCCTGTGGCAAACCCGACTACGGGCGTTCCCACAGCCAGACTTTCCAGCGCAACGCTCGGAAAATTTTCTTCCTCCGGCGTCAATAAAAAGCCGTCGGCGATACTGAAAGCTTCGGCCACCGCGGCATCGGAAGAAAGGTGCGGCAAGGCGCGCCAGGGGTATGGCGTTGCTTCAACAATGTCCGGCGGGGTGGCGCCAAAGGAAACAAGCGCAAAGCGGTGTTCCCCGAGCGCGTGAAGCTGTTCGAGAGCTTCAAGAATGTAAGCGAACCCTTTTCGGGGGTTTTTCAAGCTGGCCGCGCCGAAAAGCAAAACTTTATGATCAGGGGTGATGCCGAGGCGTTTTTTTAGCGCCGCCGCATCGCCGGGAACGTATATGTCCAAAGGCACACAGTTGGGGATATGCTGAATGTCTGTAGCGCCCAGCAGGGAACTTTGTCCGGCATGCTCCTGTATCCATTTGGATGGAGCGACACAGGTAATGCTCATTTGCGAATAGGCGTTACGTTTCATCAGCCAGCCAAGGCGCGAGGCGTCTTGCTCGCGGGTGCTGCCAAGCTGTGGACATAAACCGCATTTGTCGTGAAACGCGTGGCAACCCCTGCTATAGTGGCAACCGCCGGTAAACGGAGAAAAATCTGAAAACCGCCAGACCACAGGTTTATTCCTCAATACCTGCGGTAAATCCGGAAAATTGACAACGCCAGCCACCCAATGGAGCATGATGATATCCGCTTCGGCGAGCGCTTCAAAATTATCCGGAGCGACAAAAGAGTCTGCCGTCGTGAAGAGTTCCAGGGCCGGATCGGCCCGTGTGTACTGGCTGCGGACGCGGTTCCACTGCTGGGCGATGCTGGGCCATGACAAGCTTTCCCTTATTTCGCAATTGCGTTGGGGGATCACCCGGACATTGGAGGGCGCGTTATCAAAAAGGCGGACATCCGGTGAGCGGCTGGCGGTGTTGAGAACGAACATGGTGCTGTCCATCCCGGAGGCAAGCAGCGCTTTATGGACGCGCAATGCCGCTGTTCCCGCACCGTTGCGGTCTATCATGCAAAGATGTGCCACTTTCATGCGCTGATTCTCCTGATGGGCAACAAAGGTGTGCCCCATAATAGAGCATTTTACGCTTGAAATGCTTTCTTAACGGCGGGCAAAGCCCGCCTGCAAGCTTTTCGCGGCAAGGATTTGCAAGCAAATCCTTGCGGAGCAGTCTAACTTTTGCAAAGTTAAACCGCTCTGACATATAATAAAATATTTCAACTTGTTATCTTGACGATGCCGTTCCGTCCGCATCCCGCGCCGGATCGCGTCAGGGCCGCCTCATCAGGGTACAGGGCCTCCATTTCCGCCAGCAAGGCTTCGAAGCGGCCTTCCAGAATCGCCAGGCGGGCCGAGCGGACCAGAGCCAAAAAATAGGCCAGATTGTGCAGGGAAAGGAGGCGGTAGGAGAGCAGTTCCCGTCTTTGGAACAGATGGCGCAGGTAGGCCCGGGAAAAAGTGCGGCAGGTGTAGCAGGAACACTGGGGATCCAAGGGACCTTCATCCTCCGCGTATTCACGGCGTTTGATGCTTATCCGTCCGACAGAGGTGAAAATGGCGCCGTTGCGGGCGTTCCGGGTGGGCAGAACGCAATCGAACATATCCACTCCCCGGCTGATGGCGGCGACGATGTCCCAGGGGGTGCCCACGCCCATTAGGTAGCGGGGCTTGTCCCCGGGCAGGAGGGGGGCGGTGTGGGCCAGCAGATCGTGCATAATAGCCTTGGGTTCCCCTACGGAAAGACCGCCGATGGCGAAGCCGTCAAAATCGTGAGAAGCCAGTTCCTCCACGGAGGCGGTGCGCAGATCGGAGAAAAAGCCGCCTTGGGTAATGGCGAACAGCAATCCGGGCCCGGCGCCCCGCGGGTAGGCGGCGCGGGAACGCAGCGCCCAGCGGGAGGTCAGGGAGACGGCGGCGGATGTATCCGCATACGGGGTTCCGTAGGCCGCGCATTGGTCCAGGACCATCATGACGTCCGAGGCGAGATTCCGCTGGATGTCCACCACCCGTTCCGGAGTGAAAAGGTGCCGGGAACCGTCCAGGTGGGAACGGAAGAGCACTCCCTCCTCGCTGAAGCTGGAAAGGCCGGAAAGGCTGAAGGCCTGGTAGCCGCCGCTGTCCGTGAGGACAGGCCCGTCCCAGGCCATGAAGCGGCGCAGACCGCCCCGCCGGGCCACCATGCCGTCGCCGGGCCTCAGGAAAAGGTGATAGGTATTGCCAAGAAGCATTTCGGCGCCCGCGGCCCGCAGGTCGTCCGGGGCAAGGGCTTTGACGCTGCCCGCCGTGCCTACGGGCATGAAGGCGGGCGTTTTCACCAGGCCGTGGGCGGTGTGCAGGGCGCCCGCCCGGGCAGCGCCGTCGCAGGCCAGAAGAGTGAAGATCCCGGGGGTGGAAACAGGAGCGGCCATAGACTGTGCTCAGGGGATCACAAGCGTCTGTCCGGGCCGGAGGATGACGTGCCCGCCCAGTCCGTTGGCCCGCCGGATGGCCTCCACGGAAGAATTATGCTTGCGGGACAGAGAAAAGAGAGTATCCCCTGAAACTACGACCACGGAGCGGGCGGAAGGCTTCGCGGCCTGGGCGGGGGGCCTGGGGGCGGGGGTGGAAGTCCGGCCGGGGGAGGCCGGGCTGCCTTTTGCCGGAATGCGCAGGATCTGCCCCGCCTTAAGAGCCGTCCTCTGGCCCAGGCTGTTGGCGGCGCGCAGTTCAGCCACGGTGATCTTATGGGCGCGGGCGATGGAATAGAGGGTATCGCCGGGCCGGACCTGATAGCCGGTACGGGGCGGAGCCGGGAAGTCCGCCGTCCGGAAAGCCTTTTCGGCGGAGGCGGTTCCGCTTCTGCGGGCAGCAGGCACCAGTCTGCTGTTGCCGGGAATGGACAGGCGCTGCCCCAGGCTCAGCTTCGTATCCCGGGAACCCATACGGTTTGCCAGCCGGATGCTGTCCACATCCGTCCCCCAGGCCTGGGCCAGAGAATATAGAGTATCGCCCTGTTTGACGGTATACTTGCCGGCGCTGGCCGTGGCCGAGGACCGGCCCGCGGGCAGGGCATCGTAGACCGGCTCCACCGGCGCCTCACGTCCGGGAATGAGAATTAACGTGCCCGGCCGGGGCAGGTTGGTAAAATTGTTGGCCTGGCGCAAGGAGGCTACGCTGACCTTGTGGCGCTTGCCTATGGCGGCAAGAGTATCATGACGGCGCACCCGGTATTCCCGCCAGTCCGCATAGATGCGGGCTTCGGCGCTGGCCAGCCAGTGGGCGGCCCGATCTTTTTTTTCCGGTTCCACATAGGCCACGGCTGTGGCCGTGGGCGGGCTGGCAGTCCGCCTGAAGGCGGGGTTCATGCCGGAAAATTCGTCCCAGGTCAGCCCCAAAGCGCGGGCCAGACCGGCAAGGTTGGTGCCTGGAGGAACCTCAAGGGTATCCAGAATCCAGGCATCCTCGGCCTTGGGAGCGGCAAATCCCAGCCTGTCCAGATTGCGCATGATCTTGGCCACGGCTATCAACCGGGGCACATACTGGCGGGTTTCTTCCCGCAGGCGCTGTTTTTCCTCCAAAGAGGCGTCCAGGCGGCAAAGCTCAAAAAAATCCCTGGCTCCGGTGCCGAAAAGAGCCTTGCCGATCTTGCCCTCGCCCGCGTTGTAGGCGGCCACCGCCAGATGCCAGTTGGAAAACATGCTATGGAGCTGCAACAGGTAGTCTGCTGCGGCCAGGGTGGCCTTGAAAGGGTCGCGGCGCTCATCCAGCCAGGAATTACGGGCAAGGCCGTACTTCTGTCCGGTAAAGGGCATGAACTGCCACAGCCCCACCGCCCCGGAGCGGGAAACGGCATTGGGGTTGCCGCCGCTTTCCACCATAAACAGATAGACGATATCTTCGGGAATGCCCCGTTCCTCGAAAATCCGACGGATATAGGGCAGAAAGCGGGCGCCGCGTTCCAGATAGCGCTCAAAGGTGCGCCGGTGCTCGTGGACAAAGAATTTGAAATGCAACTCAACTATTTCCGCGTCTTCCTGGCTCAGGCGGGCGTCAATGCGGCCTACGGAACGGAAAGCCTCCAACTCCGCGGAGGAAAGGGGAATGCCGTCGTCACGCGGGGTGTAGGGCTCGACGATCTCCTCCTCGTAGTCCTGCCCATAGCGTCCCTCCGGATCGCCGGATGGCAGTCCTTTGGGCTGGCAGCCGGTTGCCAGCAGGAGCGCAGCCAGACAGCAAAGCGCTCCGAGACGAAAAAGCGCTGTGAGTGCCATGAAAACCTCACCGGCCAGAAGGGCCGTGCCCTTCGGCGAACTTGCCTTGGCGGGTATAACGGGATAGAGAGGACGCATCCTCCGGCGACGGGCAACAGCGCCCTCGTCGCGGATGGCCTGCCGTTACGGCAGGACGGAGTTTCATAGCGCATCTTTTTATCCCTGGCAACCGCGCCTGCCGGCGCTTAGCTGTGAGATCCCCATGATCGCCCCTCCCTTTCCCAAACCGGCTGCCCGGCGCGCCCCCGCCTCCCGCAAGCGGGACGCCCCGGAGCAGGAGCGAAAACGGCGCCGGCCCGAAACGGAACCTTCCGCGCCGCCCGCAGAGGCCCCCCCCCTCCTGACCGGGATCAAACCGGTGCTGGAAATGCTGGAATCCTCGCCGGAGCGCCTGGACAGCGTTTTTCTGCGCAAAGGCCGCCATGTGGCGGAGCTGGATCGTATTTTGGACCTCTGCCGCGCGCGGGGGGTGCGCTTTTTCCTGCTGGAGGCGGAACGCTTCGCCCGCCTGCGCCCCGGAAGCTGCCAGGGGGTGGCGGCCCGGCTCTATGACGCCGGCTTCACGGACTGTGACCTTCTGGCTTCCTCTGTCATGGATGCCCCCCTGCCTCTGCTGCTCTTTCTGGACCAAGTGCAGGATCCCGGCAATGCCGGCGTTCTGGCCCGGACTCTATATGCCTTGGGCGGGGCCGGCCTGATCATTCCTCGCCACAACGGCGTCTATCTGGGGGCCGGGGCGGCCAAGGCCTCGGCGGGCGCCCTGGCCCGGCTGCCTGTGGCCAAGGCCGCCAATCTGGGCCAGGAGCTAAGCAAACTGGCAAACCGGGGCTTCACCCTGTACGGAACAACCACCATCCCCCGCCAGGATTCCGGCGATGCCTCCACGGACCTTTTCAGCCTGACGCCGCTCTTTCCCGCAGCCCTGGTTCTCGGCTCCGAAGAGGACGGCCTGAGGCCGGGCGTCAGCAACCGCTGCCATCACCTGCTGCACATTCCCCTGCTCCGGACCTTTGATTCCCTGAACGTGGCCCAGGCCGGAGCCATCATCATCGGTTGGTTCTCCCGCCACGCCCCTTCCGGCCAACAGCCAGCCCCATCCCCAAGGCGCATTTAGACCAATTCCGCTTTGAAATGCTCTAAGTGATACAAGTCAGGCGGAAACCACGTCCGGCTGAGCCAGATGGAAAGCCTCATGCAGGGTGCGCACAGCCAATTCTGTGTATTTATCTTCAATTATACAGCTAATTTTG
>JAISMK010000143.1 GCA_031276785.1 Desulfovibrio sp. | reverse complement strand
ATGCCATGCGCCGTTCCCTTCTGGCCGGAAGCCGGGTGGAACTGCGCGATGTCGGGCTGTTTGCGGACGGCGTGGCCGTCAAGCTTGTGGGGGAGGAAACCTTCATCCTCTGCCGTGATCTTCTGGATGATATTCTGACTGTGGATACAGACGCCATCTGCAGCGCCATAAAGGATATTTTTGAGGATACCCGCGTTGTGGCGGAACCGGCCGGGGCGCTTGCCCTGGCGGGCCTGCGGGCGTATGCGGCGGCCGGGGTCCGGGATCGGGTGCTCATTGCCGTTGTCAGCGGCGCGAACATGAATTTTGACCGCCTGAGCCATGTGGTGGACCGTTCCGAGATTGGCGCGGAACGGGAGGCCCTGCTGGCTGTGGTGATTCCGGAAAAAGCCGGCAGTTTCCGCCTGCTCTGCGCGGCCATAGGCAAGCGCAATATTACGGAACTTTGCACCCGTTTTTCCGATCCGGAACAGGCCCGCGTGCTGGTAGGCATTAAAATTAACGGACGGGAGGAAATCGCCGACGTTCTTTCGGAACTGCGCGAGCAGGGGTTCCGGGCTTGCGATTTGACGGACAACGAACTGGCCAAGGTACATGTGCGCCACATGGTGGGGGGAAACGCGCCGCAAATCAGGGATGAGCGCTTGATACGCTTCACATTCCCGGAGCGTCCCGGAGCCTTGCTGGATTTTATGGACGCCATGCGCGTGGATTTTAATATCACCCTTTTTCAGTACCGCTATCATGGGGCGGATTACGGCCGGGTGCTGCTGGGGTTTGACGTGCCGGAGGACAAGCTGGCCGCTTTTGAGGACTTTTTGGCCCGGGTACACCGCATGGGGTACCCGCACATGGACGAGTCGGACAACCGGGCCTATAAAATGTTCCTGGGCTGGCACACGGATTGATTGCCGCGCCGAAAGAAGGATTCGCAGGCAAATCCTTGCAGGGCAGTCCAACTTTTAAAAGTTAAACTGCTCTAGTACCATGTACCACTTAAAACTGCGTTTTAAGTGGTAAGATCGCTGCGCCGAAAAGCGTGGTTTTCGGCTTGCTCCGCCGCATGCAGCGGCGCGCCGGGCTTAAAGCCCGGCATTAGTACGCCGTAAATTTATCCGTAATTTTAAATGTTACAGCGTACTAGGACGGCGGCAAAAGGAGAACGAATGGAGTGGCTTCCCGTAAGGCGCGCCCTTCTCTCGGTCACGGACAAATCCGGCCTGGGGGATTTCGCCGGTTTCCTCTCCTCGGCCGGGGTGGAGCTTGTCTCCACAGGCGGCACCCTCGCCTTTCTGCGGGAGAAGGGGCTGCCCGCGCTTGCGGTCAGCGAGGTCACCGGCTTTCCAGAGATCCTGGACGGACGCGTCAAAACCCTGCATCCCCGCATCCACGGGGGCATCCTGGCGGACAAGGATAACCCCCTTCACCTGGCGGCCCTGGCCGAACACGGCATCCGGGCCTTTGATCTGGTCTGCGTCAACCTCTATGATTTTGCCGGGGCCGCGCACAGGAATCCAGACCCCAGATCTCTGCTGGAGGAGATCGACATCGGAGGGCCCTGCCTGCTCCGGGCGGCGGCCAAAAATTATCATTCCCTGCTGGTTGTGCCCGCTGTTTCCCGCTATGATCAGGTGCGGGAAGAATTGTCCCGCCGGGGAATGCGGGCCTCCCTGCCTTTGCGCCGCGGCCTGGCCGCCTGCGCCTTTGCCGCGACCGCGGCCTACGACAGCCTCATCGCTTCCTCTTTTCTCCCGGGATCCTGCCTCCGGGACACGGCCGAAGGAGAATAATATCGCCAGGGTAGAAGGATACACCCAGGGCCTGAAGGCCAGCCGGCAGAAGGCTCTTTCCCGCCTGGCCGCCCGCCGCTATCCTCCGGCGGGCGGTTACACTCCGGAGCAGGCCCGTGAACTGGCGGCCCTGTCCCGGGACATCAACCGGCAGATTGGCCTGCTCATCAACCGCCAGGGCAGACCATTCATGGTCGTGGTGGGCGATGCCCTCCGGATCTGCATTCCGGAGCTTCCCCGCGCCAGGGAGGGCGCGGGCCGGCTGCGCGGCCTGCGCCTGCTGGTGACCCATCTGACGCCGGATCTTGTGCGCCAGGAAGACATCATGGACATGCTCTTTCTGCGCCTGGACAGCGTCTGCGTCCTGACCGTGGACTCCAGGGGGCAGCCCCTGCAATGCCAGCACGCCCATCTGCTGCCCCCCAATCCGGAGGGAAAGACCAGCTTCCTTCACCCCCCTCTTCGCTGGGATCTGGAGGAAACTGATTTCAGCGCAGAAGCCCAGGCTCTGGAAGAGGAGCTGGCCCGGGGGGGCGCTTCCCTGGTTTTTTCCCGGGAGCCCGCCCGCGGCGGGGCCGCCGGTAAGGCCGCCTTTCCGGGCGCGGCGCGGCGGGCCGGACGGGAGGAAGGCCGGGGGCCGGAGAGCCGGGCCATCCTGATGGGCGTTTCGGAAAAGTCCCGGGCCGAGCAGGAATCTTCCCTGGCCGAGCTGGCGGATCTGGCCGCCTCCGCCGGGGTCAGCGCCGTCGGCTCCCTCCTTCAGCGCGTTGCCGCCGTCAACCCCCGCATCATCATCGGCAAGGGCAGGCTGGCGGATCTGGAGGTTCTGGCCCTGCAGGGCAACGCCGGGCTGATCATCTTTGACGGAGAGCTTTCTCCGGCCCAGCTGCGCAATCTTGCGGACATCACCGAGCGCCGCGTTCTGGACCGCACCCAGCTCATTTTGGACATCTTTGCCCAACGGGCCGTCACCTCCGCGGGCAAATACCAGGTGGAACTGGCCCAGCTTCAGTATATGCTGCCTCGCCTGGCGGGGAAAACCCGCGCTCTGGACCGTCTGGCCGGCGGCATCGGCGGCCGGGGCCCGGGAGAAACCCGTCTGGAAACCGATCGCCGCCGCCTGCGCGAGCGCGTGGCTCGCATTAAGGCCGATCTGGCTGATCTGCGGCGCCAGCGCGCCCAGGCCCGGAGCCGCCGGGCCAAGGGCAATATCCCCGTAGCCTCTCTGGTGGGCTACACCAATGCCGGCAAATCCTCCCTGCTCAACAGGCTGACCGGCTCTTCCGTAACAGTGGCCAACCGCCTCTTCGCCACCCTGGATCCGGCCACCCGGCGCCTGCGCTTTCCCCAGGAGCGGGAACTCATCCTGACCGATACCGTGGGGTTCATCCGCGGCCTGCC
Organism: Desulfovibrio sp.; assembly: GCA_031276785.1. Taxonomy (GTDB): domain Bacteria; phylum Desulfobacterota; class Desulfovibrionia; order Desulfovibrionales; family Desulfovibrionaceae; genus Frigididesulfovibrio. The sequence continues at coordinate 1,434 of JAISMK010000143.1, read as the reverse complement.
CAAGGAACTGATGGAAGCCTTCCAGGCCACCCTGGAGGAACTGGAGGAGGCGGATCTTCTCCTGCATGTGGTGGACGCCTCCCACCCGGAGCGGGACATGCGCATGGCGGCCGTGGAGGACATTCTGGTCCGGCTGCGGCTTCAGGACACGCCCCGGCTGCTGCTGTTCAACAAGGCGGATCTGCTGGCGCGGGAGGATCTATGTTTCCTTCAGGGCAGACACCCTGAGGCCCTGTTACTGTCCGCCCTTTCCGGACAGGGGCTGGACGATTTTGCCCGGGCCGTCTGCGGGCGCATTGACTGGGAGAGCGGCCCCGCGCTACCATAACGCATGGCTACGCGCACCGGGCCTTCTCTTCCGGGCTTCTCCCCGTCTCTCACCCTGCACGGGACATTGGAGCGGGTTGTCTTTCACAACGAGGACAACGGCTTTACCGTCCTCCGGCTCAAGGTGCAGGGCAGGGCGGATCCTGTGACCGTGGTGGGCGAGATGCCCTCTCCCCAGCCCGGCGTCCGGCTGTCCGTGACCGGAGCCTGGTCCAATGACCCCCGCTTCGGCCGCCAGTTCAGGATGGAGAGTTGTGAAATTCTGCTCCCGGCCACCTTGGAAGGCATCCGGCACTACCTGGGATCCGGCCTGATCAAGGGGGTTGGGCCTGCCCTGGCCGGGCGCATTGTGGACGCCTTCGGCGAACGGACTTTTGACATTCTGGATGAAAAAGCGGACCGGCTAGCCTCGGTCAAAGGCATCTCCTCCCGGATGATCGGGGACATCAAGGCCGCCTGGGCGGAACACAAGGGCATCCGGGAGCTGATTCTGTTCCTGCAGCCGCACGGGATTTCCACTTCCTATGCCGTGCGCATCTTCCGGCATTACGGGGCTGACGCCGTGGCCGTGGTGCGGGAGAACCCCTACCGTCTGGCCATGGACATCCGCGGCATCGGCTTCCTCACCGCCGACGCCCTGGCCGTGAAACTGGGCATTAGCCATGACGCCGCCCTGCGCCTGGAGGCCGGCCTGCTGCACATCCTCAGTCAGTCCGTGGACGAGGGGCATTGTTTTGTCCCCCGCGCGGCTCTGATCCGCCGGGCCGCCGAGACCCTGGAGGTGGAGGAGGAGCGGCTGGGCGCGGCCCTGGAAGCCCTGATTCTGGACGAGCGCATTGTGGTGGAGGATCTGGAGGAGGAGGGAGGGTCCTCCTTCCAGGCGGTGTACCTGCGGCGTTTTTACCTCTACGAAAGCAGCATCGCCTATTATCTGCACCGCCTGCTGCGCTCGCCCAAATCCGTGCTCTTCGACAATCCTGAAGAATTGCTGGGCAAGGTCCGGGGCATGCTGCCCATTGATCTGGCGGAAGGGCAGGTGGAGGCGGCCCTGGCCGCCATGACCGGCAAGGTTCTGGTGATTACGGGCGGGCCGGGCACGGGCAAGAC
>JAISMK010000038.1 GCA_031276785.1 Desulfovibrio sp. | reverse complement strand
CCCCACGGACAACGCCGACTATGAGGCCCTCAAGCACGCTCTGGAAAAGCTCCAGCTCAACGATGCCGCCTTTTCCTTTGAAGCCGAAACCTCCCAGGCTCTGGGATTCGGCTTCCGCTGCGGCTTTCTTGGCCTTTTGCACATGGAAATCATTCAGGAGCGCCTGGAACGCGAATTCCAGGTGGAACTCATCGCCACAGCCCCCTCTGTCGTCTATCAGGTGGAAACCACTGACGGCAAACTCCTGTTTCTGGACAACCCGGCCAAGCTCCCGGAACCCGCGCGCATCGCCTCCTTCCGGGAACCCTTCGTGAGGATGGAAATCCATACGCCCAGCGAGTATGTAGGCAATGTCCTCAAGCTGTGCGAGGAAAAGCGCGGAACGCAGCAGAATATGCGCTACCTGACGGCCCAGCGCCTGATCATATCCTACGAGATGCCCTTTGCCGAAATTGTATTTGATTTTTTCGACCGCCTGAAATCCGGCACCAGGGGATACGCGTCCATGGACTACGTTTTCAGCGAATACCGCGAGGCGAATCTCGTCAAGCTGGACATGCTGATCAACGGCGAACCAGTGGATGCCCTGGCCGTAGTCCTCCACCGCGACAACGCCTACCGCCAGGGCCGGTCCCTGGCCCTAAAGCTCAAGCGGGCCATCCCCCGCCAGCTTTTTGAGGTAATCATCCAGGCGGCCATAGGCAGCAAGGTCATTGCCCGCGAACGGAACGCGCCCCTGAGCAAAAACGTCACCGCCAAATGCTATGGCGGGGACATCACCCGCAAACGCAAGCTGCTGGAAAAGCAAAAGGAAGGTAAAAAACGCATGAAGCGCATGGGCAATGTGGAACTGCCCCAGGAAGCCTTTCTGGCGGCACTGCAAACAGGAGATGACTAATGGCTGAATCCGGCCTGTATCAGACCCCGTGGCAGCATCTTCTGGAGATCGTCAAGATTATCGCGGCGGCCGTTGTCATCATGCTCCTGATCCGGACATTCCTCTTCGAGCCATTCATCATCCCTTCCAACTCCATGCTTTCCACCCTGCAGCCCGGCGACCGCATCTTTGTCGCCAAATTCAGCTACGGCATCCACCTGCCCTTGGCGCAAAAGGAAATTTTGTCCCTGGGCGAGCCTGGACGGGGAGACATAATTGTCTTCCCCTATCCGCGCAATCCCAGGATAGACTATATTAAACGAGTGGTCGGCCTGCCCGGGGACGTCCTTGAAATCCGCGAAAAACAGCTCTACCGTAACGGCGAAGCCGTTCAGGAAGACTACATTTCCCATTCCTCGTCCCAGGTAATCCCCGGCTGGCGCGACTTCATGCGTCCCGTTTCCGTTCCTCCCGGCAAGCTCTTCGTCATGGGCGACAATCGGGACGACTCCCAAGACTCCCGTTACTGGGGCTTTGTGGACAAGGACACCGTTCACGGCCGCGCCGTCATCATCTACTGGTCCAGCCTCAACTTCATCAATATCAGTTGGAGCCGCATCGGAACCCTGCTCTAAACAATTTCGCCCCAGACATGTCTTTTTACTCCCGCGCCTTTCTCAACCTTTACTCCCTGGCCTGGCAGGCGGCGCGGCCCCTGCTGCGCCGCCATTCCCGCCTGTCCGGGGACTTTGAGCAGCGCCTGGCCGCCGAAGGCTGGCCCCACTTTCCTCCCGCCTCAGGCCCCTGTATCTGGCTTCAGGCCGCCTCCGGCGGAGAGGCCTGGCTGATCCAAACCCTGGTTGCCGGGCTCCTGGCCCTGCCGGATCCACCTCTCCCCCTCTGCCTGCTCTGCACAACATTCACCAGCCAGGGACTGGAAATCCTGAAAAAGCTGGCTGCGGATCCGGCCCTGCCCCCGGATCTGATCCTTCTGCCCCGCTATCTGCCCCTGGACGACCCGGCCCTAATGCGCAGAGCCATGAGAGCCGCCCGCCCCGCCGCCATTGCCCTGCTGGAAACGGAACTCTGGCCCGGAATCATGACTGCCGCCACCAGGGAGGGGATCCCCCTTCTGATCCTCAATGCCCGCATGACGCCCAAAAGCCTGAAGGGCTACTCCCTGCTTAAGCCCTTCTGGAGAGAAAACCCTCCCTCCGCCGTCCTGGCCGTATCCCCGGAGGACGCGGAACGCTTCGCCCGCCTCTTCGGCCCACAATCCGTAACCCTGATGTCCAACCTGAAATTCGACCGCGCCGCATCCTTTTCCCCGCCGGCCGACCCTCCCCGCAACGTCCCCCCCACTGTGGCCATGGTCTCCGTCCGCCAGGAGGAAGAGGGTCTTCTGCTGCCCGCTGTCCGGAGCCTGCCGGCCTTCTCCTTCCAAGGCGCGCCCCCGCGCCTGATCATCGCCCCCCGCCACATGCACCGCATCCCGGCCTGGAAAAAAATCCTGGCCTCTGAGGGCCTGCCCTTCTCCCTACGCTCTTCCGGCCCGGACACGGCCGCCGTATTACTCTGGGATACCTTCGGCGACCTGCGCCTGCTCTACAGCCTGGCCGACAGCGTATTTGTGGGCGGCAGCCTGGCCCCCATGGGGGGGCAGAATTTTCTGGAATCTCTGGAGGCCGGGGTCATCCCCTGCGTAGGACCGCACACAGCCAACTTCCACTGGGTGGGGAGGGAAATCTTCAGCTCCGGACTCGCCACCCTCCTCCCCACAGCCGGAGATCTCGCCCCGGCCCTTGTGGAACGCCTGCGCAGCATCGCCGCCATTGCTCCCGCCTGGCAGGAGGCCCGCCTGGCCGCCCGCATGGAAATCCGGACTCGCTTCCAGGCATGGCTCTCCCCCCATACCGGCGGGGGGCTTCAGGCCGCCCGGCTCCTGGCGCGCCACGCCTCGGGGCAGTCCAAACGGAATAAATCAGCGTTTCCCTAACTCCTGATGGCCGCCTCCAGATCGGCCCAGATGTCTTCCGGGCTTTCCAGGCCGACGGAAAGCCGGACAAGGGCGTCGCTGATTCCCCGTTCCGCCCGTACATCCGGGGGCATGGAAGCGTGAGACATGGTCGCCGGATGGCTGAGGATTGTCTCCACCCCTCCCAGGCTGACGGAAACCAGGGGCAGTCCGGCATGCTCCAGAAGACGGAGGCAGCGATCCACGCTGTCCAGCTCAAAGGAGACCACCGCTCCGGGTCCAGAGGCCTGTCTGTCGTGTACGGCTTTGCCGGGGTGGTCCGCAAGACCGGGATAAAAGACCCGGCGCACAGACCCAAGGCCGCGCAGGCGGCTGGCTATTTCCGCGGCTCCCGCCTGGCAGGCATCCATGCGCACGGCCAGGGTTTTCATCCCTCGCAGCAGCAGCCAACTGTCCTGAACGCCCAGTACCGCTCCAAAGGCGTTCTGAATGAAGCGCAGGCGCTCGGCCAGATCCTCTTTCCGCACAACGGCCAGGCCAGCCAGCACGTCGCTGTGCCCGTTCAGAAACTTGGTGGCGCTGTGCACCACGATATCAAAGCCGAAGGCAAGCGGCCGCTGCAGATAGGGAGTGGCGAAGGTGTTGTCCGCGATGCTCAGCAGGTTCCGTTCCCTGGCCAGGGCGGCGATAAAAGCCAGATCCGTAATCCTGAGCAGCGGATTGGAAGGAGTTTCGATAAAAATGCCCCTGGTGGCCGGAGTGACGGCCCCAGCCACCTCCTCCGGCGATGTGCTGTCCACAAAGGAGGCATTAAGCCCCCAGCGGGAGAAGAGCCGGGTCAGCACCCTAAAGGAGCCTCCATATACATCCGCGCTGACAATCAGGTGATCTCCCGGCGAGAACAGGAGCAGCACCGAGGATATGGCCGCCATGCCGGAAGCGAAGGCCAGGCCCGCCGCGCCGCCTTCCAGGTCGGCCGCGGCCAGCTCCAGAGCCTCTCGCGTGGGATTGCCGCTACGGGTATAGTCGTGCCCGCCGCCAGATGTCGCCCGGCGCAGGTCAAAGGTAGACGCCAGGTACAAGGGAACGCCGGAAGCTCCGGTGAAGGGATCCCGGTCTGTTCCCGCATGAATGATACGGCTTTTGATGTCCATGGAAAAGCTCCTGAAGGATGTGGTTTTCAGCCGGCTCGCGCCGCCCGCGTGGCCGCCAGAGCAATTTATCTTTGAAATTGCTCCAAACGCCAGAGGAATTGGCGGCTCATTCGGATTCCAGATAAAAATTGCCTACTGCAATTTTTATCTGTCGGCTGCGGCGAAAATGCGATTTCGCCTTGCCTCGCGAAATGCTTCGCATTTCGGCGCGACATCCTGCCCTCGCATTCCAATTCCAGGTCAAAAATTAAAGCATTTTTAACCTGGAATTGGAATCAGGCGGCAAGGGCCGCGGCCAGATCGGCGATGAGATCGGCCGGGTCTTCCAGGCCGATGGAAAGGCGGACAAGGCATTCGGTAATCCCAATACGCGCCAGAATTTCCTGGCTCATATCGGCATGGGTCTGAACAAGGGGAAAAGTTACCAGCGATTCCGCCGCGCCCAGGCTCTCGGCGAACATAAATACGCGCACCGAGGCCAGAAGGCGCTCCACAGCCTCCCGCGATTGGGCTTCAAAGGCGATCATTCCCCCGAAGGAGCCGGCCTGTTTGGCCAGAATGGCGTGCCAGGGATCGGAGGGAAGGCCGGGATAGCGCAGATTGCGCACCCGGGGATGCCCCTTAAGAAATTCCGCCACAGCCAGGGCGTTTTCCCCATGTTTCCTGAGCCGGAGGGAAAGAGTCTTGAGGCTGCGCAGCAACAGCCAGGACTCAAAAGGGCCCAGAATGGCGCCGGCGGCATTCTGCAGGAAGGCCACGCGTCCGCTCGTCTCCTGAGTCCTGGAAGCGACGATTCCGGCAATGAGGTCATTGTGCCCTCCCAGGTACTTGGTGGCGCTGTACAACGCGATATCCGCGCCCAGTTCCAGCGGTCTGCAGGCCGCGGCCGTAAGAAAGGTGTTGTCCACAATGAACAGCGCCCGCCTTTCTCCGGCCAGTTGGGCCAGAGCGGCCAGATCCGCCACCTTGAGCAGGGGGTTGGTGGGCATTTCGACATACAGGCCGCGGACGCCCGGCTTGCGCAGGGCCCGGGCTACAGCAGCGGCATCGGTGGTATCCACATAGAGGAAGTGGAGGCCCATAGATTGGCCTAAGATGTCAAAGAGCCGAAAAGTGCCCCCGTACAGATCCTCGGTAACGACAAGCGCGCTGCCGGGCGGAAAAAGCCGCATGACCGCGTCAATGGCCGCAAGACCGGAGGCGAAAGCCGAGGCCCCGGCCGCGCCTTCCAGAGCGGCTACCGTCTCCTCCAGAGCCAGTCTGGTGGGGTTGGCCGTCCGGGAATAATCAAAGCCGGTGCTTTGCCCGAGAGCGGGATGCTGGAAGGCCGCCGAAGTATGGATGGGCATGGAGATGGCCCCCGTCGCCGGATTTCTGCGCGCGCCGGCCTGGGCCAGAAGGGTGTCCTGTTTCATGGGATCTCCGCGGAAAAGCGCTTACCATACCGGGTTATTCCCAAAAAAGGGTTAACTCAAGTCCAGGTTAAAAATGCGTTAATTTTTAACCTGGACTTGGAATGCGCGGCAGGGATTTGCGGGTAACTCTTGCAGAGCAATTCACTCCTTTCATTCATGAACTGCGCTGAAATCATATTAAATCGACAACATTTCTCATAAAACCTTCCGGACAAAACTGCAAGCCTTTTCAGCGCGGGACCAAGCCGGCGATCTTCCTTTGGCCTTCATTCCACGCTGGATACAGGGGAACGGAGGGGGACCAGCAGGGGAGTTCCGGCGGACAGGGGGCCGAAATCAATGCGCACGCCGGCCACAGCCCCCAGAGGAAAGGGGGAATCCAAGGAATTGGCGAAGACGGCCGGGGCTGAGAAACGCCAGGAACAGACCGGTCCCAGGAGAGAGGAGAGCCAGACGGTCCGCTGGCCGGCAAAGGTCTTTTTCAGCAGGCGGTGCAGCCTGCGGGGGCTTTGCAGGAAGGGGAGCAAGGGGCGGTGGTCCGCCGCCAGGAGGCAGCGCAGGCCAAGCAGGGACCAGGCATTGGGAACCATGAGGATAAGCCCCCCGCAGGCCACCCTGCCCATTTCCCTCAGGACGGCCCCGGGCTCCCGGCAGAACTCCAGAGCGTCCACGGCCACGGCATAGTCAAAGGAGCAGGAATCAAAGGGCAGAAGATCCGGAGCGCCCAAGGCGTAGTCGGCGCGCCCGCCCAGGCGGGCGCGGGCCGCGCCGAGCAGGGCGGGCACGCTCTCCTGGCCGGTAACGTCAAAACCCGATTCCCACAGGTTTTCCAAGAAGATCCCGTCACCCGCCTGCACCACCAGGAGGGAACGCGTCCGCCGCGTCCAGCCGGAGAGGAGGCGACCCAAAAGCTCTTTTTTGCGGGCCAAGGCAAAGGCCCCGGAACTGGTGGCATACCAGTAGGCATATCGGGTTTCGGGCGTGACCGAAAAGGAGGCTCTCCCGGAAGGAGGTCTACCGCACGGCTCCGCTCCGGACTTGCATTCCCGCATGAGAGAATTGCGTTCCATGCTTCCCCCGTTTTCAGGAACCGCCGCGGCCTGGAGCAATTTCAAGGTAAAATCGCTCCAGGCTACGGCGGCAGGATGCCGCCCTGCGCGCGGGATAAGGGGAAAGGGCTTTTACTTTTTTTCCAGCCAGGGCATCATTTTGCGCAGTTCCCTGCCCACCTGCTCCACCGGATGGTCGGCCTGGATCCTGCGCAAGGTCTTGAAGCCGGCCATGCCGGCCCGGTTTTCCAGGATGAAGTCGCGGGCGAAAGCGCCTGTCTGGATGTCCTTCAGCACAGCCCGCATGGCCTTTTTCGTCTCCTCGGTGATAATCCGCGGCCCCACTGTGTAGTCGCCGTATTCGGCGGTATCGCTGATGGAATGGCGCATTTTGGCGAGGCCCCCTTCGTAGATGAGGTCCACGATGAGCTTGACTTCGTGCATGCACTCAAAAAAAGCCATTTCCGGGGCATAGCCGGCTTCCACCAGGGTTTCGAAGCCGGCCTGGATCAGAGCGGAAAGTCCTCCGCACAGAACAGCCTGCTCGCCAAAGAGATCGGTTTCGGTTTCTTCCCGGAAGGTGGTTTCAATCACGCCGGTGCGAGCGCCGCCAAGCCCCCTGGCATAGGCCAGGCCCTTGGCCAGGGCCTGGCCGGAGGCGTCCTGGTACACAGCCACCAGACAGGGCACTCCCGTGCCCTCCAGATAGGTCCGCCGCACAAGATGACCCGGACCCTTGGGGGCGATGAGCAGCACATCCACATCCCGGGGCGGCTCAATCTGGCCGAAATGCACATTGAAACCGTGAGCGAACAGCAATGTCCGGCCCGGCGCGAGCTGGGGGCGGATATCCTTTTCGTACACCGCCGCCTGATGCTGGTCCGGCAACAGAATCATGATCATGTCCGCCCGGGAGGCAGCCTCGGCCACCGCCAGGGGGGCGAAGCCGTGTTCTTTGGCCAAATCATAATTGGGGCTGCCCGGACGCTGGGCCACAATCACATTCAGGCCGGCGTCGCGTAGGTTCTGGGCATGGGCGTGCCCCTGGCTGCCGTAGCCCACAATGGCGATGGTCCGCCCCTCAAGCACGCGTAGATCCGCGTCCTTCTCATAGTATACCTTCATACGCTCTCCTTGGTTTGCGTGTGGCCTACGGGAGGCCCGGTTTTAATTACAATCTTTACAGTGCTGCGCTCCGCCGCCTGCGGCGGAGCGCAGGGTCCGCGCCCGGCGTTTGTACGCTGAAAACTTAAATGATGCAGCGTACTACTCCCGCTGCATGCTGCGACGCATGGCGACAATTCCGGTACGGGCCAGTTCCTTGATGCCGAATTTTCCCAGCAGGCCGATAATGGCGCTGAGCTTGTCGTCATTGCCGGTGGCCTCCAGAGTCAGATCCACCAGACTGACGTCCACCACCTTACAGCGGAAAATATCCGCGATGCGCAACACCTCTCCCCTGCGGGAGTCGTCGGCCTGGACCTTGACCAGCATCATTTCGCGTTCCACAACGGCGAGATCCTGATAGTCCACCACTTTTATGACCGTCACCAGCTTGCGCAACTGCTTGATGATCTGCTCAATAATCTGGTCGTCGCCGCTGGTGGCTATGGTCATGTGAGAAACGCCCGGCTCCAGGGTGGGAGCGACATTGAGGGATTCAATATTGAAACCGCGTCCGCTGAACAGGCCCACCACCCGGGAGAGTACCCCCGGTTCGTTGTCCACAAGAACGGAAAGAACATGTCGCATGGCATTTTCTCCTGGAGCATTTTAGAGCATTGCCGCTCTGATATTACGCATAAATCTTTCTTTAGAGCAGGTTGGTTTTGAGATGGCTGCCTAACGGAGGGCAAAGCTCGCCTGCGACCATCTCGCGGCAAGGATTAGACTCCAAATCCTGGCGGGCATTGCGAACGTTAAAGGATCTATACCAGAATCATTTCGTCCAGGGCGGCGCCCGCCGGAACCATAGGGTAGACGTTCTCCTCCCGCGCCACATGGACATCAATAATGGCCGGGTTAGGGGAGGTCAGGGCCCGGGTCAGATCCGGGATCAGGCTGCCGGGCTCGGTGATGCGGTAGCCCTCGGCCCCATAGGCCTCGGCCAGCTTCAGAAAGTCAGGCTGGGCTTCCATGTTGGTACAGGAATAGTTCCGCTTGAAAAACAGCTCCTGCCACTGCCGCACCATGCCCAGGTAGCCGTTGTTCAGAACGACCACCTTCACCGGCAGGCGGTTGCTGACAATAGTGATAAATTCCTGGCTGTTCATCTGGATGGAGCCGTCGCCGGCAATGCACACCACCTGTTTGTCCGGCATGGCAAGTTGGGCGCCCATGGCCGCCGGAAGGCCGTAGCCCATGGTCCCCAGGCCGCCGGAAGAGAGGAAAGATCGCGGCCGGGTGAAGGTGAAAAACTGAGCCGTCCACATCTGATGCTGCCCCACCTCTGTGCTGACGACAATGTTGTCCCCCCCCGCAATGGAACACACGGCCTCAATGACTTCCTGAGGCTTGAGGCTCCCGTCCCGGATGTAAGACAGAGGGTGTTCCCGGCGGATGCGGTCCAGACGCTCCAGCCAGGGGGCGCGGTCCTCTCCCCTGTCCCTGCCGCCGGTCTTGGTCGCGAGAACATCTTTAAGGGCGGTAACGGCCTCCAGGCAATCCGCCACAATGGGGACATCCACATTGACGTTCTTGCGTATGGAGGTGGGATCAATATCAATATGGATGATGCGCGCGCGGCTGGCAAAGACGGAGACCTTGCCGGTCACGCGGTCGGCGAAGCGGGTGCCGACGGCCAGAAGGACATCCGCCTCGCCAATGGCGCGGTTGGCGGCCACGCTGCCGTGCATGCCCACCATGCCGAACCAGAGGGGATCGTTGCCCGGAAAACCGCCCAGGCCCATGAGAGTGGAAACCACTGGGATGTGGAAACTCCGGGCGATATGCGCGAGAACGGCGCTGGAATCGGAGCGGATCACCCCGCCGCCGGAGAGGATAAGGGGACGGACGGCCCCCAGAACCAGGTCCGCCGCCCGGCGGATCTGCACCAGATTGGGCTTGTAGGTCGGGTGGTAGCTGCGCATGTGTACCACCTCCGGCCAGACAAATTCCCCGCTCGCGGTGATGACGTTGCGGGGAAGATCCACAAGTACGGGACCAGGCCGGCCGGACCTGGCCAGGAAAAAAGCCTGGCGGATGATTTCCGCCATCTTGGAAATATCGTTCACCAGATAGCTGTGCTTGACGCAGGGACGGGTAATGCCGATAATGTCAACCTCTTGAAAGGCGTCATTGCCCATGAGGTGGGTGGGCACCTGTCCGGTGAAAATTACCAGAGGGATGGAATCACTGTAGGCCGTGGCTATGCCGGTGACGGCATTGGTAGCGCCGGGGCCGGAGGTGACCAGGCAGACTCCCGTCTTGCCCAGAGCGCGCGCATAGCCGTCCGCGGCATGGACGGCGGCCTGCTCGTGCCGCACCAGAATATGGCGGATGGCCGGATGCCTTGACAATTCATCATAGATGTCAATGACCGATCCGCCCGGATAACCGAAAATCAGGTCCACTCCCTCCCGTTCCAGGCATTCCATCAGAATCTGGGCTCCAGTGAGCTCCATGAATGCTAACCCTCCTTTGCGGCGGCATACCTGTCCAACAGGGCAACCAGCCGGGTCTTGCCGTCCAGTTTCTGCTTTTTCAATTCACGCATCTGCCGTTCTTCCTGAGGGGGGCGATAACTCTTCTTTTCCAGTTTTTCCAACTGCTTTTCAAAAAGAATATGTTCGTCCCACAGGGCCTGAAGGTCCGGGTGGGTGGGAGCCAGCTCCTCCAGAAGCCGCAGTTCTCGTGCGTCCATAAACATCCTCCGTATTAGAACATTTTAACTTTAGAGCATTTTACGCTTTAAGCGCTTGCTTGACGGCGAGCCAAGCTCGCCTGCAAGCATTTCGCGGCAAAGTATTTTTAACCTGGAATTGGAATAAGGAAACACCCCGGATTCGCGCCCGGCAACGGGCGCGGGTCAGGCCAAAAGGGACCAGTCCGGTTCTTCCTCCACATCCAGAAAAAGACGCTTCGCCCGTCCGGCGCTTCCGGAGGCCAGACGCACCCGGGAAGATCGCAGCCCCAGGCGTCCGGCCACAAAGGCCACAAGAGCCTCGTTGGCCTTGTTGTCCACAGCCGGAGCGGTCAGGCGGACGCGCAACCGTCCCTCCCTCTCGCCGGCGCATTCCGACTTCCCGGCTCCCGGCTGCACCCGGATCAGAAGATCCCACCCGGCGGGAACGCTTCTGCGGGCATATACGGGCCGCACCCTTTCAGGCATCCGCCCCCTCCCCGTCCAGAACGCCCCGGCCCAAGGCCGCCGCCGCCTCTTCCATCCGGACGTCGTCCGAACGGCTCAGTTCCAGCAGCCTCAAATGGCTCTCAATGACTGAACGTACCTTGTATTCAAACTGGGCTTTCAATTTACGGGCGTCCGCAATCTCGTCCAGCACCCGGGCAAGACGCAGGTTCCCCTGGTTCATCAGGCTTTCCGCCCGTAGCCGGGCCGCCTCCAGAATGGCCTGAGCCTCCTGCTGGGCGGCGGCCTTCAGATCCTCCGTCACCCGCTGGGTGGCTATCAAAGTTTCCCGCAGGGCGTTCTCGCGCTCGGCATATTCCGCCAGGCGCTCCTCCAGGCTGACAATCCGGTTCTGCAGGCGCACCCGCTCGTCGCTCAGGCGGGCTAAGGAATCGGCCACATCATGCAGGTAGGTGTCCACCTCCTCGGGGTCGTAACCGCGCAGGGAACGGGAAAAGGTATGGTTCAGAAGATCGATACGGTTGACGCTCATGGCGGGTCAAGGCCCTGTCAGAAGGCGGAGAGAACCTGCATAAGATGGAAGGATCCCCTGGCAATGGCCATCTTCACAATCTGGACCGCCAGCAGCAGCGCCAGGGGCGAAAAGTCCAGCCCTCCCCGCCAGATGAAGGGCAGAAACTTGCGTATGCGCCAGAGCAGGGGTTCCGTCAGATTGCGCAGCAGGCGCACCAGAGGGTTGTACGGGTCCGGATTCACCCAAGAGATCAAGGCCGCCCCGATCACGATAACCATATAAATGGACAGGACGGTATCGGCAACGACCGCCAATGCTTCCAGCAGAAAAACGAGAACGCCCATTTTCCCTCCCTGCCGCCCTCTACCCGCCATAGAATGAACTTCCCCATACTCCCCGGTACTCCAAAAAGAATCAAGCAAAAAATATCCCAACCGCGTTTGCGCGCAAGGACGCGGTAAGGGCGCCGCCTTAAGGCGGTCAGCGCGGCGAGGGTTTGAAGACAAATCGTCGCAGGGCGGACGCCGCGTTTTTTCACGGCAGTCCGCCGCCCTCCACAAGGGGAGCGGCCAGGGCCAGAAGGGCGAAAAAATCCGCGCAGCGCGCCTGGGCGGGAAGATCCGGATTGCGGAAAGCCCAAAAAGGAATGCCCCCGGCCTCCGCCGCCCGCATGTCCACGGAGGAATCACCCACAAAGGCGATCTGGCGCCGGCTCACGCCCCAGGCGCGCACCACATCCAGGAGACCGGCCGGAGAGGGCTTGGGAGGGCTGTTATCCACTGTTTTGACCGGGTTGAAAAAGGTCTCCAGGCCGAAATAACGGAATACTTCCGCCACGGAATCGGAGCGATTGGTGCATACGGCCAGGCGCACCCCCTGCCGCCGCAGCCAGCGCAGGGCCTCCGGCATGCCCGGCTCCGGCTTCAGAAGAGGCAGAATCCGCTTCCGGTAGTCGATGCGCCGGCAGGCCTCCGCCGCCTCTCCCAGCCGGCTGCGGGGGATGATCCGGGCCAGAGCCTCCTCCACCGAAGCCATGTGGCAGTAATCCTCCTCCTCCAGACTCAGAGGGGGAAAGCCCAGGGCGTCCCGGACCTGGTTGTAGAAGCTGATGTTGGAGGCGCGGGAATCCAAAAGCACTCCGTCCACATCGAAGATCAGGCCCAACAGGCCCTCCGGAAACAAGGCAGGGGCGTCGGCCAGGCTCATCCCCCCAACCCCCGTAGTTCCGGACCGTCTTCCCGCCTGCCGGCCCCGGGGCGGACCACCAGCATTTCCGCCTCGCGGGCCAGCCAGGGGCGGTCAGCGGGGAGAAAAGACCTGCCCACCAGGCGCCATGCTGGCAGGGAGGCCAGAAGCAGCCCGGTCAGCAGCTTCTCAGGCCAGTGCCGCCAGCAGGCGGCCAGATCCCCGGGCAGAGGGCGGAGCATCCCCGCAGCCCACAGATCCCGCCGCACGCGTACATCATCGCTGAACAACAGGGCTTTATCCGGCACAAAGGCCAGAGCCGCATCCAGAACGATCCGCCAGGGCGGCAGATCCCCTGGGTCGGGAGCTTCCGGCGGCGCGTAGATCCCCCCTTCTCCCCCGCCCAGAACGGCACGCAGCCCCTCTTCCCCGCGCCGCAGCTTGGCCTTCAGTTCCCGCGCCTCGGCCAGAGTCCGCTCCAGACTCCAGGCCAGCAGCAGGATCTTGTGGCTGTCCAAAAGAGCCTTGCGCATGTCCGGAGGGGAAGGATCAAGCCGTCCGCTCCGAGCAAAAGCCTCCAGGCCTGCGGCCTCCTCTTCCCGGATCGCGTCCTTCCGCGCCGGGCGGAAATCCGGCGCTGCCAGCCGGAGCAACGCGCCGGCATGATCTTGTCCCAAGGACAGCATCTCGGCCAGAACAGCGCGGGCTTCGGCGGGAGCAAGGGGCAGGCGGGCGGCAAAGGCCGCCTCGGCTGCCGCCGCCAGGCCGGCAGAGGGCGGCTCCTGTTCAAGGCCGGTCCGGAAAAGGGCAATACCCTCCGGAAGATCCTCCGGATCGCGCAGGAACAGGGGGATGGAAAAAACAGCCGGGATCTCCATGAGCCCTCGCCACCTCTTTATGCGGCCGGGAGAACACAAGATACGGACCCGGCTTCCGCGTTCATGGCAGAGACGGGCGCACCTGTCCAGAATTTTCCGCATCAGCCGCAGCCCCGCGCCCAGGAGTCTTGCCTCCCCCCGCCGGATCCGCTATGGATGAACATGGTCGCGTCCGCGGCGGAAAACCGCCTCCTGGTCTGGCTGGGACCGCCCTTTTTCTCCTCCCTCCTGCCTTCCCTCGGCTGGGAACTGATAGCGCGCCCCCATGAACCCGATTATGTCCGCTCTTGGCCGCAGGTTCTGGATCTGACCGGCGGGCGCACGCCCGCCGCCGTCCTGGTTGCCGATGCCAGCCTGCCCCCCCAGTTGACGGGCATGGAATTCTTTCCCTGCCTCACCCTTTTCTATACTGTGGATTCCCACATCCACTCCTGGCACCCCTTTTACGCTCTGGGCTTTGACGTCTGCCTGGTCAGCCTGCGCGACCACCTGCCCCTTTTCGCCCGCGGCCGGCAGCGGCCGGATCTGGTCTGGTGGTTTCCGCCCTTTGCCCCTGACCGCCACCGGCCTCCTCCTCCGGAAACCCGGCCGGACAAGGAATGGCCCCTGCTGTTCGTGGGCACTGTGGATCCGGGGCTCAATCCCGCCCGCGTCGCCTTTCTGGATAAGGTCAAAGAGGCCTTCCCCGAACTGCGCGTCACCAGAGGAGACTACGCCTCCCTATATCCCAGGGCGTCTTTGGTTCTCAACGAGTGCAGCCGGGGCGACCTGAACTTTCGCGTCTTTGAGGCTCTTGGCTGCGGCGCCTGTCTGCTGACTCCCGCTGTGGGGCATGGCCAGGCCGGGCTGTTCGCCGACCGGCGGGATCTTTTCCTTTACCCGCCGGGCGACGCCGCCGCCGCGGCCGCCCTGGCCGGCGCCCTGCTCCGGGAGGACAGCCTGCGCGAGAGCGTGGCCCGGAGCGGTCTGGCCGCCGTGGATGCCCGCCACCGCTCCAGGCACCGGGCCGAAGATCTGTCCGCTAAGATCTTTGCCCTCCTGCGGGACGAAGGGGAGACCCTGATTAACTCCCGCCTCCAAAACGCCACCTTGCTCCATGCCGGCTTTTTGCGTCCGCTCTACCTGCACCACGCTGAAAGCTCCCCCTCTCCCGGGCTGCGCCGGGCGTACCTGAACGCCGCCAGAACAATTCCACGCTGAAACGGCTTGAGGGCGCGGCGCCCTGCCGGAGGAAAAATTTGCCTTTGCCGGCTCTTTCAGATATAGGGATTCCCGCGAAAATCAGCAGCCGGAAACAGCCCGGCCCACGCAGCCGCCATGCAGGACACCGCCGTCACGACCATTCTGGAACACGCCGAAGCCGGCGCTCAGTTGCGCCGGCATTTTTTCCAGTCAGAGGCGCGAAACCTGGCGGACATAGCCCTGCGTCTGGCTCTGGTCCTGGCCAGGGGACACAAGATCCTGCTCTGCGGCAACGGCGGAAGCGCCGCCGACTGCCAGCATCTGGCCGCGGAATTCGTCAACCGCTTTCTTATGGACCGCCCGCCCCTGCCGGCCATCGCCCTGACCACGGACACCTCCATTCTCACCGCCGTGGTCAACGATTTCGGTCCGGAGCAGATCTTCGCGCGCCAGGTACAGGCCCTGGGCGTCCCCGGAGACGCGCTTCTGGCCCTTTCCACTTCGGGCCGCAGCCCCAACGTCCTGGCCGCCCTTGCCGCCGCCCGGGAGCTTTCCCTCACCACCTGCGGCCTCAGCGGAGCCGGGGGGGGAGATATGGCCCCTCTGTGCGACTTCCTCCTGGCCGTCCCCGACACCCGCACCCCCCTGATCCAGGAAATCCACATCGCCGCCGGACATCTGCTCTGCGGACTGGCGGACTATTATCTCTTTGAAAACGTGTCCGTCCTGGCCCCTTATCTGGGAAAATCCCAGGAACCGCACGACCCGGAATGAAAACAGGACCGCTGATGGCTTTCCGGACGGGCGCAGGCCTACGCTATTCCCATTCCGGACGAAAATTGCCATAATGGGAAAAACACCGTTGCCCGCAGGCCGGCACCCCCGCGTAGCCGGCCCGGAAAGGCGATAAACCGGCAAACCCCTCAAAAGAACGCCCCAGAGCTAAGCTCAGGCATCCGGACCAGGAGACGCCCATGCCCATCTATGAATACACCTGTGCCGCCTGCGGCACCGAATTCGAAGAACTTGTCCTCGGCCGCGCCGAACCCGACTGCCCGGAATGCGGCTCCGGCCGGATCACCCGGCTCATGTCCCGGGCCTGCGTTCATACCGGAGGGGGAGACGACGGGGACTACCACCCCGACTCCGACTCTTCCTGCGGCTGCGGCGGCTGTTCCGGAGGGCACTGCGCCAGTTGCGGCTGTTAAGGCATTTGCGGATGCGATCTTTCCCTGTCGCCCCCCACCTCCATACCGGAGGATCGCTCCGCCCCCTGGTCATCGCCACGCGCGGCAGCCGTCTGGCTCTTTGGCAGGCCGGGCACATCCAACGCCTCCTGGCCCGGGAATATACGCGGCCGGTGGAACTCCTGGCGATCAAGACCAGGGGCGACCGCCTGCGGCAAATCCCCCTGGCGGGGGCGGGGGACAAGGGACTGTTCGTGCGGGAGATAGAAGACGCCCTGCTGGAGAGCCGGGCTGATCTGGCCGTTCATTCCCTGAAGGATGTCCCCGTGGAACTGCGGGACGGACTTACCTTGGGGCCTGTTCCCCGGCGCGGAGATGAAAAGGACGTGCTGGTCAGCTTCGCCTTTGCCGGCCTCTCCGCCCTGCCCGCCGGGGCCAGAGTGGGCACCTCCAGCCCGCGGCGCGAGGTCCAGCTCCTGGCCCGGCGGCCGGATCTGGTCATCCTGCCCTTGCGCGGCAACCTGGATACCCGCCTGCGCAAGCTGGAAGCCGGAGAATGCGATGCCGCCGTGCTGGCCGCCGCCGGCCTGGACAGGCTGGGCCTTTTAGTCCCCCACCGGGAATCCCTGGATCCGCCGGCTTTTCTGCCCGCCCCCGGACAGGGGGCTCTGGGGCTGGAATTTCGCGCCGACCGGGAGGATCTGCCTCCTCTGCTGGCCTTCCTCAACCACGAGCCTTCCCGCCTGCGGGCCGAGGCGGAACGCGCTTTCCTGGCCGGCCTGGGCCTCGGCTGCCAGGCTCCCGCCGCCGCCTGGGCAGTTCTGGACCAGGATTCCCCGGCCCGCCATGCCTCCCTGACCTTGGAAGGGCTTCTGGCCTCAACCGACGGGAAAACCTTATGGCGGCGCCAGAGGCGGGGGCCGGCAAAGCTGGCCCGGCAAATCGGACTGGATCTGGCGGAAGAGATCAAGGCCGCCGCCGGTCTCGCTCCATCCCTTTCGTTGTGATGCGCCGGCCGAATACCCGCTGGGGGAAATATTGTCCGGAGAGTGTCCGCCGCGCGGGCCTGCGCGGCGGACACTCTCCGGTCCCCCTCAACTGGTAACGCGAAGCAAAATACTCCAGATCCCGCACAAAGGCCCCTCCATGACCTTCCTTGCCCCCCTGCCTGCCGCCAAGCTCAGCGCCCGACTGGATTCCGGGCGCATTCCCCATGAGACCAGCGCCTCCATCCCCAGGCGCGCGCGCCTCCTCAACCCGCAGCAACGCGCCTTCCAGGCTCTGGAAATCGGTCTGCGCATCACCGCCCCGGGCTTCAATATTTACCTGGCCGGAGAGCCGGAACTCGGCCGGACCTACCTGCTGCAAGACTATCTGCGGCCCAAGGCCAGAAAAGGACCCACTCCCCCGGATCTGGTCTACATCTACAATTTCGCCGATACCGACTCCCCCCGCCTGCTCCTCCTGCCCGCCGGCCAGGGGAACCGCCTGAAAAGCGCCCTGACCAAGATTCTGCCGCGCATCCAGAAGGAGATCTCCCTGCGCCTGGACCGCAACGCTTACCTGCGCAGACGCACTTCCCTGCGGGAGCGCTTTCACAGCCAGCGCGAAACTCTGCTGTCCCGCATGAACCGCATTGCCGAAACCCAGGGCTTCAACCTGGGCATGGACGATGCCGGAGCCATGACCCTCTATCCCCTGCTGGAGGGCAAGCGCCTGACGGAGCAGGACTTCGGGCGGATGGCCGAAGAGCAGCGCCGCCTGCTGAAGATCCGGGGAGACAGCCTGGTGGAGCCCATGACCGGCTTTTTGCGCCAATTGGCCCGGGCGGAGCAAAATTTCATGAACGAAGAGCGATCTCTGGAACGGGACGTGTTGGAAGAAGTGCTCACCAGCACCCTGGATCCCCTGGTGGAGCGTTTCCGGCCCCTGTCCAGCGGCCTGGACCGTTTTTTCGCCGATCTGCGGACCGACACCCTGGACAACCTGGAGTCCCTCATACCCCCGGATCCCGCCTCCTCCCGCCAGGCGCCCTCCCCGGACCCGGCCCAGCCCTCATTTGACGACCTGAGCGCCCGCTATGCCGTCAACGTCTTCGTGGACAACTCCGAAACAGCGGGCGCGCCGGTGATCTTCGAGGATCACCCCACCCTCTCCAATCTCATGGGCTGCATTGAACGCGAAGCGGAAATGGGCGCCCTGGTGACAGATTTTACCCTGATCCAGGCCGGTTCCCTGCACAAGGCCAACGGCGGCTTTCTGGTTCTGCGCGTGGAAGACCTGCTCCACCATCCCCAGGCGTGGGAAGCCATGCTGCGCGCCCTGCGGGCCGGCTTTTCCCGAATTGAGGACGCCGGGGAGGAAGACGCCAGCAAGACCAAAGGGCTGCGCCCCGAGCGGGTGCCCCTGAATCTGAAGGTCATCCTGGTGGGCAAGGAAGAGATTTTCGACCTCCTGCTCGACTCCGAGGAGCGCTTCAGCAAGCTCTTCAAGATAAAGGCCCACCTGATGGATTCCATGCCCCGCGACAGAGGAGGCATCCGCACCTATCTTACCCATGTGCGGCGGATCATTGAGGAAGACTCCCTGCTGCACTTCGACCGGGACGCCCTGGCCGGACTGGTGGATTTCGGCTCCCGCCTGATTGAGGACCAGAGACGCCTTTCCCTCCGTTTTCCCCGTGTGCGCGAACTTATGGTGGAGGCCTCGGCCCTGGCCTCTCTGGCCGCTTCCCCCCTGGTCACCCGCGAAATTCTGGACAAGGCGGAAAAAGCCCACACCCGCCGGGCCAATCTGGTGGAAGAGGAATATCTGGAGGAGTATGATCGCCGCATCATCAGGGTGGTCACCGACGGAGAGGCCGTGGGCAAGGTCAACGGCTTGGCCGTAACTTATTACGGCGACTTTGAATTCGGCCTGCCCCACCAGATTTCCTGCACTGTGGGCGCGGGCAGCGGGGGGATCATCGATCTGGAGCGCGATGCCCAACTGGGCGGCCCCATCCACACCAAGGCCATGATGATCCTCAAAAGCTACCTGGTGCGCGCCTTTGCCCACAACAAGCCCCTGGTCCTAACCGGTAGCCTGGGCCTGGAGCAGAACTACGCGGGCATTGAGGGAGATTCCGCCTCCGGGGCCGAACTGGCCGCCCTGCTCTCGGCCCTTTCCGGGGCGCCCGTCCGCTTAAGTCTGGCCTTTACCGGGGCCGTGGGACAGTCCGGGGAGATCATGGCCGTGGGCGGCGTCACCCGCAAGATCGAAGGGTTTTTCGAAGTCTGCCGACGCCACGGCCTCACCGGCCGCCAGGGCGTTATCCTCCCCCGCGACAATCTGGCGCATGTCCTCCTGCGCGACGAGGTTCTGCGCGCCATTGACGACAGGCAGTTCAGCATATATGCCGTGGACCACATCTCCCAGGCCATGGAGCTGCTAACCGGCCTGCCCTCCGGCCGGCTGCGCAAGGACGGCGCCTACCCGCGCGGCTCTTTATACCAGCGGGTGGATGCCCGCCTGCGGGAGCTGACCGCCCTCTCCACCCGGAAAAAATCCTAGAGCAGTTTAACTTTGAAAAGTTGGACTGCTCTAGAAAAACGTTGAGCTATTCTCTTGCGCGGGCATTGCCTCCTCAAGCTCCCCAGCAGGTCAATCATTACCCCCCGGCAAGTATGGGCGGCGCGCCCTGGCGGCCGCCCCTTGCTTATTGGCCTGGAAAAAGGCTATGAGGCAAAGAATCCCGGAAAGACGCGTTCCCCCCTGCCGGGCTGTCCACCACCAACTATCAGGAGGTTTCCATGTTGCGAGTCCTTTGCTCCTCCGCCGCCGTACTGTTGCTGAGCGTTTCCTTCGCCTTCGCGGAGCCCCTCGTCCTCAAGCTGGGGCATATCGCCGAACCTCAGCACCCCTATGGCCAGGGCGCGCTGAAACTGGCCGAACTGGTAAAGGCCAAAACCAGCGGCGCCGTGGCAATCGAGGTTTTCCCCTCCAGCCAGCTTGGCGGCCAGCGCGACCTGATTGAGGGCCTGACCTTCGGCACCGTGGATATGACCCTGACCAGCACGGCGGTTTTCGGCAACTTTGTGCCGGAAATGAGCGTCTTCGACCTGCCCTTCATCTTCCGGGACGTGTACCATGCCTACAAGGCTCTGGACACAGTCGGCATGGAACTGGGCAAGCTGGGAGAGGCCAAGGGCATTAAAACCCTGGCCTTCATGGAAAACGGCGTCCGCCACATGACCAACAACCGCCAGCCCATCCGCAAGCCGGAGGATGTGAAGGGCCTGAAGATCAGGGTCATGGAGCAGCCGGTCTATATTGAAATGATCAAAGCCCTGGGCGGCAGCCCAACCCCCATGGCCTTCGGCGAGATATACACGGCCCTGCAGAAGGGCGTCATTGACGGCGAGGAGAACCCTCTGCCCCAGATCTGGACGGCCCGTTTCTTTGAAGTCCAGAAGTACGTCTCCCTGACCGCCCACACCTATTCCCCCGAGCCGGTCCTCATCTCCGTCAGTTCCTGGAACAAGCTCTCCCCCGACCAGCAGAAGGCCCTGCTGGAGGCAGCCAGGGAAGCCTCCGACTGGCAGCGCGATCTCTGCCGGGCCCTGGAAAAGGACTATATTGACAAGATCAACGCCTCAGGCACTTGCAAGGTCAACGACGGAGTCGATCTGAAGGCCTTTGCCGACGCCACCCGGGGCACCTGGAAATTCTTCGCCGACAAGGTCAAGGGCGGCCAGAAGCTCATCGACAAGGTCGTCAACGCCAAGTAGCCCCTTTTCCCCCGGCGGCCGGAGCGGGATGCCTCCGGCCGCCGGTCCGCAAGGCGCGGCCGGCGCCCATTCCCGGAGGCGGCATGAAAGAGTTGCTGAACATTCTGGAAAAAATCCTGAGCCTGTTCGTATCCTTACTGATAGGCGGCATGATGCTCTGGGTCTTCGCCCTGGTCATTACCCGCTACTGTTTCAACTTCACGCCGAGCTACGGGGAAGAGCTGGCCCGCTACATGTTCGTCTGGGTCGTCTTTCTCTCCCTGCCCATTGTAGCCAAAAAGGGCGCACACATGGCCATTGAGATGATCACGGCGCGCCTTAAGGGCAAAGCCGCCAAAGCCCTGCGCCTCCTGGCGGACTTCTTCAGCCTGGCCTTCCTGAGTCTCATGGTCTGGCAGGGAACCCTCATGGTCCAGAAGTCCTCCATCCAGACCTCCGCCGCCCTGGAGGTGCCCATGTCCTGGGTCTATGCCGCCATTCCCGTGGGCTGCCTGATCATGCTGGCCAACGTCCTGAGCAGTTTCATCGCCCTCATCCGAACCCCCGCGGACAAACTCTGAGGAGGAACGGCCATGGTCCTGTGGCTTCTCATGTCCTGCTTCATCGTCATGCTGGCCGTGGGCACGCCCATAGGCGTTTCCCTGGCCCTGTCCGCGGCGGTGGTTTTTTACGCCCTTATGGACATTCCCCTGATCATCGTGGTGCAGCGCATGTTCACCTCTGTGGACAGCTTTTCCTTCATGGCCGTGCCCTTTTTCATGCTGGCCGGAGCCTTCATGTCCGAAGGCGGGGTGACGAAGCGCCTTGTGGATTTCGCCATGAGCCTGGTGGGCGCCCTGGCCGGCGGGCTGGCCCTGGTGGTGGCCGTGGCGGGCATGTTCTTCGCCGCCCTTTCCGGTTCCTCCGCCGCCACCACCGCCGCCATAGGAGCCTCCATGATCGGCGAGATGGAACGGCGCGGCTATCCCCGCACCTTCGCCGCCGCCGTGGTGGCCTCCGCCGGCACTGTGGGCATTGTCATTCCCCCCTCCATCACTCTGGTGGTTTACGGTTCCATCGCCAGCGTCTCCATTGCCGATCTGTTCACGGGCGGCTTTGCCCCAGGCATCCTCATGGGAATTTCCATGTGCTTGGTAAGCTGGTATATTTCCAAAAAAAAGGGCTACAAGGGCGAAGGCAGCTTTTCCCTGAAAAGAGTCGCGCGCTCCTTTTTTGAATGCTTCTGGGCGCTTCTGATGCCCTTCATCATCCTGGGAGGCATCTATTCGGGCATCTTCACCCCCACGGAATCCGCGGCCGTGGCCGCCGTGTACGGCGCCTTCGTCGGCCTGTTCATCTACAAGGAGCTGACCTTCCGGGATATCCCCAAGGTTCTCCTTTCGGCCGCCGTTTCCACCACCATGATCATGTTCGTGGTGGGCGGGGCGAACATTTTCGGCTGGATCCTGACCAACGCCCAAGTTCCCCAGAGCCTGGCCATGATGTTCACCGAGCTGACCGACAGCCCCCTGGTCTTCCTGATGCTTGTAAACGTCCTGCTGCTCGTCCTGGGCACCCTGGTCAACGCCTCCGCCGCCGTGGTCATCGTGACGCCCATCCTCCTGCCGGTGGTCCATACGCTGGGCATCGATCCGCTGTTCTTCGGCGTCCTCATGGTGGTGAACCTGGCCATCGGCTGCATAACGCCGCCTGTGGGCCTGGATCTGTTCGTTGTCTCCTCCATAACCAAGCTGTCTATTGACGCCGTTACCAAAAAGATTCTGCCCTACCTGACCGTCCTGCTGCTTGACCTGCTCATCCTGACCTACTTCCCGCAAATTATTACCTTTCTCCCCAACCTTGTCCATGGAGCATTGTAGCTTCAGAGCAAGTAACGCATGAAATGTTCTTTGCGGTTTCACAGTGAAATCGCTCCGCATACAGCGCCGGCCCCGGCCGGGAGGTCCGCAGCCCATGCGCATAGTCGCCATTCGAGAAAAAACTGTGTCCCTGGCTTCCTCCATTGCCAACGCCTATATTGATTTTTCCCGGATGACCTGTTCCATCGTGGCGGTGGAGACGGACGTCATCCGTGAAGGACGGCCGGTGGTGGGGTTCGGCTTTCATTCCAACGGCCGCTACGGCCAGGGGGCGCTACTGCGGGAGCGCTTTATCCCCCGCCTTATGAAGGCCGCGCCGGAAAGCCTGGTGGACCGGGAACGCGACAACATTGATCCCTTCGCCGTCTGGAAGACGATGATGACCAACGAAAAACCCGGCGGGCACGGCGAGCGGTCCGTGGCCGTGGGCGCGC
This sequence comes from Desulfovibrio sp., assembly GCA_031276785.1. Classification (GTDB taxonomy): domain Bacteria; phylum Desulfobacterota; class Desulfovibrionia; order Desulfovibrionales; family Desulfovibrionaceae; genus Frigididesulfovibrio. The sequence continues at coordinate 5,274 of JAISMK010000038.1, read as the reverse complement.
TGGACATGGCCGTCTGGGACGCCGTGGCCAAAATTGAGGGCAAACCCCTGTACCGCCTGCTGGCAGACCGCTACCGGGGAGGAGAAGCGGACGATTCCGTCTGGGTTTATGCCGCCGGCGGCTATTACTACCCGGGCAAGGATCTGGGCAAATTGCAGGACGAAATGCGCTCCTACCTGGACATGGGCTACAATGTGGTCAAGATGAAGATCGGAGCCGTGCCCCTGAAAGAAGATCTGGCGCGCATCGAGGCCGTCCTGAGGGTGACGGGCGATGGCGGCCGGCTGGCGGTGGACGCCAACGGCCGCTTCGACATCGCCGCCGCCCTGGCCTATGCCGACGCCCTGCGGGGATACGGCCTGTTTTGGTACGAAGAGGCCGGCGACCCGCTGGACTTCGCCCTCCAGGCCGTCCTGGCGGAACGCTATGACCCGCCCCTGGCCACGGGGGAAAACCTTTTTTCCCACCAGGATGCCCGCAACCTGCTGCGTTACGGAGGCATGCGCCCGGACAGGGACTATCTCCAGTTCGACTGCGCCCTGTCCTACGGTCTGGTGGACTACCTGCGAACCCTGGACATCATGGCTCAGGAAGGCTGGTCCGCCCGCCGCCTTGTCCCCCACGGAGGACACCAGATGTCCCTGAACATCGCCGCCGGCCTGCGCCTGGGCGGCAATGAATCCTACCCCGGAGTCTTCCAGCCTTTCGGCGGCTTTGCCGACGGGCTGGAAGTCCGCGACGGCCGCGTTGGCCTGCCCGATGCCCCGGGCATAGGCATTGAAAGCAAGAGCGCCCTCTACGCCCTGATGCGGGAACTGCTCTGATACCAAGTCGCATTCAAAAGGGTTGAATGCGGAAAGGCACGCCCGCTCCGGCTCAGCGCGGGGCGGGAGTAATCTTTTCGCCGGACAGGGGCATCAGGGTCGCCGTGAGGCGCGCGGCCCGGCCTCCCCGGCGCAGGCAGACGGCGCGCAGACGGCCTGCGCCGGACCGGCGGAAGCGCACCTCCAGGCTGAGGCGGGGCAGCGTTCCGGCCAGGAGCCCTTCGCCCGCGGCCAGCAGAGCCGCAGCCTCTGAAGGATGCAGACAGCGGGCGAGGCCCTCCAGGGGAGAGGCCGCCGGGGCTGTCTCCGGGGAGGGCGCCAGGATCTCCCGCCAGCGTTCGCTGGCGAAAACCCTGCCTGTGCGCAGATCCCAGTCCCAGAGGCCGTCGCCAGCAGGCAGCAGCGCCTGGAGAACGGCCAGGAAGGAGTCTTCCGCTGTTCCCCCGGGCGACGGTTCCGGCGGGGCCGGCGGCGGATCGGGGGTTGGGGAGGGGAAAGGCGGAAACTCGTCCGGCCCGGCAATGACTTCTCCGGGCAGGAGATTCAGGCCGGGAGGGACATCGCCCGGCTGGGCCTTACCCGGTCCGGGCAGGGCCAGAATCCTCTCCAGAGGGTATTCCGCCAGGAGGTCGGGGTCAATGCCGCTACCGGAGGAGAGCGGACCGGGAGAACCTTCATCCCCGGAGGGGACGCCTTCCCCGGACCCGGATTCCGCCGCTGTGAAGGCGCAAGGCCCTTCCGCGGTCGTGTTTTCCTCCGGCCCGCCGGGCAGACGGATGGATCTGCCCGGCGGTTCCGCCAGCAGGCGGCCCATGTCGGGCCTGAGCCTGGGACGGGACGCGGGCTTCAGGCTGTCCGGGGCGTCCGTCAGCCGGGGACGGCTTTCCTCGTCCCCATCCCGGCCCAGATAGTCGCTGAGATCCTCTTCCAGGCCAGCCATGCCCAAGGCTTCCAGAGCGTCCCGCAGGGCGTCCTTTTCCGGCGGGGCGGCCAGCGTCGTCTCCTCCAGGTCCACCCCTGTTCCCAGCAGGGTGGAATTGTAGGCCACCAGCCGTTCCAGCCGGCGCACCCTGGCCCGGGCCAGATGCAGAGCCTGAAGCAGTTTTTGCTGGAGAGCTTCGCCTGGACTGGGATGCATTTTGCCTCCGGCGCGGCGCGCGGACTTCGCGCGGGCTGTCCATAAATATTGCGGAACGAAAATTTTTTCAAAATTTTTCTTTCCGCCTCTTCTCAAGGCAGAAATAAATCTTATTATTGGTGCGTTGCCGGAGCGCGCGGCCGTCTTTCTCTTGAGGCCATGCGCCTTTTTCGCAAATCCGCGCCCTCTCCGGAAAACAGGACGCGCAAACCAGGCCGGGGACGCGTTCCCGGTCGAAGTCCTGACGGATAGCCATCCCCGGAGCTGTCCGGGCAATGCCTACGGATGTTTTTCGTATGTTGTTTTTGTCATGAACCGTCTTGTCCCATCAATCAAGTGGAGGTTTACGCATCATGAAGCTGAAGCCCCTGAATGACCGTGTGTTGGTCAAGCGCCTGGAAAGCGAAGAAAAGACCGCCGGCGGCCTGTTCATCCCTGATACCGCCAAAGAAAAGCCCTCCAAGGGTGAGGTTGTGGCCGTCGGCCCCGGGAAAACAGCCGACGACGGCAGGCTCATCCCCACCACCGTGAAGGCGGGAGAGCAAGTGTTGTTCAACAAGTATGCCGGCACTGAGATCAAGCTGGACGGGGTTGAACATCTGGTCATGCGCGAGGACGACATTCTGGCCGTCATTTCCTGAAGCTGTCCGCACAAAACACCATATTCATTACTCAGGAGGAAATCTCAATGCCTGCCAAGGAAATAGTTTTTGAAGCCAAGGCCCGCGAACGTCTCTCCGTGGGGGTGGACATCCTCGCCAACGCCGTCAAAGTCACTCTGGGGCCTAAGGGCCGCAACGTCGTTATTGAAAAATCTTACGGTTCCCCCGTCATCACCAAGGACGGCGTGACAGTCGCCAAGGAAATCGAACTGGACGACAAACTGGAGAACATGGGCGCCCAGATGGTCAAGGAAGTCGCCTCCAAGACTTCCGATGTGGCCGGCGACGGCACCACCACCGCCACCATTCTGGCTCAGGCCATCTACAAGGAAGGGGTCAAGCTGGTGGCCGCGGGCCGCAACCCCATGTCCGTCAAGCGCGGCATTGACAAGGCAGTGAGCCAGTTGGTCAAAGAGCTGGACACCTTGGCCAAGCCCACCCGCGATCAGAAGGAAATCGCCCAGGTGGGCACCATTTCCGCCAATTCCGACAGCACCATCGGAAACATAATCGCCGAAGCCATGAGCAAAGTGGGCAAGGAAGGCGTAATCACCGTGGAGGAAGCCAAGGGCCTGGAGACCACTCTGGAAGTAGTGGAAGGCATGCAGTTCGACCGCGGCTATCTTTCCCCCTATTTTGTCACTAATCCCGACAAGATGATATGTGAAATGGATGAGCCTCTGATCCTGATCAACGAGAAGAAAATCTCCAGCATGAAGGAAATGCTGCCCATTCTGGAGCAGGTGGTCAAGATGAGCCGGCCTCTGGTGGTCATAGCCGAGGATGTGGACGGCGAGGCCCTGGCCACGCTGGTACTCAACAAACTGCGCGGCAGCCTCCAGGTTGTGGCCGTGAAAGCCCCCGGCTTCGGCGACCGCAGGAAGGCCATGCTGGAAGATATCGCCGTCCTCACCGGCGGCACGGTGGTTTCCGAGGAAATGGGCATCAAGCTGGAGAACCTCTCCTCCTCCGATCTGGGCACGGCCAAGCGCGTGGTCATTGACAAGGACAACACCACCCTGGTGGACGGCGCCGGCAAGAGCGACAGCATCAAGGCCCGGGTCAAGCAGATCCGCGCCCAGATTGAAGAGACCACCTCCGACTATGACCGGGAGAAGCTGCAGGAGCGTCTGGCCAAGATCGTGGGCGGCGTGGCCGTTATCCAGGTTGGCGCGGCCACGGAAACGGAAATGAAGGAAAAGAAGGACCGGGTGGAGGACGCCCTGAACGCCACCCGCGCGGCGGTGGAAGAGGGAATTGTCCCCGGCGGCGGCACCGCCTACTTGCGTGTGGCGGGCAGCCTGGATTCCGTGAAGCCTGCCGACGACGACGAAGCCGCGGGCGTGTCTCTGGTCCGCCGGGCCATTGAGGAGCCTCTGCGTCAGATCGCCATCAATGCCGGCTTTGAGGGCTCCATTGTGGTGGAGAAGGTGCGCGAGGGCAAGGACGGCTTCGGCTTTGACGCGGCCAGCGGCGAATACGGCGACCTGATCAAGGCCGGAGTGATTGATCCCAAAAAAGTCGCCCGTATCGCCCTGCAGAACGCCGCCTCAGTGGCCTCCCTGCTTCTGACCACCGAATGCGCCGTGGCCGAAAAGCCCGAGCCCAAGAAGGACGCCCCGGCAATGGGCGGCGGCGGCATGGGCGGCATGGGCGGCATGGGCGGCATGTACTAGAGCAATTTCACTTTGAAATTGCTCTGGCGGCGGGGCGGATGCACCGCCGCCAGTCCATGAGGCGCAGGCGAAACCGCGTTTCGCCGTAGATCGCCGAAAAGAGCGTTTCAAAAGCAAAATACTCGCAGGGCAGTTCAACTTTTTTAAAGTTGAACTGCTCTGCGAGTATTTGCCTGCGAATCCTTGCCGTGAAATGCTCTAACGTATGAAGTTGGTCATCACCTTGGCCGTAGGGGGCGGGAGAGGCACGGCCGTCCTGCCGTGGGCCATCAATTTGAGCAGCCAGGCCATGTTGGAGCCGAGAACGCGCATGCACTGCAGCCCCTCCGCGTCCTGCTCCGCCTCGCCCGGCGCCAGGCCGTGGACCATGGGCCAGTATGTGCTTCCGGGGATGATCATCTCGGAAATGGTCAGGTACTTGTTCAATTGATCCACGGTGGTCACCGATCCGGCCCGGCGCACCGCCGCCACGCCCGCCCCGGCCTTGAGGCGGAACAGGCCGCCGTTGGCCGCCGCGACAAAAAATACTCTGTCCAGAAAGGCTTTCATGGTGCCGGCCATGCCGGCATAGTACACCGGCGCCCCCAGCAGAATGCCGTCCGCCGCGGCCATGCGATCGATACAGTCGTTCACGCAGTCGTCGCTGAAACGGCAGCGTCTGTCGGCCTTGCGCATGCAGGCATAACAGCCGGAGCATCCCCGGACGGCTTCGCCGCCGATGTGGATACAGTCCGTGGCAATGCCGTTTTCCTCCAGGCTTTTGAGGACTTCGGCCAGGGCCAGAGCCGTATTGCCCTTTTGCCGGGGACTGCCGTTGATGGCTATGACGTTCATGCTCTCTCTCCTTATTCGGGTTGCGGATAAAAATTGCCTCCCGCTAGACCAATTTAGCTTTGAGATGGTTGCTTCACGGTGGGCAAAGCTCGGCGTTAAGCAACCATCTCGCGGCAAGGATTCGCAGGCAAATCCTTGCA
>JAISMK010000005.1 GCA_031276785.1 Desulfovibrio sp. | reverse complement strand
GCCGCCTTTGCCGCCGCCTTTCCTCTTTGCGCCTTTGCCGCCCTGCGGGGGCTGCCCTTCCCTGTCCGGGCCATCAGCGGAGTTCTTCGCCCGCTTGCCGAGACCGGTGAAAAAACGCCCGAATTGACCGGTCTTCCCCTTAAGTTTGCCCCCCACTCCCGAAAAGGCGCTCCCCAGACTTTTTGCTATGCTGCCACCGGTTTGTTCGGCGAGAGCAATGAGTGTGGAAAAAATGTTTTTGAAGGAAGAGAGTAGCTTATGCCTTATTTCAAAGATGCTACTGGCAATAATGCTTGTTCCCACGCTACCCAGCCCATTTAGTAGGGTATCCCCCCATCCGTCTGAGCAAGTTTGAGTCCCTTTGAGCTTCTCATCCAGTTCACCCATTTTTCCCAGCAGTTTGTCGAAATTTTTTTCCTGTTCCGACAGTGCTTTGTTGCAGGAAGAAAGAACGGCGTTTATTCTCTCCTCAATGATCCCCAATTGCTTCAAAAAGGGAGCACAACTCACGGCCAGTTGCCTAAAAGTGTTGGACAAAGATTGCAGATCCTGTAGTACAATCGCCATGCTAAACCACCTCTGCCGCGTGTGTGCGGTCTGTTACAGTATGTGGATGCGTTCTTGACGGAAAGAGGCATCGCGGATAAAGGATTCCCCTTGCCACATTAATCTTAGGAGAACTTATGAGTATGACCACTTGCCCTGAATGCGGCAAACCGGTTTCGGACCATGCGAAAATTTGCCCGCACTGCGGTATCAACCGCCTCAATATTGATCTCGGCACTTCCTGCTCGGAATGCGGCGGGAGTATTTCAAATAACGCAAGGGTCTGTCCTCACTGCGGGGCCAACTGGCCAGTGCCCGGCGATAGCAAACAGCTTATCATACTTATTTTATTACTTTTTGCTTTCCTATTTATCCTAAAGCTTCTTTCACGGTATCTGTAATCGACAGGACTGATCTTTCTATTTCAGAAAGCTTCCCGCTACTTTGCTGTCCGGCTAAAAAAGATACCCTACTCTGGCTTCCCCTTCCCCCCACCGTTTGCCTGAAGCTGTCCATACCAGTTGCCTTCACGGTCCGTGCTCCTTCTTCCAGAGAGTGACGTCGCTTCTCTTGTCGCCACAGCACACCGCCTCTGCGGGCGCGGCGGGACGGCTTTGCGGCTTCGCCGGAATCGCGCCTGCCTGTCTGTAAGGCGGCAAGAGCCTTGCCTTACGAAATGCTTTGCAGGAGGGCGGTGTCGTCACGAGAGGGACTATGTTCCGCGTGAACCCGCTGTGAGCGAATGTTCTCTTGCGGCGCGGGGCAAAACCCGCTCGTGACGACTTTCCCTATTTCTTCGCCGCCTCCACGGCCACCCATTCGTTATAGTTGCGGACCGTGACGATTTCCGCCAAATCCAGCGCATCCGACAGACTGTAGACCGTTTCCAGCTCATGCAGGGTGGCCAGTCGCGCTCCCACAATCATTCCCGCAAGGCCAGAGACATTGGCGTATTCCGCGCGGCCGCTTATTGAAGCCGCATTTCTGTACTGCCGTTCCCTGGGAAGCCGGAGGGTTTTTCGTCCGCAGCCGCGCCCTCCGGCAGTAAAAAACCCAGATTCAGCTTTGCCGCCTCCATGCGCAGCCGCACCAGCGTGCTCACGTCCAGAATATAGGCGTCCACCGTTTGCGGCGTGCAGCGTTCCTCCACCTTTTCCACCACGCGCGAGCAGCAGGCGAGCATTTCGTCCAGCAGGGGGCTCGCCTTTTCATACTCGATGCCGCCAAGAGCCCGCAGGCCCCTTTCGGCCAGGTACTCCCCGACCGCCTGAATATCCGCCCCGTCCGGCGTGTCCACGCCCGAAGAGGCAATGAGCAGAAGCGCCCGGATCATCCAGCTTTCCAGCCTGGTGGCGGACATTTCCCGAATTTTGAAGATCAGTTCCTGATCCCGGTCCTGAAGAGTGATGAGGGTTTCTTTTCTGGCCATGCTGTACGCTCCTTTATTAGATGACGGTCGGTCCCTACGTCCTGTAGGGACACTCCCTGTCGGGCTAGTTTCTTCGCCGGGGGGCGCGGCCCCCGGCTCGAAGCCGTCGCCCTCCGGCCGGGACAGGCCGGGCCGCCGTCCTGGCGGCGAAATGCCGCCAAGTTCACGGCTTTGTGCTCTTGTTTCCGATGACGGTCGGTCCGAATGGCGCCTCGAAAGCTATATGGCGGCCCGCTCAAAATCCTGAAAATCAAACTGCCAGGTGGTCGCCGCGAGCGTTTTTTCCAGCGCCGGGAAAGGCGCGCCGTTTTTCATGACCCCTGTGGACCAGGTGAACACGGCCCTGATGCTCGGCACGGTGCAGACCAGGGTGCAGGCGTAAATGCGCCGGTTCATGGCCATGGCCTGCCAGACGGTGGCGAGGTTTTCCTGCGAAGGGCTGGCCGCTTCCAGCGTAACGGTTACCGGATAAATCGCCGGCACATACCCGGCGACCAGTTTGCCGTCCACGCCCTTGCGCGTTTCGGCCACGTCCACGGCCTCCATGCTGATGGCCTGATCCGTGCCGAACATTTGCAGGATGATGCCGGAAGGAAAAATCCGCTCCACCGTCAAAATCGCTTCGGCGTTCGCGCTGGTGATATCGAAGTTCATAAAAAATTCCTTTATGGTTGAAACCTCTCCCTTCAGGGAGATTGACGCTCGACGCTCGACGAAGTCGAGCGTACCTTTCCGGTAACCCCCTCCGGAAGGGAGGGGCAATCCACCCGGCTCCCTATCCGCCGGCTGGAGCAGTCAGACGGCGGATGGAGCCGGATGTGGATTGAAACATAGCCTGGGACATGATTTACTCC
>JAISMK010000180.1 GCA_031276785.1 Desulfovibrio sp. | reverse complement strand
TCGCCGCCCGCAGGGCGTTGAATATGGATTCGCTTTCAAGAAAACGGCCTTGCCAGAGTCCGAGAAAAGCTATTTTCCCCAGAAATCGGGATTCTTCCCGCGTGATGAGCATAACGCATTCCTCTCGCCTTACATCTTATTGGCAACCTGTTTTTCCGTATCGGAAATATTCTTCACAACGCCGCTGGCCAGGCTGACCATGGTGGAATACTTGCTGGCCGCGAGGTTGTATTCGATCATTTCCTTTTCAGACAGCTCCGCCTTGTTGGCGAACGTATCCAGATTACTTTTGGCTGTGTCTATGGGATTCAGGACATTGGTCAACGTCGATTGGGAATACGTTCCACCCACTTGACTCATGACAACTCTCCTTATCGGTTTTTCGGTTATTTCCGGGGCTGGGACCAAAACTGTTCCAGCAAATCCTGGCTGATCATACAGGCTCTTTGCAAGTTGCTTGCCACATTAAAATCCTTTTGGGACAAGCCCTTATCCATAGTACGGCGCAACCTGGTCTGCAGCGTCGTCAGGGCGTCCTTCAAGGAACGCAGGGTCGCCCCGTCCTCGTCGGCTTTCAATGCCGCGGCCAAATCGAAATTTTCAGCCATAATATCCATACGTCATTACTCCTTTGCCATTTCCACAGCGTTACATATGCGCGTCAACGTTGAGCCTTCCTGAAGAACCACATACGCGGGAGTGATCACGCGTATGTGCAGGTTTCCGGGCAGCTTCGCCCCCGCCCGGTATACGGATCCATGATACAAAACAGCCAGTTCCGCGCCTTCACCCGTCAGGGCCAAATCGCCGCAACTTTCCACTCTGGGAGCGGACGCCGGAAAAAGCGCGGGCGGGACAGACGCGGAGAGCGGCTCCGGAGGGCGCGAAGATTCGGCTTTGCCCTGTGGTTCAGACTGTGACCATCGCTCCACCACCAGTACATTTTCCACACCGAAATAGTCGTTCACTTCCCGCATCAGACTGTGAACATGCCGCAGCTCGTCCGGAGTCAGGGATTGCAGCCGTAAGCGTATATGAAAACGATCCGGCGTCAGCGCGTACCGGCCGGCGAAATTACGCGCATTCAGCAAACGCTCCAGTTCTTCTTTCGCCTCGGGCCAAGTTCGGACGGATATGCGCAGGGCAGCGCTCGCCGAAGCCTGATCCAGCATATCCTGTTCTTCGCTGAAAAGATCATGGAATGCCTCCATATCATAGGAATATCCATGTATTCCAATGGAAGCGCCGAAGCGGGAAACACGAATGGCGGCATCCGCGCGCCTGGATTGAGCTTCCAGGGCCAGGGACAAATCTTCCAGAGAAATGACCTGAAGACTCAGGGGCAGTTTATGGTTTTCCACATACTCCGCCAAGGCGTTCAGGCGCGCGTTGTTTTCCACCACGCCGCGCGCCAGGAGCCTTTTGTCGTCCAACACAGAAACGGAAACTTTGCTGAATCCCAGTGTTTGAAGGTTGGAGGCCAAGGTTTTTGCGTCACGCTCCGCGACAGAAAAAAAAAGGCCGAGACTCGTAAAGTCCAACAACAATCCCATCAGCAACAGCAGCGCCAGAAACAACAATGCCAGGCGCGGCAAATTCCGGCGCATGCCGCTCAAACGATCTGTGACGTGAACTTTGTTGGAGGTTTCGCCTCCAACAAAGTTGGAGCCAACCAAGGTGGATGTATCCCGGCAGGCAATATCGCGCCCACCTGTCCTATCGTCTCCGGCACCGGGCCGGGAAACCGTCTTTTCCGGAATTGTTGCCGCCTCCGAGGAAAACCGGGCCGTCTCTTTGCCGCTTGACGGAGGTTCCACGGGGGACGGCAAGCACAATGCCGGCCAAGCGTCCGTAGCGTGGCCCAGAGCCATGTGGACGCCGCCCACGCTGAAAACAGCGAAGGGAGGCAGCGGTTGCCCGACTGGAGCCACCGATGCCCCTGCCACCCATACGGAGTCATCCTGCGGCGTCAGGGCATATTCCCCGTTCGCCATTATCCGCAACAGGACATGGCGAGGCGCGACCCCGGCGTCTGTGATGATAAGGTCGCTTTCTTCGCCGCTTCCTAAAACCCAGTCACCGGCGCCAAGTTCCATTTCCGCTCCAGCATGAAGGCCGGAAAGGATTTTCAGCAGAGCCGGAGAAAGCGTTGAAGGACGCAACCGGGCTTTGTCCAGAGCGTCCTCATTGGGATGATGGGGGTATGGCCCCCTGATATGATCCCCCTGACCGCTCATGGACTTCCCTGAGCCGGATCGGCCGGACCTGTTAACGCCGGGGCCGGCATGAGCGGAGGAATAACCCGCACCTGCCTTCGCGGCGCACACCCCCCACCGGAGCGTTCAACGGGTACAGGCGGCTGCATGACCATGGAGCGGTCAAACAGTTCAGCATACTGCCCGGAGCTTCGCCGGACATCATCAAGGCTTACGAGGCGTGGCGACAGGATGAACAGGCGTTCCTGCTTCTGGTATTGACCGCTCTGATGCTGGAAAAGTCCGCCAATCCCCGGTATGTGCCGCAACAAGGGGACGCCCGATTCGCCGTCGATCTGCCGTTCGTAATAATGGCCGCCGATAATGAGCGCCTGGCTGTCGCCCACCACGGCCTGGGTATTGACCATAGTTTTCGATATAATCGGGTATTTGACCGCGGAGCCTGCCGCCGCTTCCCGGCTGCCGCCGTCTTCCACATGCACTGTGAGTTTAATCAGGTTTTTGCCGGAGTCGGAATCCGTAATAACATGCGGAATAACTCGCAAAATGGTGCCGTAACTTACGTCAAAAAGATCCACCTCTTCCTGGCCGGCGACTTCGATATAGTAGGTATTGGTCGCCTCTATGGAAGCCTCCGTGTTGTCCAGCGTAAGGACGGCCGGGCGGGACAGAACGCTGGCGTCGCCGTCTTCCTCCAGAGCATGGATGCGCGACATGAAGACATCCATGCCGCTGCGGAAAATTGTGGTCAGATTCAGCCCTGAACCAGCCGCGCTGAAAAAGTCCGTCCCTTCGGGAGTATTGGCTCCTCCCGCTACCCCGAATCCTCTGCCCGAAGGATTCGCGTTCGCGCTCCAGGAAAAGCCGAGTTCCTGCAATCTGTCTATGGAGACATCAACAATGGCCGTGCGTATTTCCACCAAATCCACCGGACGATCCAGTTCTTTGATCAGAGTCTCGTAGAGCGGCATCAGCTCTTCATCATCCCAGACAATGACGGCGTTCAGGCGCGGATCAGCCAGTATCCTGGCGCCGCTTTGCGCCCGTTGCGCGCTTCCGGCCCCCTGCCGTACCTCACGCGCGAGGCGTGAACTTGTCTGCGTGCCGGTGCGGCTGGCCAGACCCGTCCCTTTGAGCCTTTCCACTTCCCCCCCGGAAGCGCTTTCC
>JAISMK010000177.1 GCA_031276785.1 Desulfovibrio sp. | reverse complement strand
GTGCCCCAGCAGGCGCAGACATTCCACATAGTCCAGTCCGCTTGAGCGGAAGCTGATATAGGGGTTGAGCAGATAGCAGATGCGCATGGATGCCGGCTTGGAGTCTTTTTACTTTTCGCCTGCGGGCGGCTGAAGCGCCAAGCTCAAGGGGTCGGAGATGCCGGCCAGAAGGGCCAGCCTTCCGGCCGTTGTTCCGGGCCCAGAGGTCTCTGCCGGCAGGCCGTTTTCGGCCGCTAGCAGGCAGAGCAGCCCGCCGGCAAGACCACGGGAAAGTTCCATGCCGCAGGCGTCATAGAGGGAAAGGAGAAAAGAGGCGCAACCCTCTTCCGGCCGGATTCCGGGGGGCGGGGAACAGACAGGCGCCAAGGCGTCAGGGCGGCGCGCATCCAGAACGGCGAGAATCTCGACTCCTGGCGGCGGGGGGCCTTCCCCCACCAGCACGACTTGGCTCTCGGCCCAGACGGGGTTTTCCAAAGGCCGTTTCAGGCCGAAACGGCGCAGAATGCCGGCTGCCTCCGGCGCCGGCCGGCCAGGACAGGCGGGGAGGGCGTCCAGCCCGCGTTTGTTCAGAAAATCCGCAGCGACCACCGCGCCGATGACGCTGAGTATCCCCCGGTTTCCTCCTGTGACCAAGGCGGCCATGCGGCACACTCCTTTTATGGCAGGTTTAGAGCAATTTTATTTTGAAATTGCTCTGGCGGTGGTGCGGGTACACCGCCGCCCGCCCATGAGGCGCAGGCGAAACAGCGTTTCACCGTAAGCGCCGAAGGGAGCGTTTCAAAAGCAAAATGCTCTAGATCTATTTCGCTTTGAGATGGTTGCTTAACGGCGAGCAAAGCTCGCCTGCAACCATGCTTACTTCTTCCATAACATCAGCCCCCCTGTCTGTCGAGGTATATCCGGCGCGCGCCCTCTTGCTTCCTGGCCTTCCGGCTGATATTAAAAAGACACGCAGTCGTTGTCCGTTTGCAGCCAAGGAGCCGGCATGACCACAGTCGATTTGCCCATTCCGGAGGAATCTTCCGCGCCGGCCGCCGATGCCGGGGCCACAGCCGGAGAGACGCTTTCCCCCGCGGGCGCGCGGGAAGATGTTCCGCCGCTCTTACCCCCTGCTTCGCCTGATGCGTCCGGCGACTCCCCCTCGGCCTCTCCCGGAGCGGAGCATACTTCGGAACAGATCGAGGCCCAGGAACACAGTTTTGCCGAAATGTTGGCCGAGCAGGAGCGCGGGGAAAAGATCCGCGCCAGCCTTGCCCCGGGACAGCGAGTCACGGTGCGCATTGTAGCCATCACCAGCGATACCGTTTTTGTCAGCACCGGATCCAAGGTGGACGGCATTGTGGATCGGGAGGAGTTGGAAAGGGAAGGCGAACTCCCCTATGTAGTGGGCGATACCTTGGACCTCTATGTCATCCAGGCCGGCCCGCAGGAAGTGAAGCTGTCCAAAATCGTGCGCGGAGCCGGCGGGCTTGCCGCCCTTGAGGATGCCCGGCGAGCCGGCCTGCCTGTGGAGGGCAGGGTTACGGGGCAGGTCAAGGGAGGCTATGCGGTGGACATCATGAAACGCCGCGCTTTTTGTCCCGCAAGCCAGATGGATGTGCATCCGGCGGAATCCCCAGAGGCCTTTGTGGGCAAGGTCTTCCCCTTCCTCATTACCCGTCTGGAGAAAAACGGACGGAACATTGTCGTTTCCCGCCGCACTCTTTTGGAACGGGAGCAGGCGGAACAGCGCGAGGCGATTCTGTCCGACATTGCCGCCGGAGATGTGGTCGAAGCCGTCATTACCCGTATAGCGCCTTTCGGCGCCTTTGCCGAGTTGGCTCCCGGCGTGGAGGGCCTCATCCATCTTTCCGAGCTTTCCTGGACCCGCGTGTCCGGAGCTGAAGATGCCGTCAGCCCAGGCCAACGCGTACGGGCGAAGGTTCTCTCCCTTGACAGGGGAGAAAAGGGCGTACGTATCTCCCTTTCGATCAAACAGGCATCCGAGGATCCCTGGCTGGAAGCGCCCGGCCGCCTGTCTCCGGGCGATATCGTCAGCGGCAGGGTCATGCGATCCACAGCCTTTGGTGTCTTTGTGGAAGTTCTTCCCGGGGTGGAGGGTTTGGCGCACATCTCCGAGCTCTCCTTTGATCGCCGCGTAACCAGACCGGAGGATGTTGTCTCCGTGGGAGAGACGGTAAGCGTCAAGATCAAGGAGCTGGATGCTGACAGGAGACGCATCTCCCTCAGCCTGCGCGACGCGGCCGGAGATCCCTGGGAGACGGCCGCCGAGGCCTTTCCATTGGAAAGCGAGGTGGCGGGCGCCGTGGAGCGCCGCGCCCCCTTTGGCCTCTTTGTCGCCTTGGCGCCGGGCATCACAGGTCTTTTACCCAATTCCATCCTCCATGCCGCCGGCTCCTCCCGCAAAGCCGTGGATCGCCTGAAAGCCGGAGACTCACTCCAGGTGCGGATCAAGGAGGTGGATCGACAAAACCGCCGCATTTCCCTGGCCCTGGCGAGTGAGGAGTGCGCTTCAGAGGAAAGGGAATGGAAACGCCATGCCGCGCCACCGTCACCCAAGGCCCTTGGATCCTTGGGTTTGGCCCTGCAGGCGGCCCTGCAGAAAAAAAAATAGGCGCCGGTGTGGCATGGAGGGGCTTGGCCAGGGGAGTAAGGCAAGAATTTTCGCAATCTGTGCGGTGGTTTCGGTTCTCCTGTGCGCGGTAGTTGGCCCTGTCATTGCGGCCCCGGAGGAGGGCGGAGGACAGGCGACCTCCATTCCCGGATATTCAGAGGATGCCCTGCGCCGCCTGAGCGATGCCATTGAACGTACCGGGCACGGCCCCAACGCCTTTCCCCCCCTGTACAGGCCTCAGTTCGTCACTGTCTCCGATGCCAGCCTGTCCATGGACGATGACGAGATCGTCTTCGTCGTCCATTATCCGCGCGGCCTCATCCGCATCTATCCCCAGCGCATTCTGGTCTGGCATGAGGTGGTCAACGACATTTTGCCTGACGCCTCGGGCCGGATTCCCGAGCTGCCGGACCCCAGCAGGCCGGGACCCGCGGGAGAAAGCTACACCGTCACATACAGCCCACTCACAGGAACGGTCACCGCCTTCCGCTCCCAGGCGGGAGCCTACCCCACTTCCTTCGGGGCTACAGGCGATCTGCTCAACGGCAACGCCATCCTTTACGACCGCACCAGCGTCAGCCTGTGGTCGCAGCTTCTGGCCGGCTGTATTGAAGGCCCCATGCGCGGCAAGCGCCTGGATCGCATTCCCGTTCTTTGGGCTCGCTGGGGAGGGGTGAAAAAACGCTATGCCGGCAGAGCGGAGGTTCTTTCCCGCTCCACAGGCTATCGGCGCAGTTACGGCAGAGACCCCTTCGGTTCCTACCAGCGCCCCGGCACTTACTATGATAACAGCCGGCTGACCAGCGTTGTTTCCCGGCTGGACAACCGTCTTCCTCCCAAAAAACGGATTCTGGGCCTGGAGGCGGAGGATCTTTTCGGCGCCGTTCAGGTGGACGGCGTCAAGGAGGCGCGCATCCTCAACTTTACCCTTGGGGTACTTCCTCTGGTCGCTTTGTACGACGAGGAACTGGACGCCGTGCGCATCTTCGATCGCCGCCTGGAGAGCAGGGATGACCGGCTCCTGACCTTTATTGTTTTTGAGGACAAGATTGTGGACCAGGAAAGCCGGAGCATCTGGATCCCCGAAGGCGTTTGCCTTTACGGCCGCCACCGGGATAAGCGCCTGCTGCCCGTGCTTGCCGTTGATTCCATGTGGTTTGCCTGGGCGGCCTTTCATTGGAATACCAATATCTATCCTTAAAGCGGTTCAACTTTGAAAAAGTTGAACCGCTCTGACGTGGCTGATCAGGGACCGGCTGAAATGGACTTTCTCCTTGTCCGCAGAGAGAAGAGGGGCTATGTTCGGCCCATGTCCACTCCCTGTTGGCTGTTGACCGTGCGCTCCGAATTTTCCGCAGGCCATGCCCTGCGGCACTACCGGGGAAAATGCGAAAACCCTCACGGGCATAACTTCGCCGTGGAGGCTGTCGTCCAAGGTGACGCCCTGGCTCCGGATACCGGGATGCTGGCGGATTTTTCTCTGCTCAGGCAGGATTTGAACGCCGCGCTGGCCGGACTTGATCACCGGGATCTCAACCAGACTCCACCCTTTGACGAACACAACCCTTCCTCGGAGAATCTGGCCCGGCACATCTTCCGCCTGCTTTCCCCTCTGGCGGCCCGGCGCGGCGTGCGTCTGCGCAGCGTCACTGTGGGCGAAAAGGCCACCCAGAGCGCCACCTATTGCGAGACCGCTTCCACCCTCTTCTGATTCCGATTCTCAATCAAACATGCACTTATGTCTGATTGAGAATCGGAATCCACGACAGGAAGTCGCGGCGAAACGCAAAGCATTTTGATTGCTCCAATCATGTCTTGCCTCCGGCAATGTCCGACAGAACGTCGGTCAGCAAGTCCACCTCTTCTCGAGTGTTGTAAAATGCCAGAGAGGGTCGGACTGTGCCTTCAAGACCGAAATGTCTAAGCACGGGCTGGGCGCAATGGTGGCCGGCCCGCACGGCAATGCCGGCGGCGCTGAGCCGCCTTCCCACGTCTTCAATGGCGTGCCCGTTCAGAATGAAGGAAAGCACGCTTGCCTTGTGAGCGGCAGTGCCGATGAGGCGCAGGCCGGGCACGGCGGAAAGCGCCCGCGTGCCGTAGGCGAGCAGATCCTGTTCATAGGCGGCGATGTGCCGCATGCCTATGGCGGAAATATACTCCACAGCCGCGCCCAATCCGGCGGCGCCGGCGATGTTGCCCGTGCCGGCCTCGAATTTCGCCGGAGCTTTGCGGTAGACGGTTTCGGCAAAGGTGACGTCGGCGATCATGTTGCCGCCGCCCTGGTATGGCCTCGCGGCTTCAAGCAGTTCGGACTTGCCGTAGACGATGCCTATGCCGGTGGGGCCGTAGATTTTGTGTCCGGAAAACACAAAAAAGTCGGCATCCAGGGCGCGCACGTCCACGGGCAGGTGCGAGACGGACTGGGCTCCGTCTATGCAGACGCGCACCCCGTGGCCGTGCGCCAGGGCAATCATCTCTGCCACAGGGGCCACGGTGCCCAGAGCGTTGGAAACGTGCGAGGCCGAAACAAAGCGGGTGCGGGGCGTGAAAAGATCCGCGTAGCCGGACAGAATAATCTGCCCGTCGGCATCTATGGGCGCGACCCGCAGCACGGCGCCCGTTTCCTCGGCCAGAAGCTGCCAGGGAACAATGTTGGCGTGGTGTTCCAGCATGGTCAGGATGATTTCGTCGCCCGGACGCAGGAATTGTTTGACGTAGCCTTGAGCCACCAGGTTGATGCCTTCAGTGGCGCCGCGCACGAATACGACCTCGGCGCTGTCCGGCGCGCCGATGAAGCGGGCGATTGCCGCGCGGGCGCTTTCATAGGCGTCGGTGGCGCGTTGCGCCAGGGTGTGCGCTCCCCGGTGGACATTGGAATTTTCGTGGCGGTAATAGTACTCCAGACGTTCAATAACCGGGCGCGGTTTCTGGGTGGTGGCCGCGTTGTCCAGCCAGACCAGTCTGCGTCCGTTGACCTCTTCCCCCAGAATGGGGAAATCGGCGCGCAGAGCTTCCACAGACAGGTTGCCGACGCGGGCGAAGGAGGGCGCCTGCCAGGCGGCCGGGATCTGCGGCAGGCCGGCAGTTCCCGGAACATGAGCCACCGACGCCGTCTGGGGGACGACGCGGGGCGCGTAGACATCCCCTCCGGATCCGTCCGGGCCTTGGCGCGGCGCTGTCCCAGGCGCGCAGTCCGGGTGCAGGGCAGCCAGCAGCGCCGCCAGTTCCTCCGCACCCGGCAGGCCGTACGCCTTGGGATCTAATTCAAGCTCGTTGTGAAATTGATTTGGCGCAGGGGTTCTATCGGTAATCATAGTAATCCCCGACTTCCACATCCTCCAGTACCGCGACGGCATCGTCGGCCAGAACGGCCACCGAGCAATACAGGGACAGCAGGTAGGAAGCGACGCCATTGTCGTCTATGCCGCGCAGTCTGACGGCCAGACCTCTGGATTGCTCTCCCGGCAGGCCTGTCTGGTAGAGGCCTACTACGCCGCGCTTATCTTCACCGTTGCGCAGCAGCAGGATATTGGTTTTGCCGCTTTGTCCTTTGGGATTTTTCAGACCGTCCACAAGGAGTTTGTCCGTGGGAATCAAAGGCACGCCCCGCCAGGCGATGAAGGTGCCTCCGGCAAGCTCCGTGGTCGCCGGGGGCACGCCCCGGCGCGTGCATTCCCGGGCAAAGGCCGCGATGGCTCTGGGATGGGCAAGGAAAAAGGAAGGCTCTTTCCAGACCTTGGCAAGCAGCTCGTCCAGGTCGTCGGGCATGGGCGCGCCGTAGCGGGGCTTGATGCGTTGCCCGGCAACGGCGTTTTTCAACAGGCCGTATTCGTCGTTGTTGATGATCTGGCTTTCCTGCCGCTCTCTGAGGCTTTCCACGGCCAGGGCCAGTTGTTCGCCCGCCTGATCGTAGGGCGAGCTGTAAACATCGGCTATGCTGGTGTCCACATTGACGATGGTCGCAATGGAACTTAGCTCATACTCCCTGGGCCTGCTCAGGTATTCGACATATCCTTGAGGGATATCCCGCTTGCCGGGATCCTGGCCGCACAGGACATCAAGAGGCGTGTCACCTTCCTGGACCCTGTTGACCCGGTAAATACCGGCGTCCAGCCCTTTGAATTCCAGCAGGCGGGTCAGCCAGCGCGGCGTGAGGGAGGCAAACTGGGGTCTGGTCTTGGTGACGTTGGCAAGCTGGTACGCCGCCTGGCGGCCCAGAGCGTTGACGGGTTTTGCGTCGGCCATGAGATTCTCCTTGTGTCAATATTGGTGAAGCGCCGCATCGACATCCCGCGCCCATGCGTTGGAGCCATACAGCAGGTTGTACATTTTGCCTTCGTAGCCGGCTTCCCGCAGGGCGCGGATGGCATGGACGCTACGCTGCCCGATTTTGCAGACAAAGACAGTGTCCACAGAAGGATCGAACTCCTCCCTGCGCCGCACCAACTGCCCGAAAGGCACGGGCCTGGCCGAAGGGAAGGCGAACATGCTGCGTTCATGCGGCTCGCGGATGTCCACAATCTGCAGGGGGTCGCCCCGGTCCATCCTGGCCTTGAGTTCCAGGGCTGTTATGCTCTCCACCGGGACTTCCTTTTCCTGTTTCAGTCCGCAGAACAGTTCGTAATCAATCAACTCCCGGATGGTCGCTTCCGGGCCGCAGGCCGGGCAGGCCGGATCTTTGTCGAAGCGCAGTTGCTCAAAGCGCATGCTCCAGGCGTCCACATAGCAGATGCGTCCCGTGAGGCCGGCGCCCCCGCCGACAATCAGCTTGACCGCCTCGCAGGCCTGGATGCTGCCGATGAGGCCGGGCAGCACGCCCATGACCCCGCCTTCGCCGCAGGACGGCACCAGCCCCGGCGGCGGCGGCTCCGGAAAGAGGCAACGCAGGCACGGACCCTGGCGGGCGTAAAACACGCCAGCCTGTCCTTCAAATTGGAAAATGGAGCCGTACACATCCGGAATGCCGAGCAATACGCAGGCGTCATTTATAAGATAGCGGGCCGGAAAGTTGTCTGTTCCGTCTATCACCACATCATAAGCGCCCAGGATTTCCAAAGCATTGTCGCTGCTCAAGCGGATGTTGTGAGTGACGACATCCACATGGGGATTGAGGTTTTTGATGCGGTCTTTGGCCGAGGCCGTCTTGGGGCGGTTTACATCCTTGGTGCCGTGGATAATCTGCCGCTGCAGGTTGGAGATTTCCACAAAGTCGTAATCAACAAGGCCGATGCGGCCTACCCCGGCGGCGGCCAGATACAGGGCGGCGGGCGCGCCCAGACCGCCCGTGCCGACCACAAGGGCGCGCGCGGCCTTGAGCCGTTCCTGCCCTTCCTGTCCAACATCCGGGAGGATCAAGTGCCGGCTGTAGCGGTCAATTTCAATATCGGTCAAGGCGAGCCTGCGCTCATCAGCAATTACGCTCACGCCGTTCCCTCCCGCCTGCCGTTGCGAGGAGCAGGCCAGGAGCCGCCGCTTTGCGCCTTCTTGGGGCATTGCAGAGTATTTTCAGAATGGAAATGCTCTGGTGGCCGCGTGGGAGGCGGGCATCCGCTTTCGCCGCCGGAGCAGCTTCCCAGTGAAATTGTTCCAGGTCCTTGGGTCGGGACAGAGGCTGGCGTCCGGCCCGTTCTTCCTCCGGCAATGGAGGGAACCAGAATAACCTCGTCCCCGTCTTGCAGGGGCGTAGCCGTCCCTCCAGTGTTTTTTATGTTGGTCTCGCCGAGATACAGGTTGACAAAAGGGCGCAGTTCGCCCTTCCCGTCATAGAGGTGGGCGCGTATATCCGGGTAGGAATCGGTCAGGGCGGAGAGGGCTTCTCCAACGTTTTTTCCCTCCACGCGGACCGCCGCCCGCCGGTCGGTGAAGGAACGCAACGCTGAAGGAATCAAAAGGGTGACGGCCATCGGCATTCTCCTGTTCTGTTCACTGAAACGTTGATATGTTTATTATTAGCGCAGTTCAACTTTGAAAAATTAGGACCGCTCTGCAAGGATTTGTCTTTCAGCGCCACATCCTGCCGCGCATTCCAGTGCCAGATTAAAAATCAACATATTTTTAACCTGGAATTGGCATTGCTGCTATACGCAGTACACCGGTTCCCTGTAAAAACGGGAACGGTTGTCCGCCAGTTTCCAGCAGCTTAGGGCCTCCGCCCGGCCCCCGGCCACCGCGACGATGACGTAGGCATACCACGGCAACGCGTATTCGCGGTCATAGTTGGAGGGCAATGCCGGGTGGTCTGGATGGGAGTGGTAAAACCCGATGATATCCAGGCCTTTGCCCGCCGCTAGGCGTTCCGCCCGCAGGATGTCGTCGGCATCAATGCGGAAGCGGCGGCGGCGTTCCCCGCCTTCGCGGGCATTGAGCATCGGCCGCAGTTCCGTAACCGTCCGCGCGTCTTCGGCATCTATTGTGCCCATCAGGATACCGCAGCATTCATCGGGGTAGGCCGCCTCTCCTGCGGCGCCCATGTCCAGATACAGGTGGCGCGTCATTCGGATCATTACCATTCTCTCCAGAACGGGTCGAAAATATAGCGGTTGCCGCTGTCGCACAGCACGGTGACCACGAATGAACCCGGCGGCAGGGTTGCTGCCAGACTCAGGGCCGCATGCACGTTGCATCCGGAACTGACGCCGGCCAATATGCCTTCTTCGGCGGCCAGCCTCCGGGTCATGGCGTACGCCTGTTCCGTGCTGACCGTGATGACGGCGTCAACAAGGCCTTCGTCGAAAATGCCGGGCCGGATGGTGGAGTCCATATGCTTGGTGCCTTCTATACCGTGGAAGGGCGAGTCCGGCTGCACCGCCGCGCAGTGTATCCGCGGATTGTATTCCTTCAGGCGGCGGGAAACGCCGACAAAGGTGCCGGAGGTGCCCATGGAGGCTACAAAATGGCTGACCTGCTTCCCGGACTGCCGCCATATCTCCGGGCCGGTGCCCTCATAGTGGGCCAGGGGGTTGGCCGGGTTATTATACTGGTCCGGATAGAACCAGCGTTCAGGATGCCTTTCGACGGCCGCGCGGGCCGCGAGGTAGGCGCCGTCTGAACCTTCAAGGGGATCTGTTTCCACTATGGATGCGCCGAACCGGCTGATGATGCCCTTGCGCACCTCGCCGGTGTTGGCCGGCATGTACAGGGTCACGGCATAGCCCCTGGCCGCCCCCAGCATGGCGTAGGCAATGCCGGTATTGCCGCTGGTGGCGTCAATGATGCCTCTTTCCGGGGTCAGCGCGCCCCGCCGGATGCCGTCCAGCAGCATGGCTTTGGCCGCGCGGTCTTTAACGGAACCGCTGGGATTGCAGAACTCGGCCTTGGCCGACAGCCTGACCCCCGGCACGGAGGACGCGATGTTTCTTAGCTCCAGCAGCGGCGTATTGCCTACAAGATCGGTAATGCGCATAATTGCCTGAACCCTTTGCCGCCGTGGATATTTTAGAGTAATTTATCTTTGAAATTGTTCTGTATGCCGTGCGGTAGGCCACCCCTGAAGCAGTCCAACTTTAAAAGTTAAACTGCTCTAGCTGAGGCGCGAGCGCAATTTATTCATGCATTCAAACCCAAGATTGGGTCTGGCTTAAAGAAAGCCTGATGCCTGATATCAAAGTATAAATATTTTAATATAATTAAAATAGTCGGATTGCTAATATTTAAAAGTCTCAGGTTTGTCAAGGGGGAAATTGCGAA
>JAISMK010000153.1 GCA_031276785.1 Desulfovibrio sp. | reverse complement strand
AATTTGCGACACCAGTATGCCAGATACCGTTCAATGCAGTTCGGCCATTATGTATAGAAGAATTTAGTGGCTGACAGGCCCATATTACAGGCACTCCTCCGCCGCGCGGACAAAATCGTCTTTTAACCGGCGCAAATACTTTTGCATTATTGCCGCAAGGGTTGCTTCCGGGTAACTCGCCCAGAGCTTGAGTTCATTTCCCATGACGTTGACCTGCTGCCAGGGCGTGGGCAGGGAAAATGCCCGGCGTTTACAGTGGCGTACGCGCAGATGCCCCTGGTACAGACAAAATTCGCCTTGGGAACAGGAACGCAGATCGCGTTCCGCGTCATCATACTGTGAGGGAGAAAAACTCAGATCAAAAGCGCCGACAGAATCAATATTTTGTCTGCTTAGCAGATGGCAACAACCTGTAACGGAAATAGCCCGCCGCAAATAACTGTTCAGGCCAAAATCCGCACTATTCACATGGTCGTCAATAAATTTGTATTTGCCTTCTTTATTTGTTTCCAGAAAAAGCCCTACGCTCTGGAGGGCCAGGGGCGCTATACCATCCACTACCCGACAGCCGATGATCCCCGCGTCAGGATGACGGCGAACGGCTGTGCCGAAAAATCCGACCCAGTCCGGCGGCACCAGAGCATCGTCATCCAAAAAAACCACCCAGTCCGCCGCTCTGGAGGATTCCAGAGACAACAGCCAGTTGCGGGCCGCTGGAGAGCCGATGTTGACAGGCAGGGTGATGACTCGCATCCGTTCGCCGAAAAGCTCACGTTTGGAACGCAGCACGTCCGGTGTATTGTCAGTGCTGCCGTTGTTCAGCACGGTGAAGCCGTAATTCCCGGCGCGCGACGCTGCCAGAGCCGTCAGACACTGCTCCAGGGCAGAACCGTTGTTCCAGGAGTATATGAGCACCTCACCCCTGCCGGGCGGTTGGTCTCCGGGAATATCAGCGCCGCTTTCAATATCCGCCAGACGCAGTAAAAGATTGCTCTGCCAGGGCCGTAGAACAATCGCCTTGCGCAGTCGGTCGCCGGCGGCATCGCGGTCACCCATGCGGAACAGGCATTCGCCTTCGCGTACAAGGCCCTCCGGCATTGCGGAAAGAATAAAGGACTGAGCGTATAAAGCGGCTGCCTTGGCATAATCCTCACGCGCAAAAGCGTAATCCGCCAGAAAGAAGAGAGAGAAAGCGGCCGGCATGGGGTACCTTGCTATCCACGGTTCATACCAGTCCAGCTCTCCCATGCGAATTCCCAGGAAAGAAGCGAAATGCAGCCAGTACAAATTTTTCGGTTCCCTGTCAGCATAGGCGCTTGTCAGCTTTTTGGCGGTTTCCGCGTCACCGGCCTGGATACATGCGCGGACTTCCTCAGAACCGCTGCTATTCTCAGGTCGCAGACCCGCGCAGACCGCGCTGAACGCCGCCGGCTGCGGGCGTAAAAAAGACTGTTTTTTTTGCAGTGCATGTACGTGAGAAGCAATCCCTGGAGACAAGGGAGAACACTCCCATGCGGACAAAACCATGTGGGCCAGAACGGAGAACAGACAAGGATCGGGCGAAGCGCCGGCAGCCCCCAGCAGACGTTCTCCCAGCCACATCAGGCGCGCTTCGCCCGCGGCTGACAGCAACAGACCGTTGGCCACATCCGCAGGCAATTTCTCCCATACAGTGGCAAAATCAGACATTGCGGGAGACATCAGGCGCGCCCGCCATACACAACCGCAAAGCCACGGACAAACGCCAAAAGCCGTTTTTCCGTTGCCAGACAAAAACGCAAGGCATTTTTGAGCATGAAAAAACGGCGATTAGTGGACGGTGCTGTGTGTGTAAAGATCAGGCCGGAACCAATGGTTGCAGCCCTCTTATCCATCTGCCGCCGGAGACGGAATACTTGCCCCGTTTGTCTTTTCATGCCGCCAGCCTGAAACGGATTTCGGCTCCGGCAAGGCCGGAAAGCACGACAGTCATACGCAGGGTACGGATATCCGATTGCGCGGCAAAGGGCAAGAATTTTGTAAGTACATTTTCCGGAAAGCCGTCTGTCCGTTTTAGAGCATTTTTCGCTTGAAATGCTCTAGTACGCTGTAACATTTAAAATTGCTGATAAATTTACGGCGTACTAACGCCGGGCTTTAAGCCCGGCGCGCCGCTGCAGGCGGCGGAACAAGCCGAAAACCACGCTTTTCGGTACAGCGATCTTACCACTTAAAACGCAGTTTTAAGTGGTACATGGCACTAGGGGCGCGGCGGCTCCGCGCGCAGCATCTTCACGGCGCAGAATTCGCCGCACATGGCGCAGGCCTCTTCCTCGGCATGTTCCGCCCTGCGGGCGCATACAGCCGCCGGATCAAGAGCCGCCCGCTGCATGGCCGGCCAGTCAAGCCGCCTGCGGGCGGTGGACATGGCTGTTTCCCGCGCGCCGGCACGCTCCCGGCCAAGAGCCACTTCCCCGGCCTGGGCGGCAATGCGCGAGGCCATTACTCCGGCGCGGACATCGGCCTCGTCGGGCAGAGTAAGATGCTCCGCCGGGGTCAGATAGCACAGGAAATCCGCGCCGGCTCGCACGGCAAGCGCGCCGCCAATGGCGCCGGCAATGTGATCGTATCCGGGGCAGGAGTCGATGACCAGCGGCCCCAGCACATAGAGGGGCGCACCGGCGCACGCGGACTTGATCCCCCGGATCTGCGCCTCGACATTGTGCAGGGGCACATGGCCCGGACCTTCCACCATGCACTGCACGCCGGCGGCCCGGCCCTGACGGACAAGGCGGCCCAGCGTCACGACCTCCTCCCACTGCGCGGCATCGCCGGCATCGGCTCCGGCGCCGGGGCGCAGGCCGTCGCCCAGCGATAAGGTGACGTTGTGCGCGCGGGCTATGTCCAGAATCTGTTCATATCCGGTCAGAAACGGATTTTCCTGCCCGCGCGAACGCATCCAGCGGGCCAGGATGGAACCGCCTCTGGAAACAATGCCCAGCAGGCGCCCGCCCTCTTCCGCGGCCCAGGCGGCGGCTCTGGCAGTGACGCCGCAGTGTACGGTCATAAAATCCACGCCCTGCCCGGCCTGGAAAGCGATTTCTTCCAATATCTCCTTTGCTGAGAAGCCGGCCGGATCCTCGCCCGCGTCAAGATAACGCTGGGCAACGGCATACAGAGGCACGGTGCCCAGAGGCCGGGGGCAGGCGGCAAGCATTGCGCTCCGGATGCCGGCCAGATCTCCCGCGATGGACAGGTCCATAACCGTGTCCGCCCCGGCCTCCAGAGCGGCGGCAAGTTTGCGCATCTCTTCCCGGGGAACGTTGCGCAGGGGCGAGGTGCCGATGTTGGCGTTGACCTTGACCCGCGCCGGCTGGCCGATAAGCTTGGGTTCAAGCCCGGCGTGGGCGGGATTGCCCAGCAGCGCCATGCGGCCCTGAGCGACGGCGGCGATGATCCGCTCAGGGGGGAGCGCTTCCTCCCCGCTCAAGGCTTCAAGATGCGCGTCAAGCAGGGCGGCCATAACGGAGTTGTTGCGCAGAATCGACATGTGGCATCCTTTGCTGGCTGTTTTGCGCCCCTTGCCCTTTGCCGGGCGTCAGGGATTTCACAGCCTTGTTAAAATCGCTCTTATCCACTATCAATGTCGAAGGGCCGAAAAAGTCAAGAGACAACCTGCTGTGTTGACTTGACATGACAAAACCCCTACGTTATCCATACACGGACAGGAGGCGCGTCAGGTGGCTACTTTGCAGATAAGGCTCGACGACAGCCTGCAAAGGCGGGCGAAGGAAGTCGCCTCCGGCATGGGGCTGGATCTCTCAACGGCTGTCCGTTTGTTTCTGGTCCGGATGGTGGCGGAGAACGGCCTGCCCTTTCAGCCCCATGCGCATCCCTTTTACAGGTCCGCCAGGCGGGCGGACCTGAAGCGATCCCTGGCCCGGCTGCGCGGAGGCCGGACAGAGAGCGGATCTCCTGACGAAGCGGAAGGCAAGACGGAGTAAGGGAGGCGGTTCCGGAGGAGGCGTTGTGATCTTCATCCTCACCGGCGCGGGCATAAGCCGGGAAAGCGGCATCGCCACCTTCCGGGGGGCCGGGGGCCTGTGGGGCAAGGTCCGCGTGGAGGATGTGGCCACGCCGGAAGGCTTTGCCCGCGACCCGGAACGGGCGCACGCCTTTTACAACGCCCTGCGCCGCCGTCTGGTGGCCGGCGCCTTCGCGCCCAACGCGGCGCATCAGGCCCTTGCCCGGCTGGAAAGCGGGGCTGGGGAGCCTGTCTTTCTGGTCACGCAGAACATTGACGACCTGCACGAGCGCGCCGGGTCCGCCTCCGTCCTGCACATGCACGGCGAATTGCGCAAGGCGCGCTGCAGGAACTGCCGGGGAACCATGCTCTGGGATGAAGACCTGAGCAGGGCAAGCCGTTGTCCCCTTTGCGGAGCGGCAGGCTCCTTGCGGCCGCATGTGGTCTGGTTCGGGGAAATGCCCCTGCGCTTGGGAGAAATAGAGGCCGCTCTCCGCTCCTGCCGGCAGTTCGTCGCCATAGGCACCTCCGGCACGGTCTACCCCGCGGCGGGTTTTGCCGCCGCGGCCAGGGAGCGCGGGGCAGGCGCCCTTGAGCTGAATCTTGAACCTTCTGCCAATGCGGCCGTCTTTGACCGGGGCATATACGGCAGGGCCTCGGAAACCGTTCCCCGATGGGTGGAGGAAACTCTGAAAAACAGGCAATCCCGTTTTCCGGCGGGGGGAATCCTTCCGCCGGATTGAACGTAGGAAAAAGGAGGTTTCGCATGCAGGAAGCTGTTTTAAATAATATCCTCACCCGGCGCAGCATCCGGAAGTTCCAGTCCAAGCCGGTCCCTCTGGAGATTCTGGAAAAAATCGTGGAGGCCGGTCTGTATGCCCCCAGCGCCAGGAACAGCCAGCCCTGGCATTTCACCGTGGTTGCCGGTCTGGACCGTGTGGCGCGGATTACCGCCGAGCTGAAGGCTGCGGTGGCCCGGATGCCGGACAACCCCTACCGGGCGGTTGTCGGTTCCGCCGCCTATACCGTAAACTACGCCAATGCGCCGGTCTTTATCCTCGTGTCCGCCGCTCCGGATTCCTCCCCTGTGGTTGCGGCCGACTGCTCCCTGGCCCTGGGCACAATGTTTCTCGCCGCCCATGCCCTGGGCATCGGCTCCTGCTGGATCAACCAGTTGGGAAGCGCCTGCGGCGAGCCTGGCTTTCGTGCCTTTCTCACCCAGTTGGGCGTGCCGGAAAAAACCACATTTACGGTTGCGGGGCCTTCGGCTTTGCCGCGGGCGATCCTCCCTCCGCTCCTCCCCGCAAGTCCGGAAGCGTTAACTATGTAATCGGCCCTGAAAAACTACAAAACCCGTTGAGGCCATAAGGTAATTTCAATTAGAGCAGTTCAACTTTTTCAAAGTTGAACTGCTCTAATCGGCGTTTCCTTAAATCCGCACCCCCCAAGTTTTATCTTTAACGAAAAATTAAGATATATTTAGAAAACTTTAATCTCCTTTTGATACCGTATATGCGCATCATGAAATTTCAGCCTGTTTTTTCGCGCCCTGCACGCGACAGGGAACCAGGCCATGGAAAAAAGAAGTCACGATTCTTTGTGCCAGAACGGCAGCGTGGCGCAGGCTGAAGCCTTGGGCTTTGGCCTGATTTTTGCTCTCTCTCTCTCTCTCTCTCTCTCTCTCTCTCTCTCTCTCTACTTTAGCTCTGTTTTTTTAATTAATACAGGCGGATTTAC
>JAISMK010000152.1 GCA_031276785.1 Desulfovibrio sp. | reverse complement strand
GCAGCCAATGCTGCTGGGACCAGAGATCGATGTCCACATCCCCGGCCGTGTTGCGCTCCTCTCCGCTTCCTGTTGAAAAGCGGAGGCTCTCCGGGGCGCTGTCCAGGGCCAGTGAGTTCATGGAGGGCATAAATATGCCGCGAATGTCCAGGTCGGATTTTCCCGGGACCTCCGTCCCATAGAGCGTCGATCCGAACAGGGTCAAAAAAAGCAAGTCAGCGCTGTTGGCCGCGCAAAGTCCTCGCGCCTGACGGACAAAAGTTTGTTTTTGGTCCAAAGACGTCATATTATTACATTTCAGAATCAAAACCGCATTCATGCCCTTTCGCTTCAGCGTCCGCGCAGGCGCAAGGCCGTTTCGCCTCCGCCTCAGAGGCGCTTGGCCGGCGCGCCTTTGCCGACATAGGAGAACAGGGCGAGAGATGGTTTCCGGCGCCCGCCGGGTCTCTTCAGGCGCGGGGGGCGAAATAGAAATGGCTCATGTCTCCCTTAAGACATACCCTGTAGGCGGGTCCTTGGGCAAGGAGTTCCGGGAAGCGGTCTGGAGAGAGGCATTCCAGGGCCAGATTGCGCAGTTTTTTTAAATCCCGCAGGGCGGCGGACTGCGCGGCCAGTTCCCGAAAGATGGCGGAAAGTTCCGGAGAGGATGCCAGTATGGCCTCTATGCGTTCTCTCTCCGGATGGACGCAGGCCATGGTCAGGCCCTTCTCCTCCAGAACCAGGGTGATTTTGTCTTCCAGTCGGATGCAGTGGTCGCGCAGAACAGAGTACAATGCGTCCACAAAGGCATCCTGCAGCAGCCTTATGTTGTCGCTTATGTCTTCCTGGAGCGTGTGCCCAGGCTCGCCTTCCCGATCCAGGGCGGCCATTAGGCACGGGGCCACCCGGGCAAGGCCGGCGGCCCGGATCGCCTTGGCCAGAGGGGAACCGTCCTCATCCTGTATACTGTTCTCTCCCGGCGTCCGGTCGCCGGCGATGGGCCAAAGCCCTTTCTGAAGCTGACTGTCCACTGTGTTCACCCGCGCTTCTCTGGTAGAATTTTCCCTTTTCCCTGGAAGAAGCAAATTCAGTGCCAGTTCCTCCATCAGCGGGCCTCCGGCGGTCGCGCGGATGTTCGCAGTTCTATTCGCTTATGTCCGCCAGCAGCTGATCGCCGTCCAGGTCTTCCATGAATTTGTCCGGCCGCTCCTTTTGTTCGGGAACCAGGATATCGGAGTGGACATATTCCCTGTAGCCGGTGCCGGCTGGGATGAGGCGGCCGACGATGACGTTTTCCTTCAGGCCCCTGAGGGCATCGGATTTGCCGCGCAGGGCGGCCTCGGTCAGCACCTTGGTGGTTTCCTGGAAGGAGGCGGCGGAGATGAAGGAGGAAGTGGTCAGAGAAGCCTGGGTGATACCCAGCACAAGGGGTTCGGCTGTGGCCGGGGCGCGGCCTTCAGTCGCGGCTCTCTGGTTCTCCGTCCTGAATTCCTGCTTGTCCACCTGTTCCCCCACCAGGAAGCTGGTCTGGCCGGGATCTACAATCTGGACCTTGCGCAGCATCTGGCGGACGATGACTTCTATGTGTTTGTCGTCAATGGCCACGCCCTGAAAGCGGTAGACATCCTGGATTTCGTCCAGGAGATAGGCGGCCAGGTATTTTTCTCCTTTGGTGCGAAGGATGTCGTGCAGCTCGGGGTGGCCTTCGGTCAGCAGTTCCCCGGCCTCCACAAAATCGCCGTCGCCCACGGTTATGTGCTTGCCCTTGGGGATCAGGTATTCCTTAGCTTCGCCGGTTTCCTCGGGGGTGATGATGATTTTGCGCTTGCCCTTGGATTCTCCGGCATAGGAGACTGTGCCGTCTATTTCCGCGACAACGGCCATATCTTTGGGTTTGCGCACTTCAAAGAGTTCGGCCACGCGGGGCAGGCCGCCCACGATATCTTTGGTCTTGGATGATTCCCGCGGCTTGCGGGCCAGGATGTCCCCGGCCTTGATTTCCTGACCGTCCCGGACCATGAGCAGGGCGCCCACCGGCAGGGGATAGGCGGCGGCGATGCTGCCCCCGGGACGTGACTTCACCTGGCCGCTCTCATCGGTAATGGAGATGGAGGGGCGGTAATTGGTGGTCCGGTATTCGATGATGGTCTGGGAGGCCATATGGGTGGCCTCATCCACCTTTTCCTGGTAGGTTTTTCCCTCCAGAATGTCCGTGAACTTAATAATGCCGTTCACTTCCGAGACAAAAGGCTCGTTGAAGGGATCCCATTCCGCGACCAGATCCCCTTTGCGCACCTCTTGATTTTCCTTGACAACCAGTTTGGAGCCGTTGGGCAGGATGTATTTTTCCCGCTCCCGGCCCTGCTCGTCCACAATGCTCACCTGGCCGCTTTTCCCCAGGACCATGGACTGGCCTTCGCGGTTCTGCACCGCTTTCACCCGGGAGAAGATCACCCGGCCGGCATGCTGAGCGTTGATGCTGGAACGTTCGATTTCCCTGGATGCCGTGCCGCCTATATGGAAAGTGCGCATGGTCAACTGGGTGCCTGGCTCGCCGATGCTCTGGGCGGCTATTATGCCTACGGTTTCACCGATATTGACCATGTGCCCCCGGGCCAGATCCCGCCCGTAACACAGGGAGCAGACCCCGCGTTCGGACTGGCAGGTCAGGGCGGAGCGGATGGTCAGAGAGTTGACTCCAGCCTCGTCCAGGCACTCGGCCACATTTTCGTCCACCAGAGTATTGGCCGGGTAGAGAAGTTGGCGCGTCTCCGGATGATAGACGGGGTAGAGGGTCACCCGGCCCAGGGCGCGTTCCTGCAGGCGCATCTTGATGTCGCCGCTCTTGACCAGATGGGTCAGCTCAATCCCGTCCACTGTGCCGCAATCATCTTCGCTGATGATCACATCTTGCACCACGTCCACCAGGCGGCGGGTCAGGTAGCCGGAGTTGGCCGTCTTGAGGGCCGTGTCGGCAAGGCCCTTGCGGGCGCCGTGGGTGGAGTTGAAGTACTGCAGAACATCCAGGCCCTCGCGGAAACTGGAAGTTATGGGAGTTTCAATGATTTCCCCGGAGGGTTTGGCCATCAGGCCGCGCATGCCGGCAAGCTGGCGCATCTGGTCCTGGTTGCCCCTCGCCCCGGAGGTGGACATCATGTAGATAGGGTTGAAGCTCTGGTTGACCCGGCGCTCGCCGGTCCGGGGGTTGAGTACTTCCTCATGGGAAATGGCCTTGATCATCTCGCTGGAGACATCCTGAGTGGCTTTGGTCCAGACGTCCACCACCTTGTTGTATTTTTCCGTGCGGGTGATGATGCCGTCGCGGTACTGGACCTCAATGTCGTCCACCTCGGTCCTGGCCGTCTGGATAATCTGTTTTTTGGCGGGGGGGATCTGGAGATCTTTGACCCCAATGGTCACTCCCGCCCGGGTGGCGTATTCATAGCCCAGATCTTTCAGGCGGTCGCAGAGAATCACTGTGGCCTTGGTGCCGGCGTCGCGATAGGCACTGCTGACCAGGCGGGCGATGTTCTTTTTGGTCAGGACGCAGTTGACATGCTCGAAAGGAATGCCCTCGGGCAGGATGTCCCGCACCAGAATGCGCCCGGCCGTGGATTTGATCCGCTTGCCGTCAATGCGCACGGTAATGGAGGCGTGCAGGGCCAGCTCTCCGGCGTCGTAGGCGGCGATTACCTCCCAGGGGTCGCAGAAGAAGCGCCCCTCTCCCTTTTCAAAGTCACGCTCCACCGTCATGAAGTACAGGCCGAGAACGATGTCCTGGCTGGGGACGATCACCGGAGAGCCGTTGGCCGGAGAGAGGATGTTGTTGGTACTCATCATCAGAACGCGGCATTCGATCTGGGCTTCTAGGGACAGAGGCAGGTGTACGGCCATCTGGTCGCCGTCAAAGTCCGCATTGTAGGCGGAACAAACCAGGGGGTGCAACTGAATGGCTTTGCCTTCAACCAGGAGCGGCTCAAATGCCTGGATGCCCAGCCGGTGCAAGGTGGGAGCCCGGTTGAGCATGATGGGATACTCGCGCACCACGTCTTCCAGGATGTCCCAAACCACCAGTTCCTCCCGCTCCACCATCTTTTTAGCGCTTTTGATGGTAGAGGCCAAGCCCCGTTCCTCCAGTTGAGCGTATATAAATGGTTTGAACAGTTCCAAGGCCATCTTCTTGGGCAGGCCGCACTGGTGCAGCTTGAGTTTGGGGCCGACCACGATAACCGAACGGCCGGAGTAATCCACTCGCTTTCCAAGAAGATTCTGGCGGAAACGCCCCTGTTTGCCCTTGATCATGTCGGACAGAGACTTTAGAGGACGTCCGTTGGTGCCGGTGATGGCCCGTCCCCGGCGGCCGTTGTCGAACAGGGCGTCCACCGCTTCCTGCAACATGCGCTTTTCATTGCGGATGATTATGTCGGGGGCGCCCAGTTCCATCAGCCGTTTCAGGCGGTTGTTACGGTTTATGACCCGGCGGTAGAGGTCGTTGAGATCCGAGGTGGCGAAGCGGCCGCCGTCCAAGGGCACCAGGGGCCGCAGCTCGGGAGGTATGACCGGGATGACCTCCAGGATCATCCATTCCGGCTTGTTGCCGGAATCCAGGAACGCCTCCACGATCTTGAGACGCTTGGTCAGTTTTTTCTTCTTGGTCTGGGAACGGGTATTCTGGGAATCCTCGCGCAACTGGTGGCGAAGTTCCTCCAGGTTCAGTTCCTCCAGCAGGCTGCGGATGGCCTCCGCTCCCATGCCTACAGTAATGGCCTCCTCTCCGTGGCGGTCCAGGATCTGGAGGTATTGGTCCTCGGAAATAACTTGTAATTTAGCCAAGTTGGTTGTGCCGGGATTAAGGACTATATACGAATCGAAATACAACACCTTTTCCAGGTCGGCCATGGTTACATCCAGCAGGGTGCCGATCTTGGAGGGCAGAGTCTTGAGAAACCAGATATGGGCCACCGGCGCGGCCAGTTCAATGTGGCCCATGCGTTCGCGGCGGACCTTGGAGGCGATAACCTCCACTCCGCATTTTTCACAGACAATGCCGCGGTGCTTCATGCGCTTGTACTTGCCGCAGTTGCACTCGTAATCCTTTACCGGGCCGAAGATCTTGGCGCAGAAAAGGCCGTCCCTTTCCGGTTTGAAAGTCCGGTAATTTATGGTTTCCGGCTTCTTTACCTCGCCATAGGTCCATTCGCGTATGGCTTCCGGGGCTGCTATGGAAACCTGGATGGACTTCAGGTTTTTGATGTTGCCGATGCCGGTGGAGGAGCCTCTGGCGGTGAACAAATCATCCAAGGTCATAAAGATACCTGCCGTTTGGGGTGTATTTTTCCGCGCAGCCGCAGTAAGGAATGTCAGGCGCGGCGTTATTCGTTATCTTCCTCAAAGCCTTCCTCAAAGGGAATCAGGTCGAAACGGCGGGGGGCGTCGTCCATTGTTTCAAACGTTCCCGTGCGCTTGGGGCGTTTTTTGCCTTCCTCCTGATGGAGGGTGACGTTGAGGCCGAGGGACATAAGCTCCTTGACCAGAACGTTGAAGGATTCCGGCAGGCCGGCCTCCAGAAAGTTTTCGCCTTTGACGATTTTTTCATACATTTTTACGCGCCCGGTGACATCGTCGGATTTCACAGTGAGGAATTCCTGCAGCAGGTAGGCGGCGCCGTAAGCCTCCAGAGCCCAGACCTCCATTTCCCCGAGGCGCTGGCCGCCAAACTGGGCCTTGCCGCCCAAGGGCTGCTGGGTGACCAGAGAGTAAGGCCCGGTGGACCGGGCATGGAGTTTTTCATCCACCAGGTGGTGGAGCTTGAGCATGTACATTACACCGGTGGTGACCTTGTTCCGGAACGGCTCGCCGGTGCGCCCGTCATAGAGCAGGGTCTTGCCGTCGTCAGGGAGGTTGGCCCTGGCCAGCCAGGTCCAGATTTCGTCCTCGGAGGCCCCGTCAAAGACCGGGGTTTTCGTCACAATGCCGTCGCGCAGGGCTTTGACGGAGGCGATGAAGTCTTCATCCTCCAGGGAGTCAATCAGTTCGCTGGTGGCCGGAGCGTTGAAAACTGCCTTGACCTGATCGCGTAGACCAGCCGTGGCGGCGCCGGAAGCCGCGAGTCCGGCCAGTTGCAGGCCAAGTTCCTTGGCCGCCCAGCCCAGATGGGTTTCCATAATCTGGCCTATGTTCATGCGCGAAGGCACGCCCAGGGGATTGAGCACCACGTCCACCGGGCGGCCGTCGGCAAAGAAAGGCATGTCCTCCACGGGGAGAATGCAGGAGACAACGCCTTTGTTGCCGTGGCGGCCGGCCATCTTGTCGCCCACGTTCAGCTTGCGCTTGACGGCCACATGGACCTTGACCATCTTGATGACGCCCGGAGGCAGGTCGTCTCCTTCGGTCACTTTGCCGCGCTTGGACTCGTAGACGGATTTAACGTAGGCCACCTGGGTGTCATAATCCTTCAGGATGGCTGCTATGGCTTCATTGAGATCCTTGTTCCGGAAAAGCCCGGCGAATTTTTTGACCGGGAGGGCTTGCAGGGCCTCCAAAGGGGGCACGCTGCCGGCGGCGGCCAGCACCTCGCCCTTTTTTTTGCCCTGCAGGGAAGAGGCCACCTGCTTGCCCGTGGTCAGGAGCAGGATTCGCTCCCGCGTGGCGTCGGAGAGGGCGCGCAGGTGGTCCCCCTCCTTGCGATCCAGGCGGGCCAGTTCATATTCCTCAATGGCGCGGGTACGTTCATCCTTTTCGCCCGAGCGGCGGTTAAAGACTTTGACTTCAATAATGGTGCCCTCTATTCCCGGCGGCACTTTGAGGGAGGTGTTTTTCACGTCGCGGGCCTTGTCGCCGAAAATGGCGCGCAAGAGTTTTTCCTCCGGGGTCAGTTGGGTTTCGCCCTTGGGAGTGATTTTGCCCACCAGGATGTCGTCAGGCTTGATGTTGGCGCCGATGCGGATGATGCCGCTTTCGTCCAGGTTGCGGAGCATGTCTTCGCTCACATTGGGTATGTCGCGGGTGACCTCCTCAGGCCCCAGTTTGGTGTCGCGGGCCACGACCTCAAATTCCTCAATGTGGACGGAGGTGAAGGTGTCTTCCTTGACGCAGCGTTCGGAGATGAGGATGGAATCTTCAAAGTTGAAGCCGCACCAGGGCATAAAGGCCACGGTAAGGTTTTTCCCCAGAGCCAGCTCTCCGCCCTCAATGCCCGGGCCGTCGGCCAGAACATCTCCTTTGAGTACGGCCTGGCCGGGCACGCAGGAAGGTTTCTGGCCGAAACAGGAGTTCTGGTTGGATTTGTGGAACTTTTGCAGATTATAGGCGCGCACCCCGCCCGACTCCGAGGCTACTTCCGGGGGATAGCTGACCAGGATACGGTCGGCGTCCACATAGCGAACCATCCCGTCCGCCTCCGCCAGGATGCAGGCCCCTGAGTCCTGAGCCACATCGCGCTCCATGCCCGTGCCCACCAGGGGGCGGGAACTGCGCAGCAGAGGCACGGCCTGGCGCTGCATGTTGGACCCCATCAGGGCGCGGTTGGCGTCGTCGTGTTCCAGAAAAGGGATGAGGGCGGCGGAAATGGACACCATCTGGCTGGGGGAGATGTCAATCAGGCTCACCTCGTTACTGGGGCTGATCTGCACATCGCCGTGGACGCGGGTGGTGAGGAATTCGTCCAGAAGGCGGCCTTCCGCGTCCTTGGCGGCATCGGCCTGGGCAATGACCTCGTCGTGTTCCCGCGAGGCGTCCAGGTAGACTATCTCCTTGGTGACGCGCCCTTCGCGGACCACTTGGTAGGGGGTCTCTATAAAGCCGAAGTCGTTGACTCGGGCATAAGTGGTGAGGGAGACGATGAGCCCGATATTCGGGCCTTCCGGGGTTTCAATGGGACAGATGCGGCCGTAGTGGGAGGTATGCACGTCGCGGACCTCAAAGCCTGCCCGCTCACGGGTGAGGCCGCCGGGGCCCAAGGCGGAAAGGCGGCGCTTGTGCGTCACTTCCGAGAGGGAGTTGGTCTGGTCCATGAACTGGGAAAGCTGCGAGGTGCCGAAAAACTCCTTGAGTACGGCTGTGACCGGCTTGGGGTTGAT
>JAISMK010000106.1 GCA_031276785.1 Desulfovibrio sp. | reverse complement strand
TGGCTCCGGAGAACACCGGGTCATCGACCAATTCGAGGTCAAGGTCACGGATGACGGCGTTGGGGGCGAGCACAAGGCGACGGGCGAGGGCCTGCTCTCCATCTACGCCGTGGACGGCGATTTGGTGGAGAGAGGCGACGGCGACGACCTTATCTTCGACTTCGGCCCGGACAACGATCTCTCCCACATCATCCAGGCCGGGGCCGGCAACGACACCATCAACCTGGGGAACACCAGCAACCAGAACATCCTGGTCTGGGAGGAGGGGGACGCCAACTCGTCCGCGGGCAGCCCGGCGGTGGACACCATTATCGACTTCACGGCGGGCAAGGAAGGCGACGCCCTGGATCTGCGCGGGCTGCTGGACGATCTGGCCGGGGACAGCGGCAAGTCCGCGGTCGATCTGGTCTCCTTCGCCTTGGACGGCGAGGGGAATACCGTTATCAACATCGCCGGGGCCGCCAACCCGGCCCAGCCGGTACAGCAGATAGTCCTGCAGGATGTTGAACTGAACTACACCAACGGCAGTTACGAGGAGCTGAATCAGCAGATCCTCCTGATAACTTCCTGACAACCTACCGACCCCGATTCCAGGCCCACAAGGCCCCGCCTTCCGGCCTGGAATCGGAATAAATCCAGGGAAACGCTGATTTATTCCGTTTGGACCGCGTTGCCTTGCCAAACGAAAAAACTCAGCGTTTCCAAAATCCATTTAGAGCGGTTTAATTTTAAAAAGCAGGACTGTTCTATTTGGCGATCATCACCCGGAGCAGGTCGGCGCAGCCTTCAGCGCTGTGGCTCATATTGTAGAGCTGATCCAGAACATGGATCAACTGGTAGATATCCCTGAAATCCATATTGGAACTGTAGATCCGGCGGAGCACGGCCCTGCGCGCCCGGCTGACGGTTTTGTGCTGCCCGCGGACGCTCAGATAGTATTGCTTGGCTTCCTCCCGGGTTATGTTTTCCGCATTGACCCAGGAGACAGTGGCTTCCAGGGCCGGACGGAGAAGCTCCGCGGTTTTGGTTGTCTGATCCAGGAACAACAGGAGTTCGCGCCGGAATTCCTCCGGGGCCGGCAACTCGCGCAGGGCCAGCCAATGCAGGCTATGCTGGCCGTAATCCAGAATATCGTCCTGGGCGCGGGTGTAGAGGAAGAAAATATGCTTGTCCACAGGCAGAAAAATTCCTCTGGGCAGATGGTTGCGCAGTTTGCGCTTGATGGCGTCGGCCAGATCCTCCACCTCGTCCAGTTGTTCCAGCAGGGCAAGGAAGTCCTCCTGCTTCTGCCGGTATTCCCCCAGCAGGCATTGCATGGATTTTTTGACCAGAGCCAGGCCTTCTGCTGTCCGTTCATAGTGTTCCAGAAGGCCGTTCAGGGGAGAGCGCATGGCGACGAGGCCGAAAAAGGGAAGACGGAAAAACATGGCCAATTTCTCCTGTTGCTGCTGCCTGCAGGCGGGGATCGTCCCGCATTGAACCGCTCCAGAACGATTTTAAGGTAAAAGTACTCTAAAGAAAAATTAACCGTAAAAGATAAAAAATCGCGATACAGGTCCCGGCCGAAATGGGCAGGGTGAGAATCCAGAAAAGAAAAATCCGGGCCAGAACTCGGAAATCCACGGCGTAAAAACCCCGTGCGAGTCCCACCCCCACCACAGATCCCACTGTGGCGTGAGTGGTGGAGATGGGCAGGCCCATGTTGGAGGCAATCAGTACGGTGGCGGCGGAACTCAAGGCCACCACAAAGCCGCGTGAATTGTTCATCTGGGTTATGCGTTCGCCCACGGTATCCATGACCTTGCGCCCCATGAGCAGCGTTCCCGCGGCAATGCCCCCGCCTCCCAGGGCCAGCAGCCAGAAGGGAATCTCCATTACTCCGGCCATGCTGCCGGTAGTGGCGATAAAGTAGATGGCTACCACCGGTCCCACGGCGTTGGAAACATCATTGGCCCCGTGGGCCAGGGCCACATAACAGGCCGTGCCCACCTGCATCCGCCGGAAAAGGCCGTCCACCAGCCTGGCTGGGGAGTCTCCCGCTTTGCCGCGAGCCAGTAATTTCGGCAGAACGGCGCGCAGGATAAGGACGGTGACCACAGCCGCACCGGCGGCGAGAGAGATGCCCGCCCAGCCGGACAGGTGCAGCGCCTTGCCGAAGGGGGTCTTGAAGCAGAGGGAAAGAACCACTGAAACCACCGTGAGGGCAATCCAGAAAGGCATCCAGCGCAGGGCGGCCCGGAGCATCTCCCGGTTGAACAGAATGGTTTTGCGGATATGGAAAAAGATCACAAAGGCGGCCGCGGCGCAGATCAGAGGGGATAGCAACCAGGAGGCCACGATGGACAGAATGGCCGACCATTGCACCACCGCGGGACCGCCCGTGGCCAGGCCGAACCCCATAAGGCTGCCTACAATGGAGTGGGTGGAGGATACCGGCAGGGCGGTATAGGTGGCGATAAGCACCCAGAGCCCGGAAGAGAGCAGCGTGGCGAACATGCCGAGCATAAAGATATTTTGATCCGGCACGGACTCCGGGCTTATGATTCCCCGGGCGATGGTGGTGGCCACTTGCGAACCCAGGAAGACAGCCCCTAGAAAATTCAACAGGGATGAAAGGATCACCGCCTGGCGGAGGGTGAGAGCCCGGGCGCTGACCGGAGTGGCCATGGAATTGGCCACATCGTTGGCCCCCAGGCTGAAGGCCATGAAAAAGGCTCCGAAAGTCGCAGCCAGCAGGATGAGGGAGGGAAGATCCATAGCTCCTTCACCGTAGTTTGGTAATGATTTGAAGACAAGTCCTTGCTAGCGGGCGCAGTTGACGCAGCAGGTGGCCTCGGGCATGGCCAGGAGGCGGGCGAAGGGAATTTCCTCGCCGCATTCCAGGCAATAGCCGAATTCCGGATCCTGGATCCGTTTCAGCGCGTATTCCAGGCCGGCCTGGCGGCAACGGGCCGCGGCAAGGGCGGCGCTGTTGACTCCCTGGTTGACGATGGAGTCCATGCGGGTGATGTCGTCCATGTCCTCGCCGCCCACTGGCCGGGTTACCTCTTCCAGAGCTTTTATATCTCCCGCCAGACGCTCCAGTTCGGCAACGATTTTGTCCTTCAGGAGGCTGAGCTGTGCGTCTGTCATGGAGTTCCTCGGGGCTTCATGGTGCGGAGGCGGGAAAGGCGCATCTCCAGAACCTTTTCGTTGGGGTAAGTGCCGCGGATGCTTTCAAAAAGGGCGATGGCCTCGGCCCGGCGCCCCCTTTGCTCCAGAATATCCGCCAACAGGAAAACGGACATATCCCGGCGATTCTCTGGGACGCCCTCCAGAGCGATGGCTGCGCGCAAGGCGGCTTCGGCCTCTTCCAGGTTCTCGGTAAAAATCTGGGCTTCGCCCAGGGCATACAGGCAGTCGGCCTTGCGGGCGATGTTCACCTTAAGTCGCATGCACATGGTCAGGATATCGGTCGCGGGGGTAAACTCCAGCCGGCGCAGGTAGATCTTGGCCAGGTCTATGTATACGCCGGCCTTGACGGCGTCCGGCGTTCCCGGATCTTTGGCCAGGGCCTCCCAGAGGAGGGCGGCCCGCTCAAAGTCGTATGTTTCGCGGCAGATCCGGGCAAGGGGGAGCTGAATGGACCGACGTTTTTCCGGGTCATGCTCAAATTCCCGGAGCATGATTTCCAGATAGCCTCGGGCAGTGGCCCTGTCCTGGCGCAGATCCAGGGAAATGGCCAGGAGCTGCTGCCAGACCTGCCAGCGCCGGGGGCTGTCCGGATTTTTACGCAGGTAGCGTTCAAAATACATTTTCGCATCGTCAATATCCCGGCGATGCAGGGCGTCCTCGGCCAGGGCAATATCGTCCCTGACGGGCTTGTCCCGATCCCCGCAGGCGGCCGGGCCGCAGAGCAGGGCCAGGATAAGAAGCGAGACCGTCCGCGGGAAAAATGAGGGTGGGGCTGAGTGGAAATCCGGCGTGTGTGTCATGGCGGAGATATCTCTATGGGGCAGGGGCGACCTTTTTCCGACCTGCCGGGAACGCGGGGGCCGGAGGAAAAAAGGGGGACAGCGCGGGCCACTCAAGGAAGAGGCTATCCCAAAAGGCGGAAGCTGGCAAGAACGGCCGGGGCAGCCGCCGGAACAGGAGCAGGATGGCTTGGCCGCCGTAAGCGAACTGTTTCAAGCGTTTCCGAAAACCATTTAATCAGTGTTTCCTTAATTTCTATAGATGCGCCGCGGCGGAGTCCGCCCGGCAACATCCTTTTGTCGGGAAAGCGGCTACCCCGCGCGGGGCGGAGGCAGCCGGGAGAGTTCCCACTCCCAGGCCGAGCCCACGATTTGCTCCAGATCCGCCCTGACCGGCTTCCAGCCAAGCTCGGCCATGGCCCGGCCAGCGTCGCCCACCAGGACATCCGGATCTCCGGGCCTGCGGGGGGCTTCCTCAACAGCTGGGGGCAGGCCGGTTACCTTTGCGGCGCAGGCCAGCACTTCCCGCACGGAATATCCCCGGCCGTTGCCCAAGTTGAAGGCAGCGCTTTTCCCCCCGGCCAGGAGCCATTCCAAGGCCAGGATGTGGGCCTCGGCCAGATCGCAGACATGAATGTAATCCCGGACGCAGCTACCGTCTTGAGTCGCATAATCCGCGCCGAAGAGGCGCAGGGGTCTGGCCGGATCCAGGGAGGCCTGGAGCGCCAGGGGGATGAGGTGGGTTTCCGGTTCATGCCATTCACCTATGCCCGTCCCGGCCGGGGCCGCTCCGGCCGCGTTAAAATAGCGCAGGGAGCAGAAGTTCATGGCGTAGGCCCCGGCAAAGTCGCGCAACATCCATTCCACCGCGAGCTTGGTCCGGCCGTAGGGATTTACGGGGTTCTGGGGATGGTCTTCCCGCAGGGGAAGATGCTGCGGCAGGCCGTAAGTGGCGCAGGTGGAGGAGAAAATGACGTGCCTCACGCCGTGATCGCGGGCCGCTTCCAGCAGGTTTAGGGTATTGGCGACGTTGTTGCGGTAGTATTTGGCCGGATCCGTGACGGATTCTCCCACATAGGCGCAGGCGGCAAAGTGCATAACCGCCAGAATGTTGTTGGTGGCGAAAACTTTCGCCAGCGTCGCCCGATCCGCCAGATCGCCTGTCACCTGCCGGCCGAAACGCAGAAATTCCCTGTGTCCGGTTGAGAGATTGTCAAAGACCAGTACTTCATAGCCGGCGGCTTGCAGGGCCAGGGCCGCGTGTGAGCCGATATAGCCGGCTCCGCCGGCAAGGAGGATCTGGGCGGGCATGGGCGATCTCCGGTCTAGGGCAGGATATTGAAAAAGTCCGTCCCGGCGCACGCGGTCTGTTTT
>JAISMK010000061.1 GCA_031276785.1 Desulfovibrio sp. | reverse complement strand
GTCGTTGAGGTAGTATTCAGCCGCAACCTCATATCCGGCAAAGCGCAGGATGCGGACAACTGCGTCGCCCACGGCCGCGCCGCGACCATGCCCGACGTGCAAGGGGCCTGTGGGGTTGGCCGAGACAAA
Organism: Desulfovibrio sp.; assembly: GCA_031276785.1. Taxonomy (GTDB): domain Bacteria; phylum Desulfobacterota; class Desulfovibrionia; order Desulfovibrionales; family Desulfovibrionaceae; genus Frigididesulfovibrio. The sequence goes on along the minus strand of JAISMK010000061.1, from coordinate 7,967 downwards.
TTCCACCTGGACTTTGCGCCCCCTGCCCGCCTCCGACGACCCGTAGCGATCCCCCGCTGTTTCCGCCAGGGGTATACAGGCCTGCCAGAAGGCAGGGGCAAAGGTCACATTGAGAAATCCCGGTCCCGCCACTTCTGCGGAGGCTATATCCGGAGAGGCCAGGCGCAGGCGTCCGGCCAGCTCACCGGCCAGAGTCCTGGGAGCTGCGCCGGCCTCCGGGGCCAGAACCAGAGCCATATTGGAGGCCAGATCCCCGAAACGCTTTTCCCTGGGCGGCTCAATGCCGGCCTTGGCCGGCCAGGCCAGGCCGAGGTCCGCGACAATGGTCTCCAGAAGGGAGGTCAGATGACGAATGGCGCGCATGCAGGCTCCAGGAAAGGGGTTTATTGCAATGCCAGGTTAAAAATGCGTTAATTTTTTAACCTGGGAACGGAAGGAACGACAGGATGTCGCCCCGAAGTGCAAAGCTTTTCGAGAGGTAAGGCGAAATCACATTTTCGCCGCAACCGACAGATAAAAATTGCAGGAGGCAATTTTTATCTGGAATCCGAACCAGGGCAATTTCAAAATGAAATTACTCAGGCGGCCTAGCGGGCGGACATGCTCCGGAAAATATTATCCCGGATGGGATTGGCGGAGTCCAAAAAATCAGTCCTTCCTTAAGGAAAGTCAAGAATTTTTTGAGTTCTCCTTATTCCAATGCCAGGTTGAAAATGCTTTTTAATTTTTGACCTGGAATTGGGATAAGCCGTGTCAGGCGGATGGCTGTGGGGCCGTGGGCACATGCTTGATGTTTAGGCCCTGGGCGATAAAGTAGGTCTGTTCAGCGATATTGGCCGCGCGGCGGCAGATGCGGTTCAGGGCTCGGCAGATGAGAATGCCGTGCATGCCGATATACAGACGCTCCCCGGTGGAATCGTCCGTCAGCTCCCGGCAGAAATAGTCCATAACCCGGTGCAGGGCAGCCACCTCCAGTTGGCTGGTCTCTTCGTCGTTGCGGCACATCTGCAAGGCAATGCCGGCATCCTCTTCCCGAAAGGCGTCAACGGCTTTCAGGTACAGGTTCCGGGCGGCATCCCGCAGAGGAGCCACGGCCTCCCCCACCGGGAGAGGAAGTATACCGCGCAGGATAAGGGCGCGTTCGGCAATGCTTACGGCCTCGTCCCCAATGCGTTCCAGGTCGATGACAATGCGCAGGGCGGCGACAACAAAGCGCAGATCGTGCGCCACCGGCTGGTTCAGAGCCAGGATGGACAGGGCCAGAGCGTCGATTTCGTTTTCCAGCCCGTTGATCTCCGCATCGCCGTCCACCACGGCAGCGGCCCTTCCCATATTGCCCGTTGCCAGAGCCTCGCAGGCCTCGTTCACGGCAATGCCGACCGCGGCGCACATAATCAACAACCGGGTGCGCAGGACGGCAATTTGCTGCTGCAACTGCGTTTCCTTCTTGTTCATCTTTTATTCCTCTCGAGATCCGGAGCATTGCGCGCCGGCCCTGCGTTTTTTACCTCCGGACTGTGGACAAGGACAGGGTTCGCGTCGCGGCTCCGTCGTCTTTTTCAGCCGAATCTTCCTGTAATGTACTCTTCCGTCTGTTTTTGCGAGGGGCGGGTAAACATCTGGCCGGTATCATCGTATTCGATCAGTTTGCCCATATAAAAAAAGGCTGTTTTGTCGGAAACGCGGGCAGCCTGCTGCATGTTATGTGTTACAATTATGATGGTAAGCAGATTTTTCAAATCGTGAATGCTTTCTTCAATTTTTTGTGTAGCAATGGGATCAAGGGCGCTGGCCGGTTCATCCATAAGCAGAACATCAGGTTCCACAGCCAGGGCGCGGGCAATGCAAAGCCTCTGTTGTTGTCCGCCGGACAGGCCAAGGGCGGATTCATGCAGGCGGTCCTTGACCTCCTCAAAGATGGCGGCGCGGCGCAGGGACTGTTCCACGGCATCCTCCAGAGCTGCCTGTTTTTTCAGGCCGTTGACTCGCAGGCCGTAGGCCACATTGTCAAAGACACTTTTGGGAAAGGGATTGGGTTTTTGGAAAACCATGCCTACCCGCCGCCGCAGGGAAACCACATCCGTCCGGGGGGAATTGATGTCCTCGCCGTCCAGAAGAATTTCTCCCTTCACTCTGGCGGAGGACACCAGGTCGTTCATGCGGTTCAGGCAACGCAAAAAAGTACTCTTGCCGCAACCAGAAGGGCCGATGAGGGCCGTGACTCTGTTCTCGGGAAAATCCAGGCTCACGTCATACAAGGCCTGGCGTTCTCCATAGAAAAAGTCCACATGAGCTACGCGGATTTTCTGTTTTTCAGGCATGGGACACCTTGGGACGAAAAATTATTGCGGCCTGGAGTCGGGGGTGCGCAGGGTGAAAAAAAAGGCCGTGGCAAAGCCTTCACCGGGGCTTTCCGCCCAGATCCGGCCGCCGTGGCGTTCTACGATGTGCTTGCAGATGGCCAGGCCGATGCCCGCGGTGGCGCCGTTGCGCCCCTTTTCCACCTGGTAAAAGCGTTCAAAGATGCGGCTGAGTTCCGCCTGGGGAATGCCCGGTCCGTTATCGGCGACCAGAAACACCGCTTCCCCGTTTTCTTCCCTGGCCAGGACGGCAATTTCCCCTTCTTCGGGGGAATGGCGGCAGGCGTTTTCCAGGAGATTGCGAAATACCTGGGTCAGGAGCGGGCCGTTGCCCAGCGCCAGCAGGCCGGCGGGAATTTCTTCCCGCAGAGAGATCCGCCTGGAGCTGGCCGCTTCCCGGCAGGCGGCCACGGCCTCCCTCAGGGGCAGCCGCGGATCCAAGGGAGCCAGGGGAATTTTCTGCCGGGCGTTTTCCACTCTGGCCAGTTCCAGCAGATTATCGACAATGCAGGCCAGAGCCGAGGCGTGCTTTTCAATGACCCGGGCCCGTTTTTTGTGTTCCGGGTCCATATCGCTGTTCAGGAGCGATTCGGCGGACAGGCCGATGGCGGTGAGGGGGGTGCGCAGCTCGTGCGAGACATTGGCCACAAAGTCCCGACGCACGGTTTCCAGGCGCATTATTTCCGTGGCATCGTAAATGACGATTACCACGCCCAGAGAATCGTTGGGCTCCACCGGCCTGGTGACGCCGGCCACGAAAAAGCGGCCCGGCGGCATTTCAAAATGCACGGCACCTTCCTCTAGAAACGGGACGGTCTCCTGTCCTGCCAGGATCTGCTCCACCTTGCGCTGCAAGGCCGGAACCGGGATGGCCTCTATGAGCTGCCTGCCCCTGGCCCCCTCCACTCTGGGGAACAGGTTCTCCACGGCCCGGTTGCCGCGGCGGATGGCTCCCGCTGGATCCAGGACCAGGACGCCCTCATTCATGCTGTTGAGAATGATCTCCAATTGCGCCTGCTGATCCAGAGTTGTGCGCACATATTCCTCAATGCTGTCGGCCATGTGGTTAACAGCTCGGGCCAGAGGCAGGAATTCCGCCGCAGGGACGGAATGCAGCCGCCGTCCCTTTTCCCGGGAGATGGAGGCCACCGCTTCCGCCATGCTGGCCAAGCTGTTGCGAATCCAGGCGCTGATGACAAAGGCCAGAAGGAGGCAGCAGCCCGCGGCTATCATAAGGATGGCGGTGATGTCCCCGGCCTCTTGCTCATAGGCCCGGCTGATGTCAGCCAGGGGGACAGCCATCCGCAGGACGCCGCCGGATTCCAGAGGCACGGCGGCGTACATGGCCTCCATGCCCAGGCTGTTGCTGTGGCGCAGGGCAAGGCCGTCGCTTCCGGCCAGGGCGGCGGCGATCTCCGGGCGGTCGCTGTGGTTGTCGAGATCCCGGATGCGCTCCGGCTGCACATGGCTGTCGCGCAGCACCCTGCCCGAGGCATCGGTCAGGGTCAGGCGCAGGGACTGCTTTCTGGCCGCGGCCAAGGCGGCATCAGATTGTCTTTCGCCCAGTCCCGCGTCCAGCATTTCCTTGAGCAAGGAGGCCTGGGCCAGGGCCTGCCGCCCAGCCAGATCCACTCTGTCCCGGTAGAGAATGTCACGCAGAAAAAACAAAGGCCCCAAGGCGGCCAGAACCGTGATCAGAGCCAGAGCCCAGAAGAGCTTTGCCCGCAATGTGCCCGCTGAACGCGCCATGCGGCTACTCCCTTGCGCGGTAGCCGACGCCGCGCACGGTTTCAATGCTGTCCGAGTCCTCTCCCAGCTTGCCGCGCAGCCGGCGGACATGGGTATCCACAGTGCGGCCATAGCCTTCGAAGGAATAGCCCCAGACCGAGTTCAGAAGCTGTTCCCTGGTGCGCACCGCTCCCTTGTGGCGCATAAGATCTTCCAGAAGGCGGAATTCCGTGCCCGTCAGCTCCACAGGCTGGCCGGAGGCGCGCACGCTGTGGCGGATGCTGTCCATGTGGATGTTGCCGCAGATCATGGCCGGGGCAGGGGCCTTTTTTTCCTCCCGGCGCAGGACCGAGCGGACGCGCAAGGTTACTTCGCGCAGGCTGTAGGGTTTTACGACATAATCCGCGGCCCCCAGTTCCAGCCCCACCACGCGGTCTATTTCCTCTCCCCTGGCCGTTAGCATGATCACCGGGATATCCGCGGTACGCGTGTCGCGCTGCAGTTCCCGGCAGACGGCCAGCCCGTCCATGCCGGGCAGCATCAGGTCCAGCAGGAGGCAATCGGGCAGGGTGTGCCGCGCCAGCTCCAGAGCTTGTTCGCCGTTTGCCGCGTCCATAACTTTAAAGCCTTCCTGTTGCAGATGCAGCGCCAGCATTTCCCGAATATCCTCTTCGTCCTCAACAATGAGCAGTGTCCATTTTTTCATTTCGGCTCCCACCGTAGCGCCGGGCAATAGTCATTCTTGTGCTGGGCGAGTGACAATTGGGTGACAAAACCGGCATATCCATTTCACATCAAGGTCACAATTCCGTAACCGGCGGCTCTTAATTTTCTGCCGCAAGGCCGGAATCACTTTAACCGGAATCCGGCTGAAATTCAGCACCCTATTATGAAGGAGATTAACTCATGAGAAGGATCTTTGCTTCACTTCTGCTGCCTTTGGCCTTTGCGGCCTCTTCCGCGGTCGCGGCGGAGGAGATTGTCATCAACGGCTCCACCACGGTTCTGCCGGTTATGCAAAAGGCCGGCGAGGCATTCATGGCCGCCAATCCGGGTATAACCCTGGCCATTTCCGGAGGAGGATCGGGGAACGGCATCAAGGCTCTCAATGAAGGACTTTGCCAGATCGCCATGTCCTCGCGGGACATCAAGGCTTCGGAGCGGGAGGAAGGCAAAGCCAAAGGGGTTAACGCCGTGCGCACGGCCATTGCGGTGGACGCACTGGTGCCGGTGGTACACCCCTCCAACAGCGTCGCAGCCCTCAGCACCGAGCAACTGCGGGACATTTACAACGGCAAGATCACCGATTGGTCGCAGGTAGGCGGATCCGGAGGATCCATAGTGGTTGTTTCCCGGGACACGTCTTCGGGAACTTTTGAAACATGGGCGGAAATGATCATGAAGAAGGAGAAAGTGGTTCCCTCCGCTCTCATGCAGGCATCCAACGGAGCCGTGGCCCAGACGGTGGCCAAGAACAGGAGGGCCATCGGCTACATAGGCTTCGGCTATCTCAATGCTTCACTGAAAAAGATCCGGGTGAACGGCGTGGAGGCCGGGCAGGACACGGCCTTGTCGGGCGAGTGGCCACTTGCCCGCGAGCTGTACGTGTTTACCAACGGAGAGCCTGGCGGAGCGGTGCAAAAGCTGTTGGCCTACCTTCTTGATCCGCGCAAAGGGCAGGAGAAAGTCCGGGAAGCCGGGTTTATTCCGCTGCAGGCCAAGGCGGGCAAGTGATGACTGCCCGCTACGCTGTGCAGGAAGCGCGCATCCGCCGCGTCCTCGCGGGCATAGCGGGGTGTTCGCTGCTTTTTCTGGCCCTGATCATGGTTTTTTTGTTCATGGAAGGCCTGCCGGCCTTTCTGGAGATCGCTCCCCCGGACTTCCTGTTGGGCATGTACTGGTATCCGGCCTCCGACCCGCCGGAATTCGGAACTCTTCCCCTGTTGGCCGGTTCCGTGGCAGTCACTCTGGTGGCCTCGCTCATTGCCATTCCCATTGGCGTCATGACAGCCGTATGGCTGACGGAACTCGCGCCTTCCTTTCTGCGCAGGTTGTGCAAACCGCTCCTTGAGCTGCTTGCCGCCCTGCCTTCGGTGGTGGTGGGTTTTATCGGTATGGTGGTTCTGGCGCCGCTTCTTCAGGACTGGTTTGATGCCGATACCGGCCTGAATCTGTTCAACGGCGGGCTGATGCTGGCCTTGATGAGCATTCCCACCATCTGTTCCGTGGCGGAGGACGCCCTGCACGCGGTTCCGGATTCCCTGCGCGAGGCTTCCCTGGCTCTGGGCGCGACCAAGTGCGAGACGATTTTCAAAGTCGTGGTGCCGGCGGCCTTTTCCGGCATTGGCACTGCCTGCATGCTCGGCATGTCGCGTAGCATAGGGGAAACCATGGTGGTGCTGATGGTGGCCGGGGGAGCGGCCATTCTGCCCGCGTCGCTGTTCGATCCCGTGCGGCCCATGCCCGCGGCCATTGCGGCGGAGCTGGCCGAGGCGCCTTTTCGTGGGCAGCACTATCACGCGCTGTTCGCCATCGGCCTACTGCTGTTCCTGTGTACTTTGGGCTTTAATCTTCTGGCCCAGTATACCTCGGAAAGAAACCGGCAGGATCCGGAGTGAGGCATGGACGATATGGGGAAAAACAGCAGCCGGACCAGGCGGCGCCTAGCGGAAATCCTGGTGTTCAGCGCCTTGTGGCTGGCCGCCGTGGTCAATGTAGCGGCTCTGGTCGGCATCTGCCTGTTTCTGGGCCTGCACGGCCTGCCTGCCGTCAGTTGGGAGTTCCTCTCCGCGCCTCCCAGGCAGTCCATGACGGCGGGGGGGATTTTTCCCTGCATCCTAGGCACGGTCTGTCTTGCTCTTGGGTCCCTGGCGGTATCCTTTCCTTTGGGCGTGGCTTCAGCAGTATACCTGCGCGAATATGCCGGAGGCTCGCGCCTGGCGCGCTTCATCCGTCTGGGCGTCAACAATCTGGCCGGAGTGCCCTCCATAGTCTTCGGTTTGTTCGGTATGAGCTTTTTCGTCATTACCTGCGGCTTGGGCGTTTCCCTGCTGTCCGGAGCACTGACCCTGGCCGTCCTTACCCTGCCGATAATCATCAGCACAGGGGAGGCGGCCTTGGGCCAGGTGCCCATGACTCTGCGGGAAGCCTCCCTCGCCCTGGGCGCCACCCAGAGCCGGACCATTCTACGGGTGGTTCTGCCCGCCGCCCTGCCGGGAATGCTGACCGGGGCCATCCTGGGCCTGTCCCGGGCCGCCGGGGAAACAGCGGTCATCATGTTCACGGCGGCGGTTTTTTTCCGGACCGGGGGGCTTGAGTCTCCCCTGCGTCCGGTCATGGCCCTTCCCTACCATATCTATGTGCTTGCCACCTCGGGCACGGAGGGGGACAAGACCCTGCCCCTGCAATACGGGACCTCCCTGGTGCTGATCTGTCTGGTGCTGGGCATGAATCTTCTGGCCATCATCGCCCGGGACCGCCTTCAGGTGGCGCGGCGTTGAGCCGCCCGGCAAGCGGTTATTGATAGCGAGCCGATAGCTGCAAAAAAAAGGCGCTATCCCCAAATTGAGGATAGTGCCTTGATTTTTCTGGTGTCCCCGGTGTGAATCGAACACACGGCCTACAGCTTAGGAGGCTGTCGCTCTATCCGACTGAGCTACGAGGACATTCCTCTGAAACAAAGCGCGCCAAAGGCCCGGTCTCCGGCTGGAATTATATCACCTCCGAATTCCAGGTAAAATTGCATCCGCGGTTTTATCTGTCTAGGAGTCTGTCGGACAAGCTTTTTGTTCAAGTGTCCGAAAAAGCCAACCGAGTTGAAAGAAAAACAGAAAGGTGAGCCAATATGCATGGAGACTGCGCTCCTTGACCTGTAATGTG
>JAISMK010000045.1 GCA_031276785.1 Desulfovibrio sp. | reverse complement strand
CAGTCAATGAGTTGACCGGTATCGCGACAATAAGCCTTCCATATCCAAAGTTTGTTTTTTTTGAACGCAGATAGTGCCACATCTCGTCCAACTCGACGACAACAGCCTCTCGTGGTTCCGATTTTTCATAAACCTTTTCCGCGAAAAGCCGAACCCAGCGCAACACAGCAGGTGTCGAAACCTTGAGCATTCGCGCAATGCAGTTCAATGAAAGCCCCAATGTATACAACAGAACCGCAGTGGCTTTTTCATTCGCCGGGCGCCCTCTCGGCGTGGTACGAGTGAATTGGAAACAACATTTTTTACAACGATACCGCTGCCTTCCGAGATGCCTACCGTTCTTGACATTTTCAGTTGAGCCACATTTTGGACATTCGGGCATACTTACTCCTTCGGCTTGGAGAAAGCATACATTAAAATCATTCTATTGTTAATACCCTCAAAAAAATTATATTCACCCAGGCGGGATCTGCCCGCCGCTGTTTGCATCCGCATTTGTTTCTTTGACAAAAGCGCATAAATGCCTGATGATTGGCGAAATGGAAATCCGTTGGCGGGAGCTTGCAAACAGGCGGCGCAGAAGGCTCACCCGCCTAAATTCCGGCGCGCCCTTGCCGCAACGTGAAGAACGCGCACCGAAAATTTATCGGCTGACCACCAAGGGGAAAATATATGGAAAAGCAACAAGCTTGGGATTACGCTCTTGGCATTATTAAAGTTGACGGCCTTGAACCGAGCCGGGAGTTTCTGGCAATGGCGGAAAAAGAGAAACGCGGAGAAATAACGCTGAAGGACATCAAGCTGGCCTTGGATGCCAAATATAGAATAAAGAATGATAACGCGCCCCGATGATCGATCCTTATGTATACCCCGGAACGGAAACGCTGAAAAATTTATTTGGCGAGCGAGATGAGGAAAGGCTCAAAGCGATTGAGGCCGATTACACTGGTTTCAGAATCCGGGAGCTTATGGATTTTCCCGTCCAGGGAATTTATAATCTCTCGCATTTATGCCTCATTCACCAGTATATTTTTCAGGACATCTATGAATGGGCGGGAAGTATCCGAACCATAAACATGGAAAAACCGGAAAGTGTGCTTGGCGGATTATCTATAGAATATTCAGACGTTTCAAAAATTGAGCGGCATCTTCATTCCGCGCTCCTTCAGCTTTGTGAAACTGACTGGCAGAGTTTGAATATAACCGGAAAGGCCGATAACATTTCAAGGCACATGGCGGAAATCTGGAAGGTTCATCCCTTTCGTGAAGGCAATACCAGAGCGGTTGTCACTTTCTGCTGCGATTTTGCTGATTGCAATAAATTTCCTCTGGATAGAGCATTATTCAAAGAGAACAGCGCCTATGTTCGTACCGCTTTGGTTGCGGCCTCCGCTGTATTTCAAGACCTTGGAGACAGGGCCAAACCGGAATATCTGATCAAAGTTGTGCAAGATGCTATTGAGTGCGGACAAAGGAAAAAATGACTAGAGCGGTTTAACTTTGAAAAAGTTGGACCGCTCTAATCAGCTTTTCCTTAAGAAAGAACCCGCCCTTGCCGGCCGGCGGAAATCAGGCGGCTTTGGCCGGGAGCTGGGAGCCGGAGGCGGGGCTGTCCTTGAGCCAGCTCTTGATGATGCCCAGAGCCTGATCCATATTCTGCTCGGAAAGTTGCAGAGCATGGGCTTTGATGTCCTCGATCTTCTCCAGTATGGCGGTGTCGGCGGCGAGGTCGGAATCCTCCTCCGCCAGGGCCAGGCGTCCGTCGCTCTGGGGCAGGCCCTCCAGTTCCTCCACCATCCGGCCTTCCACCTTGGGACGGATCAGGGCCAGAATAACGGGGCGGACGACCAGGATCAGAAAGAGGAAGACAAGCAGGGCGTTGAGCAGGGGCTTGCCGAAGCGCAGGGCATAGTCGGCGATAATGGCGGCTATGGCTTCCGGCTTGGGAATATCAATGCCGCTGAAGGGGATGTTGCTGACTTCAATGGTGTCCCCCCGGGCGGAGTTGAAGCCCACGGCATTGGAGACGAGCTGGCGGATGCGGCGCAGCTCTTCTTCGGAGCGGGGCACGAAGGTCTGGCTGCCGTCCTCGCCCGCGGTGTAGGTGCCGTCCACAATAACGGCCACCGAAAGACGGTCGATGTCGCCGATATTAGAGATAATGCTCTGCTCCTCCCGGTTGATCTCAAAGTTGCTCTGGCGGGTCTCCCGGCTGCCCGCCTGGCTGGAGTTGTTGCCGGTAAGGCCGTCTCCCCGGAAATTCGGGTCCGCCACGCCGCTGTCCAGGCGGGCGTTCCCCTGCTGGCTCTCCTCGGAACGATGCTCGGAGCGGAGCACTGTCTTGTCCGGATCCCAGAGTACCTTGTTGATCGTCTTCCGGCTGAAGTCCATGTCCGCGTTGACCCTGGCTATAACCCGGCCGGCGCCGACCACCGGCATGAGCAGTTCTTCAATGCGCCGCTCCAGGGTCTGCTGGGTGCGGTTCTTGAAATCAAGCTGGGTGCGGGTCAGGCCGTCCAGGGAACCTTCCTCCTCGGGCTGGAAGAGCACCTTGCCGCTGGTATCGGCAACGGACACCCGGCTCTTGTCCAGGCCCTCCACGGACATGGTCACCAGGTTGACAATGGCCTCCACATCCCTGGGCTCCATTTTCCGGGAGCCGCTGAGCTTCAGCAGGACGGAGGCGGAAGGCTGCTGCTGGTCTTCCAGAAAAAGGCTGCGGTTGGGCACCACCAGGTGGATGCGGGCGGATTCCACCGCGGGAAATTCGCTGATGGTGCGGGCCAGCTCTCCCTCCAGGGCGCGGCGGTAGTTGAGCTTCTGCACAAAGTCGGTCACGCCCACATTGACCTGATCAAAAATCTCGAAACCCACGCCCTGGCCTGTCAGGATATTTTCTCCGGCCAGGGAGATGCGCATTTCATATACCTTGTCGGCCGGGACAAGAACGGCGGTGCCGTTCTGCTCCAACCGGAAGGGGATTTTCCTGGCATCCAGGGCTTTCACCACCCGCCCGGCGTCTTCCGGCCCCAGATTGCTGTACAAAGTGCTGAACTCCGGCCGGTTCATCCAGACGATCAGGCCGATGAAGACGGCCACCGCGCCCACGGCCAGGCCGGCCACAAGCAGCCGCTGGCTTACGGTTATGCCGGACCAGAAAAGCTTGATGCGTTGGTAGGCGGCGTTCAGGACGGCGGGCATGGGATCCTCCGGTTAGGGCATTTTACGCTTTAACTGCTCTAGAATTGCAGCCTGACAAGTTCGCGGTAAGCTTCCATCGCCTTATTGCGTATAGCGGCGGTCATGTTCATTGCCAGACTCGCCTTTTGCAGGGAAATCATCAGTTCATGCACATTCTGGCTTTCGCCGGAGGCGAAGGCGGCCACCATGGATTCACGCTCCGCCTGCAGGTTGTTGACCTTGTCCAGGGAGGAGGCCAACACCTGCGAAAATTCCGGGGCCGGGGCCGGGGAGGAGATCTGCCGGCCGGCATCGATCTTCCTTTCCGCCTTGGCGAAGTTGTTCAGGGCGTTGGTATAGGCCTTCAGGCCCAAGGCTTGGATGCTCATGTCTCCTCCCGCTGTCTTATGCCAAGTCGCATTCCAAAGGGTCTGAATGCGGAAAGGCGCGCCCGCTCCGGCGGTTTTGAATTGCCGGCCGTGGCGGAATGCCGGGTTTTGCGCAAATCACCTGTTGATTTCCAGGGCCTTCTGATACAGGGTTTTGACGGTTTCCACGGAGGTCACGCCCGCCTCGTAGCCCCGCTGGGCGGTCATGAGGTTGGCCATTTCCTCCACCACATTGATGTCCGGGTAGGCCACATAGCCGTTTTCATCGGCGTCGGGGTGTCCGGGTTCATAGACCATCTTGGGCGGCCGCTTGTCCACGGCGATGTTCTGTACCCGCACGCCGCGCAGTTCCCGATCCAGAGCGCTTTGCATGTGTTTGCCGAAGGGGGAATCCACCTCTATGGCTTCCAGGCTGACGCTTTTGCGCCTGTAGGGCCCCCCTTCCACCGTGCGGGTGGTCTTGGCGTTGGCCAGGTTCATGGCAATGATGTTGATATGGGTGCGCTCCGCGGAAAGAGCGGAGGCGCCTATGTCCAAAGCGGTCATGAAGTCCATTATTTTTGTCCTTCCGTGATTATATTGCGCAATCCCTCGAATTTGCTGCGCATAACCGAGGCGAGCGCGCTGTAGTGCAGACTGGACTTGGCCATTACGGCCATTTCCTTATCCAGATTGACCCGATCCTCGCCGTGGACGATGCGGGGCTTGAAGGCCCGGACCCATTCGGGGGAAAAACCGTCCGGACTGAAGGCCAGGGGCAGGTGTCTGGAATCCGTGCGGCTCAATTGCCCCCTGATGTCCAGTCCCAGAGCGGCCTGCAGCTCATCTTCAAAGGACAGAACGCGGGGCCGGTAGCCGGGGGTTTTAAGGTTGGCCAAATTACTGGCGACAACATTCTGGCGTTGTAGCTGCATATCCAGAACACGGCCGACCAGACCTACATCGGAGTCAAACAGGCTTTTCATGGGCTTTACCTCTCTGCTGCGCGGGTGGGAAAAATTTTCCCTCCCCGCTTGTCCGCCTATAGCAAAGAGCGTTCCAAATACATATCGTTTTGATTTTATATGATAATATTATCAGGCAGCGCCAAGGCGTCAGTTTTTTGAAAGAGCGCCGGGGGCCGGGCCGGAAGCGGAGGGCGCGGGCAGTTTTTTCCCCTGGAGCATTTTAGGCTTGAAATAATTGCTTAACGGCGGGCAAAGCCCGCCTGCGAGCATTGCGCGGCAAGGATTCGCGAACAAATTCCTGCGGAGCGGTCCAACTTTGCAAAGTTAAACTGCTCTAGCGGCAGGAGGCGCGTCGCTGTGCGGGTATTCCCTTGTTTTACAAGGTATTACGCCTACAGAGCTTTCCCCGCCGCCAATCTTCCAGGAGGGTGAAGGGGCTTTTGCCCCCGTCCGCAAACGGTAAAACGGGTTTGGCACGGAGCTTGCTTAAAAAGGCCATCCTGCCGCATCGCGCCAGAGCAACATCTGATGCGGGCGAACATCAACATCTGCAAAGTTTGCGGAGGGGGTCGTATGAGCCAGATCGATTATGAAATCAACAAAGAACTCGGCGAATGCTATCTGTTCATGGGAGAGCTGGACAAGGCCCGTAGCTACTATCAGAAGGCCGCGGCGGACAGTTCCGCCTGCGCGGACCCGTATCTGGGCCTGGCCGCCATTGCCGTGAGCGAAGGCTCTTTGCCGGAGGCCCTTGACCTCTACCGCAAAGCCCACGACGTCGCCCCCGGGGTGAAGTCCCTGACGGGCATGGCTATGGTGGAGGCGGAACTGGGCAGCCGGGAAGAGGCTTTTGCCCATTACCGGGCAGTGCTGGAACTGGACCCCGGCAATATGCTGGCGATCAACAATTACCTTCAACTGGGCCATGCCCTGAACCGGCTGGAAGAGGTGATTCCCTTCCTGGAGGCCGCTTTGGCGGAGGCCGAAGACGCCGAAGTCATCCGCTATGCCCTGGCGGGATGCCTGACCGTGCTGGGACGGGAAGAGGAAGCCAAGAGCCACCTGGAAATTCTTCTGCGGGAAAATCCGTCCCATGACGTGGCGCAGCAACTTTACGCCCAGTTTGCGGCGTAAAACAGAGCAGGCCGGATTCCCCGGCCTCTCCATGATCCCCCCGTACGAGTTCCCGGCCTCAAGCTGGCGCGAGAGGCCGGGAG
>JAISMK010000021.1 GCA_031276785.1 Desulfovibrio sp. | reverse complement strand
CCCGCGCCCAGTCTTCCCGAGGGGCTTGCAGCAGTTTCTGCGCCACCAACTCCGCATCGGCCTTCATCAGGGCAATCTCGCTGGAAACAAGCTTGTCTCCCAGATCGGCCATCACGGAGATGTCGCCTTGCATGGTTTCTTCTAGACTGCCGCGGATGACAGGAAGACTGGTCGCCATAGTGGTCAGGGTAATGCCCGACATGATGGCTGCAATGATGAGAAAGGCTTTTATGCGGATGGTCATGCCTCCGCTCCTTTACCCGGATGCCGGCCGTTTTGCGTAGGGATCATGGGCCGGAATACGCGCTGAAGAGAAAAATACCGGGCTTGCGGGATTTTGCCAAGATTTTTCCCTCAGCGGAGGATCTCAGAGCAATTTCATTTTGAAATTGCTCTGATGAATATTCCGCCTCCCTGTTTTCTCCTGCCCATCTCCTTGCTTTTCCTGCCAGAACCACATAAAAGACAAAGTCTCGCACCGAAAGCAGGGAGGTCATGTGGGAAGCGCGAAGAAGGTAATTGTCGCAATATGCATATCCTTAATTTTTACCCTGCCTGGAACTGCCCCGGCCAAGGGGGAAAGGAGCGGACTCTCCCCTGAGGTCGTCTTTCCGTACAACAGAGCCGCCCCCGGGGGCCGGGATTTTTTCCCAACGCAACGCCTGCCTTCTTTGGTCCTAAAACTTTCCGCTCTGCCCGTCCAGGGCAGAATTTCCTCCCTCTTCGGTCCGCGCAGAATACGCAAAAGAGGGATGGTCCGCATGCACAAGGGCGTTGACATCAGCGCCCCCAGAGGAACTCCGGTGCTGGCGGCGGGCCCGGGAGTGATCATTTTCCTGGGACGAAACAAGGCTTACGGCAAGACCTTGGAGGTAGATCACGGCAACGGCCTGGTAACCCGTTATGCCCACCTGGACAGCTACGCCGTGGCCAAAGGCGATCAGGTCCAGGCCGGCCGGATCCTCGGTCGGGTGGGCAGAACAGGACGAGCCACCGGCTGCAATCTGCACTTTGAAACAATTCTCAACGGAGTCCCTCAAGATCCCCTGACGCCTTCCCTCTGGATCGCGTCCCTGAACCCCGGGGCATTGCCCCGTCTCGCCTCAGCGGACAGGCAGGCGCTTCCGGAGTCCCAGGAACGTAATGAAGGCCGCTCCGGCAGCCGGAGAACCTCACCGGTTTTTGCCGGCGGGGGCATCCGCTCCGGCGACCGCCATCTGCCGCCCGCCCCCCCCAAATGGGCCGACACCGCCGTCCGGAGCCGGATCGGCCCTCCCCGGAACAATATTCTGCCCTGACGGGGTTTGCCCGAACCGCGCGGAAGCCCGCTCCGCAACAAAGAAAGAAACGCGCCGTAACGTATATGCAGCACACCGCCGTCACCCTGGTTATTCCCGCCTACAACGAGGAAGAAAACCTCCTCCCCCTTCTGGAGGAAATCCGCGCCGCCATGCAGCGGCAGCCGCGCTCCTGGAAGGCGCTTTTCGTGGATGACGGCAGCAGTGACGGCAGCTTGAGTGTTCTGCGCCGGGCGGCCGCCGGGGATCCTCAGGTGCGCTATATCGCCTTTGAACACAATTGCGGGCACTCCTCCGCCTTTGCCGCCGGTTTCGCCGAAGCGGACGCGGATGTCCTGGTAACTCTGGACGCGGACGGACAGAACGATCCCTCCGATATTCCGGCTCTGCTGGACGTGTTCGACACGGGATATGACATGGTGATCGGCTGGCGGAGAAATCGCCGCGACGGTCCGGCGCGTCGCTGGTCCTCCAAGGTGGCCAATGCCGTCCGCAACCTCCTGACCCGCGAAAGCGTCCGCGATACAGGATGCTCTCTGAAAGTGCTGCGAGCGGACATGGCCCGCGATCTGCCCCGCTTCAACGGGATGCACCGCTTTTTGCCCACGCTGATGAAAATGCGCGGGGCGCGTGTGGCGGAACAGGCGGTGAACCATCGTCCCCGCAGCCGGGGAGTTTCCAAATACGGCCTGTGGGACAGAGCCCTGCCCGCCCTGTGGGATCTTTTCGCCGTGCGCTGGATGCAGCGACGCCTTTTTCACTACACCATCCGGGAACGGAAATAGTCGGCCGACTATCCCGGTCGCCGCCAAGCGGCCATGCGCCGGCGTGCCTTTCTGAAAAAGGCCGCAGGGCTTTTTCAGGGCCGCAAGGTGGGCGGCGTGGGAGCATGTTGCTTCAACATGGAAGGCGTGGGCGGGAGCAGATGGGCCGCGCTTTCCCCATTCTGCTCATCCTCGGAAGCGGAAGAGTTAGAGGGAATACGTAATAACTGCGAAAGAGGCATGCGGGAAGCAGCGACCGGGGCGGAAGAAGGGGTTGGCTGCCCGGCCGGGGCGGATTGGGCGGGATCCGGCCGCGCAGGCGCAGCGGTCGGCAGGGGGGAGGCTGGCGCCGCTTGCGCAGGAGCGGCGGCAGGAGCGGCCGGAGGAACTGTTTCTCCAGGCGCCGCGGGAACGGAAACCGCCGGAACCCGAGCCGGCCTGTCCGGGGGAGCGGGCGGATTCTCCGCCCCGGCCGGGGCGGATTGAGCGGGATCCGGCCGGGCAGGCGCGGCGGCCGGCAGGGGGGAGGCTGGCGCCGCTTGCGCCCGCGCGGCGGCAGGAGCGGCCGGAGCAGAAGCTGAGGGCTTATCCCTGGCCACAGAAACGGCGGGAACCTTGGGAGCGGCCTTCGAGGCGGCGCCGGCCTTGCTCCGCGCACGGCGCAAGGTTTTGGCAACTTCTTCCGGCGTCTGATACTTGGGGGTGTCATACAGCACAGATCCAGCCTCCAGCGGAGGAACAGGCGGGGATGCCCCCTGCCTTGCGGGGGATCTCTGCCCGGCGGGCAGGACAACTACCGAGTCGCTGGCTACCGGACCGGCAGGGGCCGCGGGCGCGGAGGCAAGGGGGAAAGGCTGGCGGGAGCAGACCATCTCTGTTGTGGAGCTTTCATAAAAAGCGGCCACAGCTTCGCGGCATCCTTGACGTTTGTGAATATGGAGCGACCTGTCGGAGCAGTCCGCGGCGGCCTCCCTGGCCAGCAGATCCCTGTTCAGATCCACAGCGGCCATATCGCGGGCGCATTTCTCCGGGCTGGAATATTTTTTGTCCAACAGGGGGAAGTCCCTGCGCAGTTCAGCGCAGGTCTCCAGGCAGCTTTCCAGAGCCATCCGGTAGACGCTGTTTTCCTCGCAGCGCTGAAGACAGACATTGTACACCATATCAACATCAGCCAGGACAGGGACGCCTTCTCCACCCTGCCCGTAAGCCGCCGGGGCTGTGGCCGCTCCCAGAAAAGCTCCCAGCAGGAAAACCGTGACGGAGCGTCGTTGTTCGCGCTGCATGGCACTCCTCCCCCAGAATCCCGTAGGATTTGAAGACTGAATTTTTGGAGCAGGATTCACATAAAAACGAAGTCCGCCAAGGCTTTTGCGGACCCTGGCGGACCTCCTTAACAACTGAATTTGGTGGGCCCACCAGGACTCGAACCTGGGACCGGCCGGTTATGAGCCGGCGGCTCTGCCAACTGAGCTATAGGCCCGCACAACTTCCTGGCGCCATGTACCACTAATAATGAAAACAATGAATTCGCTCTATCCCAGCCATGCGGCGAAATTTCGCAGAAAACCGAGCAAAAAGACGCGGTTTCCCCCGTCCGCCACGCCGCCCGCAAGGTCAAAATAGCCGGGACCGCCTGTTATGTAGACCTCAGGCTGGCCCATCAGGCGCATGCCGAGCATGACCAGAATGGGACGCAACTGGGACTGGGCAACGGCTGTGCCGATGGCTCCCGGGCTTATTCCGGCCGTGGCTCCGGCCTTACCCGCCCACACGCTCTGGCCGGCGGGCCGGGAGCCCCAGTCCACAGCGTTCTTCAACACAGCCGGAAGTCCGCGGTTATATTCAGGGGTGACGAAAAGGACGCCGTCCGCCTCTGCCGCCGCCCGCCTCATGTCCAGGACAGCCTGCGGCGGATCGGATTCCAGATCCTGGTTAAAGAGGGGAATCCCTTCCAAAGGAGTCAGGGAAAGATCCAAAAAATCCTTCCCCAGATCCGCCAAGGCCAGGGCAAGTTTCCTGTTGAATGAATCCTTGCGCAGGCTGCCGACAAAAACAGCCACTTTACGGGCCATACGCGCCTCCTTCGGTTTGAGAGCCTATGGGCCTGGGAAAAAGTATATCCGGACAAAGGGAAAAAATCAACACAGGGGCGGCAGGGTATTTCCCGCAGGCCCAAGGGGAGGCGCGCCGGCCGGCCGGAACTGGGCCGGCATCTTTCCCCTGTTCAAAGCGGGAGGTTTCCAGTAGTGTCCTCTCCCGACGGCATTATGGAAAAATAAGAACCTAAATCTTCTGCCCGGCTATGAACAACTTCCTGTTTGAGCAAGAGATCCGCGACTTTATCCTTAAGGAAAAAGGATATTTTGTAGGAGCGACGGCGGATGCGAGCTTCGTTTCCTTGTTGCGTAACCTCTTGCACAAACAACTGAATCTGGATGCCTCCCGGTTTTTCCTGCAGGTGCCCAATCCCTCCGCTCTGGAAAAAAGCCTCAGAGACGCCCTTGAGGAGGGGTTCCGCCCCCTGCTTCTTCTGGATCGCCTTTTCCGGGGCCAGGATATGACCACCGCGGCCAGGACGCTGAAACGGGATTTCCCCGATATCCGCCTGCTGCTCCTGACTACATACATGGACAAAGAGCAGATCATATACTTGTACGAACTGGGAGTGGACAGCTTTATCGTCAAACCTGTTTCCGCGCAGACCGTTCTGGAAAAGCTGGCCTTTGCCCTCAACCCGCTGGGACGCATAGGAGAAGTCGTTGAAACCGCCAAAAACCTGTTGCGCGAAGGCAAACCGGAAGAGGCCAAGGCCGCAGCCGAACAGATCCTGCGGATAAAACCCGGCAGCGCTGTGGGGCTTATGGCCCTGGGCGACGCCGAACGGCTCCTGGGACACTCGCAAGCCGCCCGCCGGGCCTACCGTCAGGCCTGCGACAATTCCCCCCTGTTCCTTGAACCCATGCAGAAGATGGCCCTCCTGGCTGAGGAAAACGGGAATCTGGAGGAATGCCTGGCCTGGCTGGACAAGATGGACTCTCTCTCCCCCTTGAACCCGGACCGCAAGGTGAACATGGGGGCCATCAACCTGAATCTGGGCAACGAGGCAAAGGCTGACCGGCTTTTCCAGCAGGCCATGGAACAGGCCAGGAATCTTAAGGAACACATCGGCTCCCTGGCGGAGCGCATCGCCACCCTGTATGCGGAAACCGATCCGGAGAAATCGGAAACATTTCTGCGCCGCGCTCTGGAGGCCAAAAAGACCCGCCTGACCCGCGACGACATCCACATCTACAATCACCTGGGCATATCTCTGCGGCGGCAGGGCAAATGGGAGGAAGCCATAGAGGAATACCGGCGCGCCCTGGATCTGGCCCCGGATGACGCTGGCCTTCACTATAACATGGGCATGGCTTTTGCTCAGGGCAATAAAATGATGGAGGCGCGCCGCAGCATGGAGGCGGCCCTGCGCCATAACGAACGTTTCGCCTATACCTCTGCCGACGTGGCCTACAACATGGGCGCCGTCCTTCTGAAAGGAGCGGGTAAGGAACTGGCCGGGCGGTGCTTTGCCGCGGCCCTGGAGCAGGACCCCTCTCTGGACAAGGCGCGGGAGGCGCTGCGCCTGCTGTGAACTCCGGATTGCCGGAGCAATTTCAGCGCGCGGCCCCGGGCCTGGCTGGTTCACTCCGCCTGCGGCGGAAAAGCGTGGTTTTCAGCCGGCTCCTGCCGCCTGCGGCGGGGCAAAACCTTTCGGGTCCGGTGGCGCTTACTTTGGCAAGTAAGCACAGGCAGGATGTTGACAAAAAACAGACGAAGGACGATGGGAAGAAACTTCAGGCGGAGGCGGGCATTCTTTGCCCCGGCGGCCAAAACCGTCCCCGGGCCGCGGCCGGCGAAGGGCGGCTTCGGGCCGGCTGCTTTTCCGAGGCCCGAACGACAAGTGAGGAATGGTGGATCTAAATATTCTGGATGCCGGACTCGGCATTGTCCTTTTCCTGTTCCTGGCCCGCGGCCTCCTGAGGGGGATGTCCCGCGAGGCCGGCGGCCTCGCGGGCCTCGCCCTCGGCTTCTGGGCGGCCGGCCGCTTCCATGACCAGTTGGCCCCCCGCCTGCGCGGCCTGATTGCCGACGAGGCCACGGCCGCCGCCGCCGCTTATGCCGCCTTGTTCATTGCCTCCTTTCTCCTGGTGGCCTGCCTAGCCGTCCTGCTGAGCAAGCTGTTGACTCTGACCTTTTCTCCCTGGCTGGACCATCTTATGGGCGGCGTTCTGGGAACAGCCAAAGGGCTGTTGCTTTGCGCCCTGGCCATGGCTCTGCTGGAACGGCTGGCGCCGGAATCCCCCTTTCTGCGGGAATCCCTGGTGGCCCGGCAGATCACCGATCTGACCGATCTGGTCACGACGTATCTGCCGGCCTTTCTCTGAATTATCCCGGAGCATTTTTCAGAATGAAAATGTTCTGGGCGAACGCGCGGGCGGACGCCCGCAGGATCTTCCATGACAACTTCTCCCCTGCGGGATCTTGAAAGCACTCTCGACCGCCTGCTGGCGCCGGATGGTTGCCCCTGGGACCGGGAACAGACTCCCGCCTCCCTGTGCGAGTACCTCATTGAGGAAACCCATGAACTGGTGGACGCCATCCGCCACGGCACGGCAGATGACGCCTGCGAGGAACTGGGGGATGTCTTTTTTCTCCTGCTCTTCGTCAGCCGCCTATATGCCGGCCACGGCGCCTTCACCCTGGACAAGGCCCTGTCGCTTTGCGCCGCCAAGCTGGTTCGCCGCCATCCCCATGTCTTTGCCGGGGAAGCGTTGTCCTCGCGAGAGGAACTGCTGCGGGAGTGGGAACGCATCAAAAAGAAGGAAAAGCAGGAACGGGGGGCAAAAGAGCGCCGGAGCGGAATCTTCGCCGGCCTGCCCGGAGCCCTCCCTCCGCTTACCCGGGCCTACCGGATCCACTCCAGAGCCGCGAGCGCGGACTTCACCTGGGATTCGGACGAAGATGCGGAACGCCAGGTGGAGGCGGAATGGCTGGAACTTCTGGATGCCTTGCGCGGAGAGGACAAAGAGGCTCAGGAACGCGAGCTGGGCGACCTGCTGTTCTCCCTGGTGGAACTGGGAAGACGCAAAGGCATTAAAGCCGCCCCCGCGCTGGACGGCGCCTGCCAGAAATTTCTCCGCCGCTTCTCCCGCATGGAGGAGATGAGCCGCGAACAAGGCACGGAATTTGCCGAGGTTCCCCTTGAGGGAAAAAACGCCTTGTGGGACGCTGTCAAAATGGAAGAAAAACAAACATCCCCCGGGCCATCCCCCTGTTGCCGGTGAAATGCCGCTTATTCCAACTCCAGGTTCAAAATGCGTGGCTCTAGTGGAATCCGAATCGCTGATTGCCGCAGAAATCAGCAAACATCGGCCGCTACGCCGCCAGACGCGCAAATCGCGCAAATTTCCAATGGTTGTTTTTGCGGAATCGCCGTCTGACACAGGAGACGCCATGAAGCCGCACCCCAAAGCCCCGCGCCAGGCTCACCCCCGCTCCCTTCTTCCGGAGGCCGGGCCTCCACGCAGAAAAACCGCCGCGGACAGCCGGCAGAGCTGGGCCGGGGAAGACCCCACAGGGCGCAAGATCTTTCTCTGGTCCTTTCTGCTCCTGCTGATCTTTTCCTTTTATCTCCTTTATACCCTGCTGCTTCCCCTGCTTAACACCATTATTCTGGGCATCATCTTCTCCGCCATCTGCTATCCATTGTACAGGCGCTGCCTTGGCCTGACCGGGCACCGGGCCATCCCCGCCGCCCTTCTGGTCATCGCCTGTCTCATGTTCCTGGTGATCCTGCCCATCAGCCTGTTCATCATCGGCCTTCTCCCCCAGGCCAGCCAAAGCGTGTCGGCCGTTACCCGCTGGCTCCAGACAACGGATCCCGCCGCCATTCTCAACTTCACTCTGGAGCCTCTCCTGACCCTGCTGAAGACGCATTTCCCGGAACTCGACCTGCACAGTCTGGACTTCAAGCAAGACATGATCTCCATTTCCAGCCAGATGGGGCAGTACCTCATCGCCTCCGGCACCTACATTCTGCGCAACACAGCCATGTTCATCGGGCACCTGTGCGTGATTTTCCTGTTCATGTTCTTCGCCCTCATAGACGGAGAAAAATGGCTCCGGCGCCTGGAATACCTCCTGCCCATCAAGCCTGAGCAGACCAGCGTCGTTATGGAGAACCTGCGCCGCATGTCCAGGGCGGTCCTTGTGGGCGGCTTCTGCGTGGCCGCGCTGCAAGGCATCGCTGGAGGCGTCGGTTTCGCCCTGGTAGGCATCCCGGCTCTCTTCTGGGGCACGGTCATGGCCTTTGCCGCCCTGGTCCCGGTGTTCGGCACCGGTCTCGTATGGGGCCCGGCCGTTCTCATCCTGTTCCTGTCCGGGGAATGGAAAAGCGCTCTTTTCCTTCTACTGTGGTGCGGCATTGGCGTCACCAGCATTGACAGCATCCTCCGGCCCCTTCTCCTCCGCGATGGCGCCCGTGTTTCCGTTCTCTTCATCTTTCTTTCCATCCTGAGCGGCATCATGACCTTTGGGATGCTCGGCCTCCTGTACGGACCGATTATCCTCGGCCTTGTGGTCGTCATGCTCGACATCTACAGCCAGGAATACAAATCCATTCTGGAAGCCCGCAGCCTGAAGCCTTTCGATTCGGCAACGCCACCTTCGGCGCATAACGTAGCAACGCGCTTTCGCCGCCGGAGCTATGTCCAAGAGAAATGGCTCCGGAGAAACAGCGTAGAGAAGAAGAGAATGCCGGGAGGGAAGAGATAGCCGGCGGGAGAAGCAGAGAGAGGAAAGGCAAACGCTACACGCCGCCGCTTAAACGCAGCAGGGGGCGATAATCGCGCAGCTTCAGCGGCCTGAAGCGTGGGGCGGAGCGAGCCTCCCCCCCCTCCCCTGCCCTGCCTGCGGCGATTTCTCCGGGCAGAGGCAGGCCGAAGGGAGCGAAGGCACCTGATTCCGCAACAAGGTGGGCAAGCTCGCCTGAGGCAAAGACCAGGGAAGGGCCGCCCGCCGGCACATCCGCCAGAATGGCCTCCACAGCCTTAGGAATGGCCGGATGGACGGGGGCGTCCCTGTCCGCTCCGGCCATTGCCAAGGAATGGTCTCCGTGAGCAGGATGCGCCTCGGCCCGGGCGGCGGAATCCGGAGCGACCGCATCCGGGCGGCGGAGACCGGCATCCTGGGGGGCGGGAGCGACGTCTGCCGCAGGAGGCTCGGCCTCTGCCCCGGCGGGAGGAACAGCGGGCTCCCGTCCTGCCGCCGCGGGGGCGGCCTGGGAAACGGGCGCGGCTCCGGCGGCGTTGCCGCTGGTGGAATTGCCGCGCAGGACATGGAGAAAATCGTTGCCTGTCTGGCCGGTGAAGGCAAAGAGCAGCCCGTTGGACGCGCGCAGCAAAGAAATGGGCGCCGTGCCGCCGTGAATGCCCACATAGGCCGGGCGGCCGCCGGATTCAATCGTTACCCAGCCGCGCCTTTCCCCGCTTTCCGCCCGCGCCTGGAAACCCGCGGCGCAGCAGGCGAAACAAAATATACTCAGCGCAACGGGTAGCCGGCGGAACGGAAGATCTGGGAGACTCATGGGGGATGGCCTGTTTATTGCCGGAGAAAATCTGACCGGAGGTTGGAGGAGTTGGGACGGCGGAATTCAGAATCTGGCACCTTTTAGGCGCTGAGGCTGGAAATGTCAAGAGGATAATGTTCCCGCCGCGGACCGATCCAGGACAGGCTTGACCGCGTAAGTCCCGGCAGGTACAAGGAATCCTGTCCGAAGTCTTTTCCGCGCCCCCATCCCCCGTACATGCCCTTTGCCGGAGCCGCCATGCCACCCGCCCGCCTGCTGATAGTGGATGATGAAGAAGGAATCCGTTGTTCCCTGCGCGGCATTATGGAGGATGAGGGCCATACCGTCCTGGAAGCGGACAGCGCCGAGGCGGCCCTGTCTTTGCTGGAATCAGAGGAAGTGGACCTTGCCTTTCTGGACATCTGGCTGCCGGGCATGGACGGCCTGGCCCTGCTGGATGAATTGCGCCGGAGGCGCCCCTCTCTGCTGGCCGTCATGATTTCCGGGCATGGAAGCATTGAAACGGCCGTGGCCGCCATCAAAAAAGGCGCCCATGATTTCATCGAAAAACCCCTGTCTCTGGAAAAAGTGATCCTGGTGGTGGACAGAGCCTTGGAATTGCAGACTCTGAAGAGGGAAAACACCGACCTGCGCGAACTGCTGGAGTCCCGTACAAGGAGGAGCGGCCTAAGGGGGGAATCCCCGGCTATGCGGGCCTTGCGTGAGCAGATTGACCGGGTGGCGCCCCTGGACACCTGGGTGCTGATCACCGGCGAAAACGGCACCGGCAAGGAACTGGCGGCAAGAGCCCTGCACGGCGCCAGCAAGCGCGCCCACAGGCCTCTTATCGCTGTCAACTGCGCCGCCATTCCTGAAAACCTCATTGAAAGCGAGCTTTTCGGCCATGAACGGGGCGCCTTCACTGGCGCCGAAAGCCCCAGGGCGGGCAGATTTGAAATGGCCCACCAGAGTACCATCTTTCTGGATGAAATCGCCGATATGAGCCTGAAGACCCAGGCCAGGATCCTGCGCATTCTGCAGGAAAAAAACTTTGAACGGGTGGGGGGGAACAGAACCATCCATGCCGATGTCCGGGTTATCGCCGCCACCAATAAAAACCTGGAAACCGCCATTGCCGCGGGAAAATTCCGCGAGGATCTCTATTACCGCCTGCGGGTTTTTCCCCTGCACATGCCCCCCCTGCGCGACCGCGGCGAAGACATCCTGCTCCTTACGGAGCATTTCAACGCCGTCCTGGCGCGGGAACTGGGCCTGCCTCCGGCCGTCTTTTCCCCGGAAGCCCGCGCGGCGCTCCTGGCCTATTCCTGGCCGGGCAACGTGAGGGAACTGCGCAACTTTGTGGAGCGCATGATGATCCTCCACAGCGGCTTCCTCATCGGCCCGGACATGCTGCCCCCTGAAATTCATGCCGCTCCGTCCGCCGGCGAGCAGAGGGATTCCCCCGGATTCCTCTTCCCCCATCCCCTTCCCGCGGATTTCAAAACGGCCCGCAACGCCTTCGAGGCCCGCTTCCTGGCAATCAAGCTGCGGGAATGCGACGGCAGCGTCGCCCGCCTGGCCGAGAGCATCGGCCTTGAACGCAGCTATCTGTACCGCAAACTCAAAGCCTATCACATCCAGGTGGAATAAGCCCTCTCCTCCGCCACCCTTGTCCCCCCGGCCGGCAACAGAGACGAAAGCCGGCCGGCCAAAGCGCCGCAAGGCAATGGCGGACCTGAACCCTCCCTGACCGATCTCCGGGAAAGACAAAAAGGGAGAAATAAAAGCGCCTTTAGTGAAATATTGAACAATCTTTACCCAAACTTTAACTCTCTTCCGCTATACCCTCATTAATAAGAAAACGGAGCAATTTCTCTTTGAAATTGCTCCGGCGGTTAGGGCGCGTTTCAAAATCTAAATGCTTGTAGGCGGGCTTTGCCCGCCGTTAAGCAAGCATTTCAAGCGTAAAATGCTATAGAAAGGAGGAACCGGCAAAGATCGAAACATAAGGCGTCTGGCCGTCCTCCCTGCGGAGAGAGGACTGGGCCGCGAAAGACACATTTCGGGCCGGCCGTAAATCGGTCCGCGCGGCGGCTGGCGTCCTGTCCCGCCGGCGGATGCGCCGCCCGGGCCTGCCGTGATCCAACGGTAAAACACAAGCAGGGAGGATGTTTCATGGAAAAAAAGTATAATCCTTATGAGAACATGTTGGCCGTTTTGGAAGAGGCGGCGGGCAAACTCGGTCTGTGCCGGGATGACTATATTGCCCTGTGTTCGCCGGAGCGGGAGCTGACCGTGTCCGTTCCCGTGGTGATGGACGACGGCCGGGTGGAAATCTTCCAGGGCTACCGGGTACAGCACTCCAGCGTGCGGGGACCGTACAAGGGTGGGGTACGCTTTCACCCCGAGGCGGACATTGACGAAGTGAAGGCCCTGGCGGCCTGGATGACCTGGAAGTGCGCCGTGGTCAACATTCCTTACGGCGGAGCCAAGGGCGGCATCCGGGTGGATCCCGACTTGCTGTCCACCAAGGAACTGGCGCGCATGACCAAGCGCTATGTGGCCCAGATTCTGCCCATCATAGGCCCGGAGCAGGACATCCCGGCCCCCGACCTCAACACGGACGGGCAGGTCATGGCCTGGATGATGGATGCCTACAGCATGCTGAAGGGCTATGCCGTGCCCGCCGTGGTGACGGGGAAGCCTCTGGAGATCGGCGGCTCCCTCGGACGGGTGGAGGCCACCGGGCGCGGAGTGGTGCTGACCCTGATGAGCTATCTGGAAAAGATGGGACTTGCCCCGGACAACATGAAAGTCGCGGTGCAGGGCTTTGGCAACGTGGGCAGCACAGGAGCCAAACTGCTAAAGGAGAATGGTTTCTCCATCGTGGCCATCAACGATGTGGACGGCAGCGTCTACAACCCGGATGGAATTGATATCGCGCGGGCTCTGGACTATGCTCAGCGCCACCATAAAACCCTGGCGGGTTATACGGAGCCAGGGCTGACCAAAATCTCCGCCGCTGAATTCTGGGCTCTGCCTGTGGATATTCTCTTTCCGGCAGCTATGGAAAACCAAATCAACGAAGACAATGCCGGCAGCATCAAGGCCAGGATTGTGCTGGAAGGCGCCAACGGGCCCACCACCGTTGAGGCGGACGCCATCCTGAACGCCAAGGGCGTGGATATTATTCCGGACATTCTGGCCAACGCCGGGGGCGTTGTGGTTTCTTACTTTGAGTGGGTGCAGAATCTGGAGGCTTTTACCTGGGAGGAGGACGAAATCAACAAAAAACTGGCTGTTATGATGAAAAAGGCCTTTACGGAAGTCTGGCATGTAAGCAAGGAAAAAAAGGTTCCCTTGCGCATGGCCGCCTACATGGTGGCTCTGGACCGGGTGGTCAGGGCCAGAAACCTGAGAGGCGTATTCCCCTGACGCCGTTGGGCGCGGGCAAGTGAAGCGGTTTTCCGGTGTCATTCATGATCTGAATAAGGAGCGTTGCAATGGCAGATGTCAACACTTTAGCTTCCAAAGCCGCCTCTCTGGGCTACACCCCCGAGGAATACGCGGTTTTCAAGAAGCACGCCTGGCTCATGTTGGCCATGTTCTGCGTTCTCTACTGCTTCCTGTACGGCGGCCGATTGAACCTGGGCCTGGCCATCCCGCTCATGACGGAACAGATGGGCTGGACAAAGACCCAACTGGGCATTCTTTCCTCCGTGCTTTTCTGGACTTACGGCTTCGGGCACCTCTTTAACGGCCGCCTGGGCGAAATTTTCGGCGTCAAACGCTTCATCGTGGCGGGCGGCATCCTTTCCGCCGCCACCAACGTCCTGATCAGCTTTCAGGACAGCCTGCTCATCATTACCATACTCTGGGGCTTCAACGGCTACTTTCAGTCCATGCTGTGGTCGCCGGGCATGGCCCTGCTCGCCCGCTGGTGGCCCGGAAGCACCCGCGGGTTCGCCACCGGCCTGGCCAACGGCTCCTCGGGGCTGGGCCAGGTGGTCACCTGGTTTCTGGTGGCCATCGCCTTCGCCATGGTTCCCGGCTCCACCGGGCAGGGAGACTGGCGCGCGGCATTCAGCATTCCCATTATCGGCATCCTCATCGTCGTCGGTTTCTTCTACTTCCTGACCAAGGGCAGACCCACCGACGTCGGCCTGAAGGAATACAAGGAGGCCGAGCCGGAACGGGTGGAGCAGGAAAGCGCGCTGGAAGCCATAGTGGCCAGCAAGGGCAAGCTCTATCCGTATATCCACCTGTTCTCCCAGTGGCGCTTCGTCCTCTGGTGCCTCATCGTGGCCGGCTCCAACACCGCCCGCTACGGTCTGCTCACCTGGATTCCCACCTATTATAAAGAAGCGCTGGGCATGGAAGTCAAGGCAGGCATCGTGGGTTCCGTATGGCTGCCTCTGGGCATGGCCCTGGGCACCTTCATTGTCCCCTGGATTACCGACAAATACTGCTCCACCAACCGTCTCCCCGCGGTCATCATCTGCGCCCTAATTTCCGGCGCGACAGTTCTTCTGTTCCCCAACCTGTCGGATCCCTTCATGGTCGCGGCAGTTCTGTTCATCGCGGGCTTCTTTATTTATGCCATTAACGGCGTTGTCTGGGCCTATGCCACGGACATCGGCGGGCGCGTCTTCTCCGGCACCGCCGCCGGCATTCTGGATTGGGCGGCCTACATGGGCGCGGCTGTACAGGCGATCATCTTCGGCGCCATTCTCGACACGGGCGCCTGGCACATCCTCTTCTTCGCCGTGGGCGGCCTGTGCGTTGCCAACGCCGTATTCGCCGTTCTGGCCGGCATCGGCAACAAGAAGATCGAATAGCATAGCGGAAATATATTTGAATTACCAGACAGACGGATGGGATGCGTCCTCCCATCCGCCAAACAAGGAGGAAGTTTCATGGAATATCCTAAAGTAACGCGAAACGTGCTGCTCAATCCCGGACCGGCCACAACGACTGATACTGTTAAATATGCCCAGGTGGTGCCGGACATCTGCCCGCGGGAAAAAGAGTTCGGCGATCTCATGCGCCAGATGAAGGATGATCTGGTCAAGGTCGTCCACGGCGATCTGGCAAAATACACCTCCGTAATGTTCTGCGGTTCCGGCACGGTGAACATCGACGCCTGTGTCAGTTCCCTGGTTCCGGAGGGCAAGAAGATTCTGGTGCTCAACAACGGCGCCTACAGCGCCCGCGCGGCCGAGGTGTGCGAATACTATCACATGGACCACATCAACGAGAAGTTCTCCATTACAGAACCTCTGGATGTAGCCCGGGCTGAAGCCGTGCTCAAGGCCAATCCGGATGTGGCCGCGGTTTATTGCTGCCATCATGAAACCGGCACCGGCCTTGTAAACCCCATCCGGGAACTCGGGGCCGTGGCCCACAAGTACAATGCCATCTTCATCGTGGACACCACTTCCACCTATGCCATGCGCCCCATTGACATTGAAAAGGACAATATAGACTTCCTGATGGCTTCCGCCCAAAAGGGGCTTATGTCCATGACCGGCCTTTCCTTTGTCGTGGGCAACCGGAAGATTCTTAATGAATCCAAAAACTACCCCACCCGCTCCTACTACTGCCACCTCTATACCCAGCACAAATTCTTTGAGGAAAAGGGTGAAATGCACTTCACTCCCCCGGTGCAGACCGTCTACGCCACCAAGCAGGCCCTCATCGAGTACTTCCAGGTGGGGGAACAGGCTAAGTGGGAAAGGCACCAGAGGGTATGGCGGGCGCTTCTGGACGGAATCACCAAACTCGGCTTCAAAAGCCTGATTCCGGAGGAAAACCAGTCCCGCCTGGTGGTTTCCGCCATATACCCGAAGGATCCCAACTGGGATTTCACCAAGGTGCATGACTACTGCTACGAACGCGGCTTCACCATTTATCCGGGCAAGGTGTCCGACACCTCCACCTTCCGCCTGTGCAGCCTTGGCACCATTGACGCCCCGGACATCAAGGACTTCTTCGTGGTTCTGGAAGAAGCCCTGAAGCATTACAAGATTCAGGTGCCCGTGCGCTATTGATCCCGGCAGGCATTAAGAGGTAAAAGGCCGGGGAGAGGGTGCGGGAAAGCGTCCTCTCCCCGGCTTCGTTCTTTAGAGCGGTTTAACTTTGAAAAGTTGGACCGCTCGGCAAGGATTCGCAGGCAAAGCCTTGCGAGAGGCAGGGCGCAATCGCATTTTCGCCGCCCCCTGAAACCCGCGCCCTTTGCCTATGAATCAGTTCCCCTCCCCTTTTCCCGCCAGTTTCCCGCAAATCTCAGCCTTTCCCCATAGACTGGACCTGGCCTTGGGCCGGGGCCGCTTTCTCCTGCCGGCAGCCTTATGC
>JAISMK010000169.1 GCA_031276785.1 Desulfovibrio sp. | reverse complement strand
CGATCACCAGCCCGAGCCCCTTCTCGTTTTTCAGCCGGCGCGCGCGGGCGCGCAGCTCCAGCGGGGTTAAGGAAGGGGTATCGTCCACATACAGGGGGGCATCGCGGAAAACCTCCCCGGCCATGTACAGGCTTTGAAAATCCTCGTCATTGAGATAGTTTCTGCGCAGGCGGGAGACGTCCACCTTGCCCCAGGCGCAGAGCATCCGGGCGATGATCTGCTGCATGGTCATTTCCAGGGAATAGACGGCCACGGGAACGTTGTTGCGGATGGCGGCCCGCATAGCTATGTTCAGGGCAAAAGCCGTCTTGCCCATGGAGGGACGGGCCGCCAGGATGACCAGATCCGAAGGTTGCAGGCCTGTGGTCAGATGGTCCAGTCGGGCATAGCCTGTGGATACGCCGGATATGGTCTCTCCCCGCTTGCTGCGGGCCTCCAGATCGGAAAAAAGTTGGTTGGTCAGAAAACCAGCGTCCCGGTATGTGCCGCTCAGGGCGCGCTGGGAAATGGCGAAAATGGACTGCTCGGAATGATCCAGCAGTTCCCCCGCCTCCCGGCCGGGCTCCTGGCACTGTCCTATAATGTCCAGGCAGCAGGCCGTGAGCTGCCGGAGCATCGCCTTCTCCCGGACGATGCCGGCGTAAAATTCCGCGTTGGCGGCGGTTATGACTCCCCGGGTCAGATCCACCAGATAGGCGGCTCCCCCGGCCTCTTCCAGCCGGGAGCGCGCCTTAAGGTGTTCGCTTACGGTGAGAAAATCAATAGGAACGCCTTTGCGGAACAATTCCGTAAAGGCGTTGAAAAGGACGCGGTGGGCGGGGAAATAAAAATCCTCCTCGCGCAGCATGTCCACCAGGATGAAAAAGGAATCGGGCTTCAGGAAAACCCCCCCCAGAACAGCCTGCTCGGCTTCCATGCTCTGGGGGGGAACATGGCGCAGAGGCTCGCCGGAGGCAGGGGCCTGCCCCAAATCCAGGCGGCCGGCGGGGGCCTGGGCGGCTGGTTCAGCCGGCGGGTTCTTCCGCCGGGGCGGCTTGCTCTGCGTCATCGGAGGCAGGCTCCGCGGAGACAGGCTCCGCCTCTTCTTCAAAAAGCGTCTTTTCCGCCACAACGGACAGAGGCAACTCCGCCACAACGCTGGCATGCAGGCGGATGCGCACCGTATAGGCGCCCAGGGCGCGGATGGGGCTGTCCAGCAGAACGCGGCGGCGGTCAATTTCAATTCCCTGTTTCAGCAGGGCTTCGGCGATGAGGGCCGAGGTCACCGAACCGTAGAGCTTGTCGTTCTCCCCCACGCGCATGGCAATGACCACCTGCTCCCGGCCGATCTTTTCGGCCAGGGAGGCCGCCGCCCCGCGCTGGGCCTCCACCCTGGCCTGGAGCTTCTTTCTTTCCCGCTCAAAGACCTTCAGGCTGGAAGGGGTGGCGGGCATGGCCATGCCCTGGGGCAGCAGGAAGTTGCGGCCGTAGCCCGCCTTCACCTCCACCACGTCCCCGAGGCTGCCCAGGTTTTCCACATCGGATCGCAGGATGACTTTCATGGCTCCCCCTACAGCACGCTTCTTTTCTTCACTTCGCTGGAGTGCGTCGCCGTGTAGATCAGCAAGGCCATCTGGCGGGCGCGCTTGATCTCCATCGTCAACCGGCGCTGGTGAAAGGCGCAGGTCCCGGTGATGCGGCGGGCGATGATCTTGCCCCGTTCCGAAATGAAATCGCGCAGAATGTCGGGCCGCTTGTAATCCAGGGGCAGATC
The DNA here is from genome assembly GCA_031276785.1 of Desulfovibrio sp. GTDB lineage: Bacteria > Desulfobacterota > Desulfovibrionia > Desulfovibrionales > Desulfovibrionaceae > Frigididesulfovibrio. The sequence continues at coordinate 8,274 of JAISMK010000169.1, read as the reverse complement.
CTTGTCCGCGCAGAAACGGCAGAATTTCCGCCGGGGGGCGAACTTCTTCTTGCCGGCAAAGGTCATGGGGCCACCTCCTCGACGGAATCCGCCAGTTTCACCGTAACGAACTTGAAGATGCCGTCCGCGATCCGGATGTTGCGCTCCAGTTCCGCAACCAGGGCCGGGGGAGCGGCGTATTCCAGCCGCGCATAAAAGCCGCGCATCTGCTTTTGCACCGGATAGGCGAGATCCCGCATGCCCCAGATGTCCTCCATCAGCATCCTGCCTCCTTCCCGATCAATAACCGCCTTGACGCCGTCCACAAAAGCGGAGCGGGCATCCGGGCTGAGTTCTGGAGACAGGAGCAGCAGGGTTTCATACTTCCGCATGCCGTCCTCCTTATGGGCTTTCGGCCCGCCCGCGTCCCAGCGGACGGGCAAGGGAGTCTGTCTATAGGCGGCTTTCCCCTCCCTGTCAACAAAATATGATGACTTCCGCTGTCGCGGAAATTTCCGTGGCCATGACGCTTTTTTCCGATTATCTTTTCACTTGGCTCTATGCCCATGTGGGTCACAATTCAGGCGGACAAGGTGGGGTCCTATGCCTGCCGACGATTATGTCCGAGCGGCAACCACCTTTATAAATTGCGCTCCGGCCATGCGGGCATAGAGGTCCGTAATAGTCACAAACTCCATTCCGAGGCTGAGGGAAAAGACAAGCTGAGAAAACGCTGAAACCTGTCCAAACATCGGGGACCACCTCTAAATTTCCGCTCCTTTTTTTCGCGCCGCTTGACACGGTAAACCCGATATCTTTAACACGGATCAGGGGAGCCGGTTCCGGCCGCCACAACCGGCGCCGGCCTGGGCGGGGCAACTTCAGCTATGCGCCGGGACCAGGCGCTTTTAAGGAAACGCCTGTTGCCTGTCCGGACGAGGGGCGCCATCTTTGACAGCGGCGACAGAGGCGAACATGAAAATAGTTTTTCAAGGCCAGTTCCTGCAAGAGGGGCTTCAGAAACTGGGGCATGAAATCCATGCCATAGAGCTGCTTAACTCTCCGGACGTCAACGAGCAGATAAGAGCCGTTTGCGCGCGGCCGGATCTGGTAATCATCGAGTTATTCGGCCGGCACGAACTGCCTCTCAATTTTTATGATTGTAGATGGAAAACCGTTGCCTACTGCGTTGATTCTTCAATAAACGAATACTATCTTTCAGAATGGCTCCATCTTTTTGATTGGGCCTTCGTTGACCAAAAATCGTCGGTAAAAAGCCTCCAGGCGTACGGGGTCAATGCCACATGGCTTCCCCTTTGCGTATCCGAAAAATTTTTCCGCGAACAAAGGCTTAAGCGCCACGATATCTCCTTTGTCGGCCGTATTGATGATTACCGCAAAAAACGGGCTAATTTACTGAAATTTTTGCGGAGCCATTACCAAATCAATGTCGTCAGCGGCGTACCTGTCGAAACCATGCAAGACATATTTGCCGAGTCTCGGATTGTATTGAACGAGAATCTGTTTAGCGGCCTTACTTTACGCGTCTTGCAGGGCATGGCGGCAGGTTCGCTTGTCCTGACGGAGTCGGGCGGGGACGGCGTGGAGAATTATTTTCAGGACGGCAGGCATCTTGTATGTTTTGAACCGGACAGCCTTCTTGCGATAATTTCTGATATCCTTGAAAATTTTGAAAAATATAATGCCGTTGCCCTCCGTGGGCAGCAAGAGTGCCTTGCCCGTCATACCAGCCGGGCAAGAGCGCAAGAGCTGCTGGCGGCAATCGAACGGCGCCCGGCCGGATCAAAATGCCTGAACAGCCGGAAGTTTTACCTCGCCAACGGACTCTACAACCTGCGCCGCCGCTTCGGGGGCGACTATTCGCCTTCTGTCAGACTGTTCCATGAATTGTTGCCTGAACAGGACGCCAGCTCAGCAAGAGCGGCTTTTATTCTGGGCAACATCCACGCCAGAAAGGGCCGGCAGGACAAGGCCGTGAATTTTTATCTGGCGGCCATTGCCAAGGGCTTTGACGTTTTTCCCCATCTGAAGCTGGCCATGCTTTTTCTCCAAAGCAATGACACGGCGGGCGCGGTGAACATGCTGAAAGCCGCTCTGGCCTCCGTTCCGTTTCCCTTCAGGAAATTGCCTGCCCATTTTGAAAGCGGCGGAGAGCAAAACGACCTAACGGCGGCAATATTGCTGCGGATAAGCAAGGTATATTACGTCCGGAACATGGTTTTCCAGGTCGGCTTCCTCCAGCAGCGCGCGGATTATTTTCCTGATACGGCTTTGGAGATTGCCCGGCTGGCCTGGCTGCGGCGTCCCTCCGCCTCCATCCTGGCCTTTATGCTGCTCTGCGCAAAAAAATGCAATATTTCCGGAGAATTGTTGCCATTCCTGCTTCAGGGCGCCCGAGAGGGTTTCGCGGCCCAAGGGCAGATCCGCAAGGCCCGCGGCCTTGCCGGGATCTACTATGATCAGGCCGCGCAAGAGGAACTTGCGGGGTATTTGACAGGGTAACGGGCCGGGTATAAAAAAACCGGATGTGTATCAGCAAAGATAGAGCGGTTTAACTTTGAAAAAGTTGGACCGCTCTGCAAGGGTGACTGCCAAAGAATGAATTTCTCCGTTCCTTCCGTCTTGTCTGCGGGAGCGGGGCGCGCACCAACAGCTAACAGGAGGATAAATCCCATGCCGGCGCTGAAGAAAATTTTGCCCAGCCTGCTCTGGGTATTTTGCTTTCTGTTTTTTGCTCCCGGCTCCCTGGCCCTGGATCTGTCCGCCATCAATGAGGACACAGCCAAAGGCGACAGGGAAGCTCCGGCTACCATGTCCGCCTTCATCGCGAAATCCGCCGGGAATGATCTCTATGGAATCATTTACATAGCCGAGGGCAAGGGGCCTCATCCCACTGTGTTGGTTCTGCACGGTTTTCCCGGGAACGAGAAGTTCCTGGATTTTGCCCAGACCCTCAGGCGCGCCGGTCTTAACAGCGTTTTTTTCAGTTATCGGGGCGCGTGGGGCAGTAACGGCAATTTTTCTTACATCAACTGCGTTGATGACGCTGAAGCTGTGGTCAAGTTTTTGCGGGATCCGGCCGTGGCCGCGAAATACCGCATTGACCCCGGCAAGATTGTCGTCTCAGGCCACAGCATGGGAGGGTTTGTCGCCCTGAATCTGGCCAAACGCATGAAGGACGTGAAGCACTTCATTTCTTTTTCCGGCTGGAATATCGGCTACTATGGCCAGAGGCAGCTGGCCGGAGGCGCGGAGGCCAAGGAAAAAAGCCTTGCCTGGATAGCCGCCAGCGCCGCCCCGCTCAAAGGCACTTCTCCTCAGGCCCTGTGGGATGAAATCGTCCGCATTAAGGACAGTCACAACTTGTTGAATTATGTGCCTGATTTGGCGGGCAAGAAAATTCTCATGGTGGCGGCCGGGAAGGATGTGCCCTGTCCGCTGGCATTTGATCATGCGCCGTTGTTCTCGGCTCTGAAAAAAGCATATCCGAACGATATCGAGGAGTTCATCATTGACGACGATCATGCTTACTCCGCATCCAGAATCGCTGTAACCAGGGCAAGCCTGGAGTGGCTGCGGAAACAGGGGTTCTAGAGCAGTTTAACTTTGAAAAAGTTGAACCGCTCTGCAAGGATTTGCCTGCGAATTCTTGCCGCGAGATGGTTGCTTAACGGCGAGCTTTGCTCGCCGTTAAGCAACCATCTCAAAGCGAAATTGGTCTAATATGGCGGATCACACAGGATAATTCCCTGTCCAGCAGGCGGTACAGAAAGAATCCCGTTCCGCGCCGAAGATGCCGGCCAGCCCGTCCAGGGAAAGATAGCCCAGGCTGTCCATGTGCAAGCGCTCCTGGATTTCCTGGAGGCTGTAGCGGTGAGCCAGCAGTTCCTCCCGCCTGGGAAAGTCCACCCCGTACAGACAGGGATGCCGGGTGGGAGGGCAGGCGATGCGCAGGTGGACCTCCGTGGCCCCGGCATCGCGCAGATCCCGGCTGAGGGTGGCGGTGGTGGTGCCGCGGATGAGGGAATCATCCACCAGCACCACTCTCCTGCCCCGGACAACCTCGCGCACCACGTTGTGCTTCATGCGCACGGCCATGGCCCGCGCCTCCGGGCCGGGGGCTATGAAACTGCGGCCCACATAGTGGTTGCGGATAAGGCCGCGCTCCACAGGCAGCCCCAGGGCCGAGGCAAAACCCATGGCGGCGGAAACGCCGGAATCCGGTATGGCCACCACAAGATCGGCCTCCAGCGGAAACTCCCCGGCCAGGACCACGCCGCTCTGCCAGCGTACCACATGGGGGGTCGCGCCGAACACCACCGAATCCGGACGGGCGAAATAGATGTGCTCCAGAAGGCAGCGCGCGGTCACTCCGCCGGAGTCGCCGAAGCAGCGGGAACGGCAGCCGCCATCGTCAAAGATGACCATTTCGCCGGGCCGGATTTCCCGCTCGTAGACGGCGCCCATCTGGTCAAAGGCGCAGGTTTCCGAGGCCACCGCATATCCTTTGCCCAGACGGCCCAGCACCAGGGGCCGGAAGCCCCACGGGTCGCGGGCGGCAATCATCTTGTCCGGAAAGAGAAAGATCGCGGCGAAGGCCGGACCGGCATGGGCCAGCATGGCGGCCACGGCCGACTCGCTGGCGGCCTGTTCCTGCGCCAGCAGATGCAGAAACAGCTCCGTATCCGTTGTGGTCTGAAAAAGAGCTCCCTTGCGGGCCAGGGCCTCGGACAGGGCGGCGCCGGCCGCCAGGGTCCCGTTATGGGCCACCGCCACCTCTCCGCCCAGATACCGGCCGACCAGGGGCTGGGCATTGGCCAGGCTGCTGCCTCCGGCGGTGGAATAGCGCACATGGCCGACCGCGATCTCGCCGGGCAGGGAAGACCCTTCCGATCCTGAAAAGACCTGGGCGACAAGGCCCATGCCTTTTCGGCAGAACAGGCTGCCGTTATGGCCGGTGACAATGCCCGCGGATTCCTGCCCCCGATGCTGCAGGGCGTGCAGGCCGAGGGTGGCCATAGGGGCGGCCCCCCGCACTCCGTACAGGCCAAGAACCCCGCAGGCGTCTCTGGGATCTGCCATTTGTTCACTCCTTGCGGCGCCGCCGAAGGCGGCGGGAGCCAGACAAAAACCGCCTTTGGGGCCGGGCGGGACCATAGGCCCAGATACTGCCGTTGGGAGCATTGGCGAAGACCTTGCCGCCGTAGACCAGGGCCTGGCGCTCAATTCGCATGTCCGGCCAGGGAGCGAACTCCGCCCCCAGAGTTTTCAGCAGCGCGATGGCTGTTGGGGTTACGGTCTCTCCCTCTCCGGCAAAGGACCGCACCGGCACTCCGTCCAGAAGGCGCAGGACCGCCGGGGCGGGGGAAGGCAACCAGCCGTGGGCGCACAAAATGCCTCCATCCGCCAGGGGCAGGGGACTGCAGACAAAACGGGCCGGCTTCAGGCGCGCGAACAGGGCGCAGACCAGACAGATGTCCAGAATGCTGTCCAGCGCGCCCACTTCATGGAAGTTCACTTCCCCGGGAGGCTTGCCATGCACTTCGCCTTCGGCCCTGGCCAGCAGGACAAAGGCCGCTTCGGCCAGGGCCGCGGCTTCCGGCGTCAGGGAAGAGGCCCGGATCAGGGCCGTGATATCGGCAAGCGTCCGGTGCGCGTGTTCCGGAGTCAGGTTCAGGGCGCAACCCCAGCCCCTGATCCCGCCCACGGAGCGTTCCTCCAGCAGAGGCGCCACAGCCGGTCCGGACAGATGCAGATCCCGCGCCAGGCCGGCCAGATCCCGCTCCGTCGCCCCGGCCATCAGGGCCATGCCCGCCAGCAACCTGTCGCCGGAAAGGCCGGATATGGCCCGCACCGTCAGCACGGAAGCGTCCGGACTCTTCCGGGCTGAATCCGGCGCCGGGGCAGCCCTCTGTCCGGGCCGGCCGCGCCGCCCCACGCTGTGGGCAAAGACCGGCCCGCTCACAGGAGACGCACCACCCTTGCCGCGGCGCAGGCCGCGCCATAGCCGTTATCAATGTTGAGGACGGCGACTCCGGGAGCGCAACTGGCCAACATGCAGGCCAGAGCCGTTTCCCCCTGCCGGGCGGCTCCGTAGCCCACGGAAGTGGGCACGGCGAAAAGGGGTTTCGGCGTCAGCCCGCCCAACACTGAAGCCAGGGCCGCGTCCATTCCGGCCACCACAATGACGGCCTGGGCGGCGTTGATGTCCTCCAGCCTGCCGGCCAGGCGCCAGAGCCCGGCTACCCCGCTGTCTTCATAAAGAGTGTGGCGGATGCCCAGGTATTCCAAGGTCCGGGCAGCTTCCCAGGCCACGCCGCCATCGGCGGTTCCGGCGGAGACCACGGCCACGTTGCCGGAGCCGCGACCTGCGCCGGGTCCGGCAAAGGCCGTGCGCGAAAGCTCATGATAGTCCACCCTGGCCCGCAGACGCGGAGGCAGAGAAAAAAAGACCTCCGCCTCCAGGCGGGTCAGGAGCAGGGACTCCATGCCCGGCGTGCCCAGCGCCTCCAACAGGTCCTCAATGACCCGCCGGCTCTTGCCCTGGCACAGCACGGCCTCCGGCAGGCCGATACGGGCGGCCCGGGCGTGGTCAAACAAAACCCGGAACATGGCAGGCATCGCCGTGGACAGAAAGAACACGTCCGAACATGGGCATCCTTGGGGATAAGGGACGAAGATCAGGGGGAAAAACCGAAGGACAGGAACGGAGATCACCCTACACCATATTCGGCGGAGGCGCAATCCATGCCCCGCGCGCCCCGGAGCCGTCCCGGTTTTTAAGGAAGCGCTGATTAAATGGATTTCGGCAACGCGGTCCAAACGGAATAAATCAGCGTTGCCTTAACTTTCCTTGTTCCCTGCCGATAAGAGCAAGGAGAGATTCTCCGGGCAACAGCTATCTACAAGGAGACAACATGAAAAATTCCAGCACTATCCTCCTGCCTCAGGCAGGGAATCTGAAGGCTGAAGTGGACAGCGCCATCGTCACCCAAACCTTGGATAAACTTAACGGCTTTCCCAGAGGCAAAGGGAAAAAGAAGTCCCTCTCCTCCGGCCAGGACAGCATGAGCCAGACTTACGACTTTGCCAAAGGCGTTCTTTCGGCCGCATTTGAGGCCAAAGGCATAACCGTCGGCCTGAAAAGCTGACCCTCCGGACAGCCTCCTTTGCCTGTAACAGCTTGGGATCAGGCTTGTCGCCGGCCGCCTGAAAAAGACCGGCCGGCGAAAGGCGAAGCCGCGCGCCCTGCCGCTTGGCGGCAATATGTTCACGCATTTTCAGGGCATGCTAAAACATTTTACGCTTGAAATGCTTGCTTAACGGCGGGCTTTGCCCGCCGTTAAGCAAGCATTTCGCGGCAATGATTTGCGAGCAAATCCTTGCAGGGCAGTCTAACTTTTAAAAGTTAAACTGCTCTAGCCAACAGCCTCTTTCAGGGCCTTGCCCGCTGTAAACTTCACGGACTTGGTGGCAGGAATGGCAATTTCCTTCCCGGTGCGGGGGTTCCGTCCCTTGCGGGCGGCGCGGGTGGCCACCCGGAAGCTGCCGAACCCGGTGAAGGTCACTGTGTCGCCTGCCTGCAAAGCGGAGGAAAGGGCGTCCAGGAGGGCGTCCAGGGCGTTTTCCGCCTGGGCTTTGGTAGAGAGTCCGGATTTCAGATAAATTTGTTGCACCAGTTCGGCTTTAGTCATCACTAAACTCCATGGTCGTTGGTTTTGCGCGAAACTACGGAGAGGGTTCGCGCTGGACAGTGGGACAGCATTTTGGCCAAAGACGCGCCGGAGGCCGCTGGTTTCCCGCCTGGGGGATCCGGCCGCGACCGTCCCCGCCGGGCCTGGCCGGTTCCGCCTTCGCCGCCGGCATTGCCCCCGCGCCCCGCGCGCGGTTCCATCGCGTTGCCCCCCCCCATAGCACCTTTCCCCGGCGTAGGGAAGGTCCCAGCGGCGCAAGCCTTCATAAAGGGCGTCTTTTTCTTGCCGCGGCGTTGATTTCCGGAGGAAAACCCCCTCTGGGATCCACGCAGTGAACGGAGCAACTGTTCTTTGCCAAGTCTATGCCGATGGTGCTAATTAATTCTGAAAATGCTCCGGAACAAAAAGCCGCCTCTGCGGGAGAATCTGCGTGTATACCGGCCTGCTGCTCCTTGCCGCCCTCTTTCTGGTTCTCTTGAACGGCATGTTCGTGGCGGCCGAATTCGGCTTTGTCAAAGCGCGCCGGACCAGGCTGGAAATTCTGGCCGCGAGCGGAGACAAGCGGGCCAGAAGCGCCCTG
>JAISMK010000068.1 GCA_031276785.1 Desulfovibrio sp. | reverse complement strand
TACTTGGGCATTACCTCATCCGGCCAAAGGCGATCCCGCAGGGGTTTTTCCTCGCCGCCGGGCGCCGCCCTGTCTGTGAACACGGAATCCTCCCGCAGATGCTCCCGGCCAATCTGGGCCAGAAAGCGGATAATCGCCGGGTTGTCCCCGTGGCCGGATTTCTCCAGTTCCGCCAGAAGAACCCCGGCGGGGTCATAGCGGTCCAGAACCAGCCGGGCGTCGCGGATGGTGTCCCGCAGCTTGTCCTGGCCGTATTCCGGGTCGCTTTCCATTTCCCGACGCCATTCGGACCTTTGCCGCGTCCAGGCCTCCACGGCCCCCTGCTGGGTCCTGACCTGCAAATCCACCAGGCTTTGGGCCTGCTCCTGGGTCAGCCCCATCTTTCCGGCCATGTCCTTGAACTCGGCCAGAATCTCCGGCGCCGCGCTGAAACCTTCAGGCAGGGAAAAGTCCGCATAGCCCGGCGCTTTGTCCGGAGTTTTGTCCGGAGTTTTGTCCGGCTCCGGCTTCTCTTCCGCCGCCTTTTCCGGCTCCCGGACCTCTCCGGGATTGCCTCCGCCTGTATCCTCCGTCCCTGGCGCGCCCGCGGTGTCATTCTGAGGCGCGTCTTCAAAAAGCTGAGTCATGTTTCCGCTCCTTGCCTTTTTTTGCGGGCCGCAAGCGCGGCGCGCTGGAAATCAATAATGGCCTGCAAGGCGCCGGGGTCCGCTTCCATCAGCAGCCGGTAGACCTCAAGGCCCACGGACCTCCTGCCTTCCAGAAAAAAAGTCGCGCTGTTGCCGGTAAAGCTCGGGGCGAAGACGCCGGTGAGGTTTATCAGCCAGAAGAGAAACTCCTGCCCGTCCTCGCTCCGCAGCATATTGGCGGCCGCCAGGCGCAGCCGCCCGGAAAAGGACCGCGCCCTGGCCTCCGCCCTGTCCCTGGCCGTCAGCGCGTCCTGATAGAGTTCCCGCAGAACGGAATCGTTCTCTTCAAACACCGCCCCCTCCCCCGGCCAGAGCGCCGGCCGCCGTGCCCTCCAGTCGCAGGCCCCCCAGCTTGCGCAGCATGTCGGCCCCGGCCGCTCCCTGCTGCAGGGCATCCATCTGTTGCCGGGCCTGTTGCCTGGCCTCCCGCAGGGCCTCACGATCATCCTGGCCGCGCAGGACATTGGCCTCCACTCCAAGATATTCCGCGTAATTGTCCACCAGGGCGTCCGCGTTCACCGCGTCCAGCGCCTCCGAATAGACCTGGGCGGTGGAACCCACAAAGCCCGCGAATTTTTCCAGAGACCCTGTGGCCACCATCTTCTGGGCCTGGGCCAGGATGGACACGAACTCCACCCGCAGGGGCGCGTTGTCCAGATCATCCGGCCAGTCCGGAGGCAGCAGGTTGCGCCGGGCCATGATGCTGAACACCCGGTCGATGAGCGGGATGAAAAGCTCCGCGTGCAGCCGCTCCAGCACCGGACCCACCAGGATCAGCTTTTCCTCTTCCTTGGCCGCGATCTCCGTGGCCGTGACGTTGCGCCGGTCGGAATTGGTGAGCATGCGGAACAGACTGTTGAACAGCCCTTCCCGCACCTGCTCCTGAAAGGCCGCGATCACCTGGGCGGTTTCGGCCACGGCGTAGTTCATGCGCATGGCCGGATAGACCTGCTGCCCCTGGCCGGTCACATCGTTGACGAAAGTCACGGCGCCGGGGAGCAGGCTGACGTTCTCCAGGCCCGCCGGGGCGATCATGGGCGGGTCCACCTCTTTCTGCAGGGCCATGAGCATGGTCCGGGTCATCTGCTGGAGCATGATGGAAGAGGGCAGGGCGTCCATGCCGGGGGATTTGCCGTACACGTCGCCCCCGGTCACATCCCACCTCACGCCGAAGCCCGGAAACTCGGAAAATTTCCCCCTCTCCAGAAGAAAGGGCAGGCGGGAATCAGCCGGACCGCTCCGCCTGCCGCCGGAAACGCCGCTGTCCAGGTAGTACGCGGAAGCGAAAGGGCCGGCTCCCCGGACATTGCCGCGCGGATAGACCGCATGGACCACGGCGAAGCGCTCGTTCCACAACTCCGGCCTGCGGCCCATCTCCCGGATGAACTCGGGAACCTTGGCCCCGAAGCGCATGATCATCTGGCGGACAGTCATCATCGTTGTGCGGAAAATGGTGTCCACCCTGCCCTGATCGTTGGCGTCCAGGCAGTATTCCCCGGCGGTCAGAGGCAGAAAGCGCACGGCTCCCGGCCCTCTTTCATCCTCCAGGGCGAAGAGAAAGCCCGTGCCGAAGGTCCCCAGCTCCAGATACAAAGAATGAATGGCGGTATAAAAATTGGACTGGTTGAAGATCGCCCGCATCCTGTCCGCCAGGGCATCCAGCCACTGCCGGATTCTGGCCCGCTTGGCCAGTTCCCGATCCTGCAAGGTCAGGGAGAACCAGGGCCGGGCCGGGGAAGTCATGCCCCCGTGCAGGCCGGCGGCCAGATCCCGCATGGCGTAAAAAGCCGTGGAATCCAGAGTTCCGCCCCGCAGGCCGCCCCTGTTCGTCTCCGCCCCGGCCTCGGACTCCAGCCGGCATTTGCGGGGCAGAAACTGCGCCGCCAGCTTCTTCCAGTCCGGTTCCCAGGATCGCCGCTCCTCCAGCAGGGTTTCATGGCGCCGGGCCAGCTCCGTCACCTCCGGCTCCGGCCCTCCCGCCGGGGAATGCCCGGCGGCGGACCCGGGGCGATTCTCAGCCCCTTCCCGGCCGCGGCCCTCCTCGGAACGCAACAACGATTTCGCCATTATTCCCCTCCCAGCAGGGTTTTTCCCCTGCCGCCCATCAGGGTGCGGAGATCCTCCGGATCTCCCAGCACTGTGCCCGGCCGGGCCGCGCCCACAGCCATGCCCGGATCTTTGCCCGCCCGGCTTTCCTTTTTGGCGTCGCCCGCCTCCGGCTTGCCCCGGCCCCCCTTGCCCGGAGCAAAGCCTTCCGCCCAGGGCACATAGACCTCGCTCCCGTTGTAGCCCCTGGCGCTGAAGGCGAAATGCCCCTCATTCAGCAGGCGCAGGGTCTGGGCGTCAGTGATGCGGCCGCCCTGCGTATAGCCGTATTGCGTCTGCGCCTTACTGGCAAAAGACGGCGGCTTCAGCAGAGGGCTGGCCTTATACCAGGCCCCGTCCTCCCCCCGCATGGCCGGAACGCCGAAGGCCTGGGCCACCCAGGATTTGGCCGCGTTCAGGGAGTTCTCGTTGTACAGGTAGCCGTTCTTGGCGGCCTTGGTCCTCTCAAGGCCCGTCTCCGTCTCCTGGTAGTAGTATTTGCCCTCCGGCTTGCCGAAGAGGATGTCCGAGGCGAAGAGGTTGGCGAAGGCGGCATCGCTTCTGGCCCGCTCGATCTGGCGGTAGACCTCATCCCGCTTGCCGGGGTTCCAGGCGCCCTTGCTCTGGCCGTAATTCACCTGGGGAAGATGGGGGCTGGTGGTACACATGCCCTACCCCCCCAGCAGGCTCTTTTTCTGCTGCTCCTGGGAGCCGAAGGGGGAGGCCTGGGAAAGATAGGTCCCCTCCTGCCCCAGGGCCGCCAGGGCCTTTTCCCTCTGCCGGTTGCGGGCGCTCTCCGACTGCTCCGAGATGGCCTGCTCCTGCTGATAGGGCTTGGGCGCTTCCTGGGTCGCCGCTGACGGCATGCTCGGACTCCCGCCTTTGCTTGATCCTCCACCCATGTCTATGCTCCTTTCAGATGGCGCTCGGCCCCGCTTACCGCGGGGCGCTCGCT
>JAISMK010000033.1 GCA_031276785.1 Desulfovibrio sp. | reverse complement strand
CTGGCGGGCGGCCTGCTCTCCACCGCGGCCTCCACCGCCATGGCCGCATACGGCGCCAGCGCCTTCGCCGGGGGCGGGGGATCTTTGGCCCCCCAATACACCTCCGGAAGCGCCTTCGGGGCCTTCAACACCCGGGGAAGCATCCAGCCTTTGAAACCATTCTAAGGAGGCATTCATGCCTGTAGTGCCCAACAAACAAGCGCCCCTGGTGAGCATTCCCGAAGGCAACACCCTGCTGGGCCAACGGCCGCGCCAGGGCCTGGCCCTGAATGCCCCGGCCGGGCCGGGGGCTTCCTCCGTGGACGCCTTCCGGGGCGGGAGCGATTGGGGAGTGGTGGCCAAGGGGTTTGAACAGGCCACCAAAGCCGCTTCGCTCATCGCCATGGACGTGCTGAAGGAGCGGGCGGAAACCGAGGCCAACAACGCCTTTGCCGCCCTGAACACGGATCTGGACAATTTTCTCCACAATCCGGAAAGCGGCGTTCTGCTGCGCCAGGGGACCAAGGCCCAGGGTTCGGTGGAGGAGACGGCGGAGTTCATCGGCAAGCGCCGGGAGCAACTGGCGGCCGGCATGAGCCGGGCCGCCCGGCAGATGTTTGATTCCCGGGCGGAACAACTGCATCTGAGCGCCCAGAGATCCGTGTCCAGCCACGCCGGGAGGGAAGGCCGGCAGGCCTTGTTTGATTCGCGCAAAAACGCCATGGCCGCGGACGCGCTTTTGATCCGCAACAATCCTTACGATGCCCAGGCCGCGGAAGAGGCCAGGGCGCGCATTGCCGGGACGGCGCAAGCTCTGGGACAGATGGAAGGCTGGGACGCCGGGCAGATTGCCCTGTATGCGCGGCAGGCGGTTTCCGAAACTCTGCGGGATCAGGCCGAGGTTTTCCTGGATATGGGAGATTACCGTTCCGCCCGTCCTCTTCTGACGGACGAGCGCATGAATCTTTCCGACAGAGCTAGAGCGGCCTTCAAGGCAAAGGGTCTGGCGGAGAAAGATTTCATGGACAAGGCCCTGGACTTTATCCGCAACGGCGATCCTTTTCAGGCGGAGAAGATGCTGCTTGCCGACTATCCGGATCTGCCCGCCGGAGTGGCGGACATGGTGACGGCCAGGGCGGCGGAACAGGGCGTTCCTCCCGCCCTGGCCCTGGCCGTGCTTATGTCCGAGAGCGGGGGCAAAGCCGGGGCCGTGTCCAAGGCCGGGGCGCGGGGCTACATGCAGGTAATGCCGGGGACGGCAAAGGAATTGAAGATTGACCCGGATGATCCGGCCCAGAACATCGCCGGAGGCGTCGCATATCTGCGGCAGATGCTGGACAGGTACGGCGGGAATGAGGTCCTGGCCCTGCAAGCCTACAACTGGGGGCCGGGGAACCTGGATTCCTGGCTGCAAACCGGCAAGGGAACCAGGGGGCAGGACATGCCCAAAGAGACGCGGGATTATCCCTTCGCCGTCCTGGGCAGATACGGGGACGCCGTTTCCCTGAGAACCCTGGACAATTCCCGGCGCAAGACCCTGGAAGGCGAGTTGGAAAAGAAAAAAGTGGATTTTCTTTGCGCCAGAATCCGGCAGGACACATCCGCTCCGGGGCTGACCTTTGAGGAACGAAAGGAAAGGGGGCTGGAGGCGGTGGCCGCCATTCCGGATCAAAATTTGAAGCGTCAGGTCAAAACGATTTTTTTAGCGGATATGGATTTGGAAAAGATGCGGAGGGACGCTTCCGACATGAGGATTTCGCGGGAGTACAGGGAATATTCCCGGAAACAGGGGCTTTCTTATTCTCAGGCCATTGCCGGGGTGGACGGCGTGGAGGATCTAACGGAGGAAGGCCGGGAAAGGCTTATCAGGAGCCTGTACCGGGGCGGGCAAAAAGAAACGCCGGAGAACCGCGCCGCTATGGATGAGGCGCGGCGGCTGATTGACACGCAGGAGATTTCGGACTCCTGGCAACTTGACTCCTTCGCCTATGGCAAAGGGCTGACTGATACGCAGTGGAAGGCCGCCGCTGTGTATATGGAGCGGGGAGGCATTGAAGGACAGGTTAAACAGACCAGGATTGATCGCCTGTGGAAAGAATTGACCCGCGACTCCAACGGGAAAAGCAAGCCAACGCCCCTTGGACTGCGGGATCAGGTAGTGGATCTTCTGGAACCCGGAAAATTTGCGACAGACGCGGACTTGAAAAAGGTAATTTCCGCCCTGAGCGTGGAGAGGGGTTTGACAGACATAAACTGGTGGCCTGACCCCGCAGAAACCTTGAGCGAGGCCATGCGCCAGGGGAGGGAGGACGACTGGTATCCCCTCATGGATGAGGAAGACAAAAAAGAGGCCAGGGAGGTCCTTGCGAAGGAAGGATTCCCGCCAAAGGAGATCACAGAAGATGCGATAAAAATAAAGCATAGGGAGCTTTTCTGGAAAGCCAATTTCGGGAAAGGAAAATAAGATGGGCGTAGTCGCGGAATATATGAAGCGGCAGCGGGCGCTTGAAGCTCAAGGAGATTCAAACGAAGAGGGCAACGGGGTCCGCCTGGCTCTGGATGCTTCCTCTGATTTGGACGCCCAGAAAGCTGCGCGGATCAGCGAACTGGCAAAGAAATTGGGTCTGCCGGAAAAGCTCGTTGTGGAAAATCCTTATGGCGCTTGGCAGGAAGACGCGGCCCGGCGGCTGGAAAAGCATCCCCTGTTGGCCAAGTGGACTGAGAAAAATCCGCTTACGGCCGCCTTTGCCAAAGCTGAACCCGAAGTCATGGCGGGCATTTTTGATTTTGTGGGCAACATGAACGGGCAAGGGTTTGACGCGCCTGTTCCGGAGGATGTCAATTTCCGCTGGGTCCCCGGCGTTGCCAAGTCCGTGGCGAAAACCGTCGCCAGGGCTCCGGGCATAGCCGGAGAAGCCGCTTACCAGGGCCTAGCCCTGGGCGCCGGGGCGGCGAACATCCTGGAACAAGGAATCGGCCGGGGGCTGGCCGCCCTGGGAATGCCCGGCGCGGAGCAAGGGGGCTGGTTCGGCCGGCTGGAAGAATTGGCAAGCCAGAATGCGGACCTGATCCGAAAGAACTATCTGGAAAGCGATTTGCTTTCCCTGTCGGAGGACTTGCGGGGCAGTCTCTGGGATCATCCCGAATATCTGCTGAATCCTGAATACTTGACCTTCCAGCTTGGGGAGGCCGCCAACTCCATGGCCGTCATGTTGGGCGCTGCCGGGACCGCCAGGGCTGGCGTCAAAGCCCTTGCCGGCGTGGATTTTGCCAGGGTCGCGGCCTTTTTCGGCGGGGAAATGGAAGCCGCCTCCCTGTACAATGATTTGGTCAAGGAAGGGGCTGGCAAGGACAAGGCGCTGCTGAATTCCGCCGCCTTCGGCATGGTGACGGGGGCGCTTAACAGGCTGGGCCTGGAAAAGATGTTCGGCGGGGAGGCGGGGCAGGGTTTATTGTCCGCCTTGCGCCGCCGATTTATGGCCGGGGCAACGGAAGCAGCCACGGAATACGCGGAGGAGCCGGCCCAAGCCGTGTTTGAGGGGCTGGCCATGGGGAAAGCGCCGGAAGAAATTTTGCGGGGCGTTTTCCAGTCCCTGAAAAATGTGGACGTGATCCCCGGCTCCCTGCTCCTGGGCTTTTTGGGGGGAGGCGCAAGAAGGCGGTCTGACGCCGCGCGGGCTGGCGCGTTCGTCGAAAAGCATCAAGCCCTGCATGAAAAGGTGGAAGCCGCAAACACCAAGCGGCTTTCCCCGGAGCATATGCAAAGCGCCCTGGAAGCGGCCGGGCCGGCCATGCTTGAACGGGTGGATCTGCCCGCGGACGCGGCCCTGGAACTGTACCAGTCCGGCACGGACATTCTTACCCCCCTCGGTTTCACGGAAGAGCAGGCCCAAGGGCTGGCCGCGCAGGGACAGGCATTCACCGTGCCCGTCGCCAAGCTGCACGCATATCTTGACCAACAGCAATTTGAATCGGCGGCACAGATTATGCGCCGCAATCCGGAGGCCATGAGCGCCGCGGAAGCGGCGGCCATTGATGAGCGCGTGGCCGCTGACGCGCAAAAAATGGTGGAGCTGTACCAGGAGCAGGCGTCGGAACTGGACGCTCTTGGCGAGGCCAAGGAGCGCTTGCGCGGAGAGACGGCAACGGCCATTGCCGCTAATCCCGGCCTGAAGGCCCAGGCGGACAGCCTGGCCGGAGGCGTGGACGCCTATGTGGGTACCTGGCTGAACACCATAGAGCGGTATGCCCTGCGCATGGGCGCCACAGGACAAAGCCCGCTTGAAACCTTTCAACGGATCGCCTTCACCAGCTTGCAGCAGGCCCGGCCCGTGGAAGACGTGATCGGGGAAGACCTGGGCGTTATTCAACCGGAATCAACGCCGGAAACGGCAAAGCGCGGCATTCCGGCAAAAACCGGCGCCGCTGTTTTGACGCACAACGGCGTGGAAAGTTTGGACGATCTATACAAAATCGCCGCCGAGAGCCTGCCCGGTTTTCAGGCGGGCATCACTTCCATAGCCGAAGCCACAGGAGGAATGCCGGTTTTTCGCCCCGGGGACGGCCTGAAGGGCCGTAAGCGGGCGCAGGAGAAGATAGACCGGGACTACCCAGAAATTGGAGCCAAGCGCGTTCTGGACGTGCTGGGCGGCACTATCCTTTATGATAGTCGGGCGGATGTGGAAAAGGCTTTGCCGGAAATTGAAAGGATGGTGAAGGAGGCCGGTGGAGAAATTGCCCGTCAGCCTAAAAACCGCTTTGACAAGCCTTCAGCCGGATACAAGGATTATCTGCTGAATATCCGCCAGCCGAACGGGCTGATCACCGAACTTTTGCTGACCACGAAGGCCATGAATCAGGCCAAGACGGAAGGGCCGGGGCATGTGCTGTATGAGGCCATGCAGAAGGCGGAAGCGGTTCTTAAAGATGCCGGGGCGGCAGATGAACAAATACGTGAAGCAGAAGAATTATTTGAACAGTTGAGAGAAGCCAGTGAAGTCTATTACGGTTCTACGGGCGATCAGAGCAACGCGACAGCTTCACTTTCGGGGATAGTAGAACCTTTAGACAGAATATCTGCAAAGGGAACAGACCGATCCCATTCCAGCCTGTATGGGGAAGTGGAATCGTTGCTGGGCAGCATCCGGAATAGCCTGCCGCCTTTGGCGAACACATACGGAACGTCTTCGTATTCGATAAATTCCTTGACGAACACCGGAGAATTAGGCCCTTCGGCCTCCCAAGGCGTACCCACGGCATCGCGTCCATCCATGAACCGGGCGATAAACGGCTTGGCGGACATAAGCGAACCTCCTTCCAACGATTCCAATATAACACAGACCGGAGCGGAAGACAAGGGCGGACGGCGCATTTCCGGGGCGGAAACGGTTATCGAACTCGGAGGGAACAGATCACAGCCAGCGCGTTATGAACTGTGGGAAATGGCAGACATTATTCCGTCCCATGACCCGGAAAAACAGTTCGCAAAGCGCGCGGACTATCCGGAGAACGTACAGGAGCGGCCCTACCATTCCGACAAAGGGGAGCAGGAAAAGGTTACCGGCAACGCCCTGAACCTCAAACCTCACCTTGTCGTGAACAATAACTCCGACCTGACGAACGGCCCTCCCGCCGTCACGACGGACGGCATAGTCCTGGGCGGCAATTCCCGCGCCATGTCCATACAGCTTGCGTACACAAAGCATCCCGACAAGGCGAACGCATACAGGGAATATATCGCGGACCAGGCGTCAATTTACGGCCTGGACGCGTCCTCGGTGTCCGGCATGGAAAGGCCCGTGCTGGTGCGCGTGGTGGAAGGCGGGGATACGGCTGAAATGGGCAAGCTGGCCAGGCTATACAACCAGACCATGATGCAGGGCCTTCAGTCCAAGGCGGAAGGCGTATCCAAAGCCAGACTAATCAGCCGGGGCACACTTGACCTGCTGGCAAAAGATATGGCGGATTTTGACAGCCTGCGGGAATTCCTGGATGCCGCGGCGTCCAGGGGCTTTGTTGAGGCTCTGCTGAAAGACGGAGTGTTGGAGCAGACGCAGATTTCCCGCCTGACGGAAAAGAACGGCCGCCTGAATGACGCCGGTAAGACCCTGGCGGAAAACGCTCTGCGCGGCATGGTTGTGCCCGATTACGATATTTTGTCCGCCGCGCCGCCCTCCGCGCTGAAAAAGCTGGATCGTGTCATCCCCGCCCTGGCCAGGCTGAAAGCCAGGGGGGAAGGTTGGGATATGTCCGGCGTCGTTTCCGCCGCCCTGAGACTTGTGGGCAAGGCGGCTACGGCCCGGGAAAGAGTGGATGTATGGCTGGGGCAGGTTGATCTTATAGACGCCGATCCGGATAAGAGGCGTCCGGCCGTGCAGGCCCTGGCCCTGACCTTAGAGAACGCAAAAGTATCGTTCTTAACGCCAATGCATCCACATTGACGAATGAAGGGACGCTTATCCACGAAATTCAGCACGCCATTCAGGATATTGAAAATTTCGCGCAGGGTTCCTCGCCTGGGTATTGGAATAACCGGGCAAGGAGAGCAGAAGAGGACAGCCGATTTGACGACATCAGCCTTTCAGGCACATCAGGGGAACTATACTGGCGTACAGCCGGTGAAATAGAAGCGCGCGATGCAGACAGGCGTACCGATCTCTCCGATTCCGAACGCGCCGCGAAAGCGCCGAACCTGCGCGACGACGCCATTGTTCTTTTCGGCGGGGAGCAGGTCGCGGCGATGTCCCTGGGGGATCCGCAATACGCCGAACAGCGGACGAAGTTCGTGGCCGCGCCGGTGGTTAAGGGGAATGCCGTTGGCGGGCTTCCAGCGACTAAAGCTGTCAGCAAGCTGAAAGAATTTTTGAAGGAGTGGGCAGAAAAAAACGGCATACTTGGCACATTTGCAAATACAGATACAGGATGGAAAGATATAGAAGTAAACTTATCCAGCATAGGCAACGTTGCCGGACATGGGACGCAACCCGACAGGCTTCATTCCGTTGCTTCAATCCCGGAACTTATTAAAAGCGGAATCTTTCTGGAGTCAGACAAGCGGAACGAATACGGACTAACAAGCCACATCTTCGCGGCAAAACTGAAGTTGGGCGTAAAAGCGTTTGTTGTCGGCTTCGTAATTCGGGAAGACGCCAACGGGAAGCGTTATTATGATCATCAACTGACGGAAATGAAAGACCTTGACGAGTTAGCTGGTACGCAACCGGGCGCTGAAAGATCAGCTAGCCCCACCCGTCAAGGTTCTGTGATGAATATAGTCCGCAAACACCTTGGCGTCAACCCCAATCTTACCCTGAACTCCGGCCCGCGCGGTTCCGTTTCCGTTTACCCCGAAGGTTATCTGATCAACCTCTTCCAAGGCGCGGATCTTTCCACCCTGCTGCACGAGACCGGCCATATTTTCTTTGAGGAAATGGAGCGCCTGGTGTTCGCGGGCGCCGCGGACGAAACCATGCGCCGGGACTATGAAACCATGCGGACCTGGCTGGGAGCGGCGCCGGGCGAAGCCCTGGGCCGGGAGCAACGGGAGCAGGCGGCCCGCGGCTTTGAAGCCTACCTGATGGAAGGCAAAGCGCCGTCCCGGGAGCTGGAAGGCGCCTTTACGCGCTTCCGCAAATGGCTGCTGCACATCTACGACGAGGCCCGGCACGCCCTGGGGGTTAAACTCACGGACGAAGTGCGCGGGGTGTTTGATCGCATGCTGTCCACCGAGCGGGAGATCGCGGCCACGGCCGCCCGCAATGAACTGCTGGACCTGACGGCCAGGGAGCTTGACGCCCTGGGCCTTACCGGCACGGCCAGGACCACGGCCGCCGGACTGATGGGCAAGGCCAGAGATGCGGCGGCGGAATCCCTGCAACGGGCACGGGATGAGAACCGCAAGGACCGGCTGGCCAAGTACGCGCGGGAAGCGAAGGAAGAACTGCGGCAACTGCCCGAATACCGGGCGCGGGCCGACATGCGGGCAACCCCCCTGGATTTGCCGGCAGCGCGGGACGCCTACGGAGACGAAGCGGCGGACGCCCTGCGCAAGAAAATCCCTGGAGGCCTGCGGAATGAGGACGGGGTTGATCCGGAGATTTTCGCCGCCGAACACGGTTTCAAGTCCGGCGCCGACATGGTTGCCCGGCTCCTGGACGCTCCGCCCCTGGGCGAGGCCGTAAAACAGCGGATACAGGAGAAGGAGGCCCGGCGCGACGCCGAATACGAAGCCCTGGAATACCTGTTGGATACCCGCGAGGTGGGCGTCCAGTGGGAGATCGTCGGGCGCAGGATGGCGGATATTCTGGGCGTTCCCCATATTGAGCGCGAGGCCTACATCCGGGCGGCGGAACGGGAGCTTGCCGCCATGCCCATGAGCCGGGCCATACAGGCCGGGAACTTCCAGGCGGCCATGCGCCGGGAGCTTGGCAAGTGGCGCCGCGCCCTTGGGGCCGGGGATCTGCGGGCGGCCCTGGAAGCGCAGCGCAAGGCCATGCTGAACCTGGAGTTTGCCCGGCTATCCCGCGAGACGAGGGAACGCCAGGGCGTCGTCGAACGGAAAGCCAAACGCTTTATAGGCATGGCCAAGGGAGATCCGGACGCGCGCTTTATCGTTATGGATCTCGCATCCAAATACGGACTGGCGCCGCGCGATGCGCGGCTGGCGGATGGCCGCGGGCCGGACACCCTTGACAAATGGACCCGGAAGGCGGTTGGCGAGGGATTCAGCCCGTTCATCAGCAACCGCATCACCCAGGGGGCCGTGAACCCTGTCAGCCAGCGCGACTGGCGCCGCTACGGCGTGGAAACGCCGGGCACATGGCGGGATATGAGCGTTGAGGACTTCGGCGTTCTGGACGACACCATAAATCAGATCGTCACCGTGGAACGGGCCATGCGGCAGGTGGAAATAGCCGGCAGGAAGGCGGAGCTGGACGCGGTTGGACGGGAGATCCGGGATCGTCTGCTGTCGGCCAACCAGGAAAAGAAGCCCGGCCATATCAAGGAAGACAAAGAATTCTTCGGCCAGGACTTGTCAAAGTATTCCCTGACCAAAACGGAAATTCTCTTTATGAAACTGGACGGCAAAGAGGATGGTCCGTTGTGGCAAGTTTACAAGCGCGCCTCGGACGCCGAGGATCAACGCGCCCTGCGGCTGAAGGCGGAAAATTCCAACTTGGGCAAACTCTACGGGCTGTTTTCCGAAAAAGAACGCGCCCGGCTGATGAAAGAGAAAATGATAGTCAAAGCGCTGGGCAACGAGGTCATTACCAGAGAGAACATGCTGGCTGTGGCTCTGAACATGGGGAACGAAATCAATCATCAGCGGCTTTTGGAATCAACATTGCCGGATGGGGCGCGGTTTACGCAGGAGGCCATTAACGAAATTCTGGGGAACATGACGGAACAGGATTGCGCCTTTGTCAATGCCGCCTGGGAGTATCTGGAAAGTTTCCGGGAAGAGTCCTTTGCCCTGGAAGAACGGATTAACGGGCTGAGGCCGGAAGCGGTGGAAGCGCGGCCTTTTGCCCTGACCCTGAAGAACGGCAAGGCCGTCCAGATGCGCGGCGGCTATTACCCCATTGCCTATGACCCCAGGAAGGGTTCCAGAGCGCAGAGCCTGAACGAGCAGGACATCAAAGAGGATCTGTTCGGTTCCGGCTTTGGCGGCTCCGCCCAGACCAAGCAGAACCATCTGCAAAAGCGCGCCGAATACGGCCTTGGAACGCCGCTGGTCTACAAACTCAGCGTCATCGACGATCATGTTTACAATGTCGTGAACGATCTGACCATGCGGGAGGCCACAATGGATGCCGCGCGCATCCTGCGGCACAGGGATGTGAAAAACGCCATTGAAAGAGTGGCCGGAGTGAAGACGTACAAAACGTTGATACCCTGGCTGCGGGATGTGGTGCGGGAGCGGCGCTTTGGGGGAGACGGCATTGACCGCGCTTTCCATTGGATGCGCAACGGGCTTTCCGTCATGGCGATGGGCTTCAAGGCCGGAACGATGCTTTTGCAGGCAACAGGGCTGTCCGTTTCCGTGAGCCGACTTGGCTTGAAGTACATGGCCCGGGGAATGCGGGCGGTGTACGGCAATTCCATCCACGCCAACCCCTTCACGGCGGCGCGACGGCTCATGGGTGTTTACGCTGAAGTGGCGGCCAAAAGCCCGTTTATGGCGACTCGTCTGCGGGCCTGGTCAAGGGAGGTCAAAGACGCATCAAAGGCGGTGACGCGCGGCCGCGGGGCGCTGCATTGGACGCGGGAACACGCCTTCGATCTCATAGGCCTCGCCCAGATGGGCGTTGACCTGCCCACCTGGATGGGGGCCTACGAACAGGGGCTTGAACGCTGGCGGGGGAACGAAGCCAAGGCGGTTGCCCATGCGGATCGCACGGTGCGCCTGACCCAAGGCAGCGGCAAGACCAGCGATCTTTCCGCCATACAGCGCGGCGGCGAACTGCAAAAGGCGGTCACAACTTTTTATTCCTGGTTCAACGTTATGTTCAACCTGGCATCCCTGGGCGCAAGCGAAACCGCGCGGGCCGAAACAAAGGGCAAAGCTGTAAGCAGGGCGGCAGGCTTTCTGTTCTGGGCATGGTTCGGAACGCAGGCCATGGAAATAATCTTGGACGCTCTGCGGGACACAGGTCCGGACGACGATGACGACGAAAAAGAATGGGCGAAATATCTCGCCGGGAAGTTCGCCGGGTTCTGGGCGGGCATGATTCCTCTGGGCCGGGACATTTTCAACGCCAAGCTGCACGGCTGGAATCTGGAATTCGTCAAAGGATCAAGGGGCGTCGTTGAAATTGTGAACCTCCCCGGCAAGGTTATTGATTTGCTGGCCGGAGACGGGGAAGAGGCCGGGAAAAAGGCGGCTGTGGGGGCTGTTCGCTCCTTGGGGTATGCGCTGCATATTCCCACTGAACCCGCGGCCCAAGCGCTGAAAATGGTTTGGGATTACATGGACGGCACAACGCCGGAACTGGAAATACGCAAAATGATTTTGCGCTGAGGAGGATTCCATGACGTTTGAGGAAGAAAAAAGCCTGGAGGAGATCCGGCACAAGGGGGCCGCGCTATGACAATTGAATCCATCATCACAGCTCAAACCATGATCGGGGATGGCGTCAACCGCCACTGGCCTTTCACCTTCAAGGCCTGGGAAGGAGAGATCCGGGCCGTCGTCCTGAGCGGGCATCTGGAAACGGACGTGACCGCCGATTGCGATATTACCCTGAACTCCGGGCCCGGGGGCCTGGTGGTCTATCCGCGCCTGGCGGCCGACGCGCCCCTGCCGGCCGGAGTGAAAATAACCATCCTGCGGGACATGGACTTTCTCCAGAATACGGAACTGGTGAACGCGGCCCGCTTTGATCCCCACGTCATTGAAGAGCAGTTCGACCGGCTTGTGGCCGAAGATCAGCAGCTTCTGGAGGGTCTGGGCCGGGCCTTGCAGGTGGCCCCCGGAGAAAGCGCCCCGTCCATCAGCGCCTTTCTGGCCGGC
>JAISMK010000027.1 GCA_031276785.1 Desulfovibrio sp. | reverse complement strand
GGCGAGCTTTGCCCGCCGTCAAGCAAGCATTTCAAGCGTAAAATGCTCTGGCGGGGCTCCCCCGATCGGGGGGAACTCACCCCGGGCGCCGCAAGAAACGGAAACCGCCCGCATGAATGAACAGCGCACTCCCCCCGATCCGGCCGAAACAGGCGGAAAGCTGAGCCGGGAAGACATCAACGCCCTGCCGCTTTTCTACTATCCCGGCAGGGTGATCCTCATCAGGACGGCAAAAGGCGTGGAAGCGGCTGTGAACCGCTTGTACGGGGAAGGCGTTCTCGGTTTCGACACCGAAACCCGCCCCTGCTTCGTCCGGGGCAAGAGCCATCCCCCCTCCCTGGTGCAATTGGCCGGAGAAAAGGAAGTATATCTCTTTCAGCTCCGGTGGCAGCCCCTGGCTCCTCCCCTGGCTGACCTGCTGGCCTCCGCCGCAGTGGTCAAAACCGGGGTTGCCGCCCATGACGACATGAACGGCCTGGAAAAGATCTATCCCTTCACTTCCGCCGGGGTTGTGGATCTTGCGGAAGTAGCCCGCCTTAACCACATCCGGAACCTGAGCCTGCGCTCTCTGGCCGCGTTTTTTCTGAAGATCCGCATCTCCAAGACGGAGCAATGCTCCAACTGGGCCGCCCGCGACCTGACTCCCCGCCAGGTCCGCTATGCCGCGACCGATGCCTGGGCCAGCCGCGCCATCTACCTGCGCATGCGGGAACAGGGCCTTGTTCCCGGCTCAGGCGCCGCGCCGGCGAACGCCCGCACGGAGGCGCAGCAGCATAAACCGCTATAGAGCATTTCGTTTTTGCGCCGCGCCCTTATTATTTCAATGCCAGGTTAAAAATGCGTTAATTTTTATCTGGAATCCGAATTAGGGTCGTCAGCAGCGGGAGGGCACCGGCCCGTTGTCCTGGCCCACTGGTAGCCCTCGCAATCCCCCAGGGAACAGGCGGCTTGAAAGTCGGCGCACAGGGCTTCGGTCTTTTCCTGAATCAGAAAGGCCGAGGCCCGGTGTATCCGGTACGCTGCCTTGCCGGGGGCCAGGGCCACGGCCCGCCCGAAGGCGTCGGCGGCCAGGGCCGGCAGGCCCTGGCGGAGCAGGATAATCCCCTTCACGTCATGCGCCCGGGGCAGATCCGGAGCCAGCAGAGTGGCCTGTGAGGCGTGATCCATGGCTTCCGCCGGCCTGTCCAGGGCCAGGAGAACCTCGGCCAGAGCCGTCCGGATGAGGGGATCGCGGGGAGCCAGAGCCAGGGCGCGCCGCAGCAGCGCCAGAGCCTCCTTCGGGGATTTTAAGCCGGCCCCGGACAGCCGGAGGACCCGGTCATAGAGATCCAAGGCGTCCATATTGCGCGCCAGATACTGCAAGAGGTGCGCCCCTTCCTTGCCGCCGCCGTTATGGGGATTCAGGGGAAGAAGGCGCTCCGCCAATTCGTCGTAGCCGGCCACCAGTTCCGCCCTGCGCCGCAGGGCCAGGGCGTGCAGCTCCAGAATGTCCGGCTCGCGCAGGGCTTCGAGCAGAGCCTTGCGGAGATTCTCCGGCGGGATCAGGCGCACCGCCACCACGGCCCGCACCTCTGGAGGGAAACCCTCCATGCCCACAGCCGTGACTTCCGTGGCGTACAGCTTGTCCGCCAGCCCCTCCAGAGAAAGGGGTCCGGGCACATCCTGGGCGGCGAAACGCAAATCGGAGTTTTTGGCCAAAAGGCGCATGGCGGCCTGCATGGCCGTCAGATCCGCCGCTGTCCCGGCCGCCCGCTCCGCCATATCCCGGCGCACCAGGCCCTGGAAGGGACGGGTCTGTTGAAAGGTTTCCCCGGCCGAGGCCGGAGGAAGCGGGCAGAGGAAGACGGCCAGAAAAACCAGCAGGCCGGCGGCCGGCCGGAGGCGGCTGATCCCCGGGGCGCGGACAAGGCGGGTTGCGTCCGGGATAGAGGTTTGCGGCGCGCTCATCAAAGATTCCTTGGCGTGGTTGCGCCCGGGCGGCGACGGAGCAATTTTAGAGCCGTTAAACTTTGGAGCATTTCTAACCTGGAATTGGGCTTAGCGGATCAGCATGGCATCGCCATAGGAAAAAAAGCGGAAGCCCTCCCGTACGGCCCTGGCATAGGCCGCGAGGAGGGCTTCCCGCCCGGCCAGGGCCGCCGCCAGCATGAGCAGGGAGGACTGCGGCAGGTGGAAATTGGTGATCAGGCCGTCCACAACGTTAAACGGCCTGCCTGGGTAAATAAACAGGCCGACCGGCCCGCGAAAACCCTCCGCGGGCAGGCCGGCGCGCGCCCGCCAGACTCCTTCCAGAGCGCGGACAGTGGTGGTGCCCACGGCAACCACGGCCCGGCCTCCGGCCCGGGCGTCGGCCACGGCCAGAGCCGTGGCCGGAGGGATGTCCACATATTCCTCCGGCAGGACATGCCGGCGGATATCCGGGCAACGGATCGGGCTGAAGGTTCCGTAGCCCACATACAGGGTAATCTCGGCCCAGTTGCGGCCGGACTCTGCAAGCCTGCGGCACAGATCCGGGGTAAAATGCAGGCCGGCCGTGGGCGCCGCCACGGAGCCTGCCTTGTCCGCCCTGGCGTAAACGCTCTGGTAGCGCTCCGCATCCTCTTTGCCGGCCGGCCGGCGGATATAGGGCGGCAGGGGGATCTGGCCGTAGCGTTCCAGGAGAAGGGCCAGGTCCCCCCGCCAGCGCAAAAGAACCCGGCAAGGGCCGAACTCCCGCCGTTCCTCCAGGATCGCGCACAGATTCTCGCCCAGCAGGAGGCGGTCCCCCGGACGCGCTTTGCGGGCGGGACGCAGCAGAGCTTCCACCCGGGCCTGTTTTTCTCCTTGTTCCTCATCCGCTTGGATCAGGGGAGGAGGGGTCAGCAGCAAAAATTCCAGCGCGCCCCCCCCCGCGCGCCGGGCCGGAATCCGGGCCGGAACAACTCTGGAATTGTTAGCCACCAGAAGACAGCCCGCGGGAAGATGGCTCAGGATATCCGGAAAGTTTCCCGTCAGCGTGGCGCCGTCCGCCCTGTTCAGCACCATGAGGCGCGAGGCCGAGCGCACGGCGGCCGGCACCTGGGCTATACATTCCCCAGGCAGGGGGTAGGCGTAGCTGCTAAGGCAAAAATCTGCCGGAATCACTCCCCAAACTGCCTTTTATCCGTGACCCGGTGGGATTTGCCGAAGGCGCGGGGCAGAACGCCGGGATTCACGATCTCCACCTCCGCGGATATCAGCACCTTGGAATGCAGATGTTTGGCCACTCTGGCCGCCAGGGGGCCATCGGCGCCGGAGCAGGCCCCCTCAGCTCGCTCCAGCAAAAGGCGCATGGAATCGCGTCCTTCTTCCCGGGAGAGAACAATGTGGTATTCCGAGCCTAGTTCCGGAAAGGACTGTAGCACATCCGCCATCTGGCCGGGGAAAATATTCACCCCCCGGAAGATGATCATGTCGTCGGAGCGTCCGGCCAGGTGGTCGTGCCGGGGCATGGAGCAGCCGCAGAGACACGGCTTGGGGATCAGCCGGCTTAAATCTCTGGTTCTGTAGCGGATCAGGGGGACGGCCTCCTTGCACAGAGAGGTGATCACCATTTCTCCTGTTTCGCCGGGGGGCACAGGCTGCAAGGTCGCCGGGTCGATGATTTCCAGGATGAACAAATCCGCCCAGTAGTGCAGGCCCTCGTGGGCCTTGCATTCCAGGGAGGCTCCCGGGCCGTAGATTTCCGTCATGCCTCCGATGTCGAAACTTTCGTCCACGCCCAGGTTGCGCTCAAAAGCGCGGCGCATCTTGCGGCTGTGGCCTTCGGCCCCGAAGATGACGGTGCGCAGCTTCACCTGATCCGCCAGACCGTGGCGTTGCACCTCCTCGCCCAGCAACAGGGCCATGGATGCGGTGCTGCACAGGCAGGTGGAGCCCAGATCCGTAAGCATCTGCAAATGAATATCCAGGTTGCCAGCGCCCACGGGAACCGCCAGTGCGCCGAACTGCTCGCAGCCCAGCTGGAACCCGGCTCCGGCCGTCCACAGACCGTAGCCCACGGCGATCTGCACCCTGTCCCGCGGGCCCAGGCCGGCCATTTCAAAACAGCGGGCCATCTGCAGGGCGAAAATTTCCACATCCTTCCGGGTATAGGCCAGAATCTTGCGCTTGCCCGTTGTCCCGGAAGAGGCGTGGACGCGCACCACCTCTGTTTCCGACACGCAGAGCAGGGGCAGGGGATAGCCCTGGAGCAGATCTTCCGCCGTGGTGAAGGGCAGGTGGCGGAGATCGTCCAGAGTCTGGATGCCGGTGGGATCCACTCCGGCGGCCCGGAGCTTTTCCTGGTATTGGGGACAGCGGGCATAGGCGTGGAGTACGGTCCAGCGCAGGCCGTTGGTCTGGATGCGGGCCAGATGTTCCGGAAGATACTCGGGGATAAAGCGGTACATGCGGCCCTCCATGGCGGGGCGGGGGACTTCTTCTTGGCTATTTCCCCCTTTTCGGCTAAATGAGGACTTGCCAAGAGCGAGCGCCTACCGGCGCGGCCCCCTTCAGGTATCACGAATTCCCCGGGCGGAAAACCCCGGCAGCCGCATAAAAATGCACAGGAGCGCGCGGTGCGTATTCTCATCCTTGGATCCGGCGGGCGCGAACATGCCCTGGCCTGGAAGCTGAACCAAAGCCCCCTGCGGCCGGAAATCCTCATCGCCCCCGGCAACGGAGGAACGGCCGGGGAAGGAACCAACGTGCCGCTGGCCGCTGACAATATTCCGGCCGTCATGGCTCTGGTCCGGGAAAAGAAGATCGACTTCGTGCTTCCGGGGTCGGAACTTCCTCTGGTTCTGGGACTTGCGGATGCCTGCGAAAAGATCGGCGTGCCCTGCTTCGGCCCCCCGGCCTATGCCGCCTCGCTGGAAGGCTCCAAGGCCTTCGCCAAGACCCTGATGCGGGATGCGGGCGTGCCCACGGCGGACTTCGCCGTCTTTTCCGACTATATAGCGGCCACAGCCTATGTGCGGGCCAAAGGCGCGCCTCTGGTCCTCAAGGCCAACGGCCCGGCGGCGGGCAAGGGGGTCTTGGTGGCCAGGACCACGCAGGCCGCGCTGGAAGCCCTGCAGGACATGATGGTCCGGAAGCGCTTCGGGCCGGCCGGAGAAACCGTGGTCATAGAGGAGCTGCTGGAGGGCGAGGAGGTCTCCTTTCTGGCCTTCTGCCATGGGCAGACGGTTCTTCCCCTGCCAGCGGCCCAGGACCACAAAGCCGTCCGCGACGGCGACGCCGGGCCGAACACCGGAGGCATGGGCGCTTACAGCCCTGTCCCCATCCTGCCGGAATCCCGGCATGAGGACATCGTCCGGGATATTATCCGCCCTGTGCTGCGCAAGATGGAAGACCTGGATTGTCCCTATTCCGGCATTCTTTACGCCGGGCTTATGCTGACCGCCAGCGGCCCGAAGGTTCTGGAATTCAATGTCCGCTTCGGCGATCCGGAATGCCAGCCCCTGCTTTTGCGGATGCAGGGCGATCCTTTGCCCGCCATGCTGGCCTGCGCCGAAGGCCGCCTGCGCGAGGAGGACGGCCCGGCCTTTGGGCCCCAGGCCGCCCTGTGCGTTGTCCTGAGCGCCGCCGGCTACCCGGGGGATTATCATAAGGGGATGCCCGTCAGCGGGATCAGCGAGGCGGAAGACCTTTGCCCCGGCCGGATCAAAATCTTTCAGGCCGGCACCAGGCTTGTCGGCAAAGAGGTGGTTGCCCACGGCGGCAGGGTTCTTGGGGTCACGGCTCTGGGCAACGGCCTGGCCGAGGCCCAGGCCAGCGCCTACGCGGCCCTGGCGAAAATCCGCATGGACAACAGCCATTTCCGCCGCGATATCGGCGACAAAGGGCTGCGTTTTTCCCAAGTCTGACAGCCTGCTG
This sequence comes from Desulfovibrio sp., assembly GCA_031276785.1. Lineage (GTDB taxonomy): Bacteria > Desulfobacterota > Desulfovibrionia > Desulfovibrionales > Desulfovibrionaceae > Frigididesulfovibrio. The sequence continues at coordinate 1,224 of JAISMK010000027.1, read as the reverse complement.
CAAAACAGGCCGGGCTGCGGGCAATCCGGCTGCAACCATAAAGGAAACTTTGATGAAGGCCAAAGTCGCCCTGTTCATGGGCAGTCTGTCCGACGAGGAAACCGTCCGCCCCTGCGCCGACATTCTGAAGGAGCTGGACATTCCCTATCTTTTTACCGTCACCTCCGCCCATCGCAGCCCCGGGCGCACTGAAGATCTGGTGCGCGATCTGGAGCGGACCGGCTGCCAGGTATATATCTGCGCCGCCGGCATGGCCGCCCATCTGGCCGGCGCCGTTGCCGCCCGGACCATCAGGCCCGTCATCGGCATTCCGGTCGCCGCTTCCGCCCTGCGCGGCCTGGACGCCCTGCTGTCCACCGTCATGATGCCCGCAGGCTATCCCGTGGCCACCGTGGCCTTGGATAAGGCCGGGGCGCGCAACGCCGCCTGGCTGGCCGCCCAGATCCTCGCTCTGGCCGATCCCGGGCTGGCCGCCCGCATTCTGGAGGCCCGCGCCGCCTTTGCCCGGGAAGTGGAACAAGCCGCCGCCGGGCTGCGGGAAAACCGCTAAATGCCTCTCCTGCTCCTGCTCCTGCTCTGCTCTTGCGCCCCGACGCCCGGCTCCGCCCCTCCCTCTCCGCTCCTCTCCGGCCCGCCTTTGGCCCTGGTGGGACAGTACGGCGATCTGCCGGTGGAAGGAAGCATGGACCGCTCCTGCATGGCCGGAGTCGGCTCCATTGATCTGCGCATTCTGTCCTTTCCCCGCCCCCTGGTCTGCACGGCTTTCCTGGACACCCCCCCCACAGCCAAGGGACGCGTCCGGGGCCGCCTGGACTGCCAGGATCGGACATCCTTTCTCCTCACCCTGCGCAACCTCGGACCGGAGCGGGGGATTGCCCTGGGCCTTGCCCCTGACTCCTCCACCCTGCTGGTCCTTATGTATGACTCCAGCCGGGAGAAGGCCGCCCTCGGCCTTCCGGACATCCTCTCGGACATGGACCGGGCGCTGGGCATCCGGGCCTCCCCCCTTTCCGGAGAAGAATAGAGCAGTTCAACTTTGAAAAAGTTGGACTGCTCTAGTACGCTGTAACATTTTAAATTGCGGATAAATTTACAGCGTACTAATGCCGGGCTTTAAGCCCGGCGCGCCGCTGCAGGCGGCGGAGCAAGCCGAAAACCACGCTTTTCGGCGCAGCGATCTTACCACTTAAAACGCAGTTTTAAGTGGTACATGGTACTAGAGCA
>JAISMK010000146.1 GCA_031276785.1 Desulfovibrio sp. | reverse complement strand
GGCGAGGATTCGCGCAAGAAGGCGTTTGCCGGCCTTCAGGACACCTATCTGAATATGTACGGACCGGAGCAGGTGGTGACCGCCTACCATTGGGACTGTGCCTCGGCCTACAACTTGCGGTCCATGACATACCGGCGCGAGGCCGTTCTGGACGCCATCGCCCTTGCGGAGGAAACCGGCGATGACAGCCTGGCCCAGCAGGCAAAAAAAGAGTGGGCCGTTGAGAATACTTCTCTGTCCGTGTGCATCATGCGCATGATCAATCCGGTCATTTCCGGCACCGCTTTTGCCGCAGACACGGCCACAGGCTGCCGGGGAACCGCGCGTAAGGATCTTGTCTCCATAGACGCCTCCTATGGCCTTGGCGAAGCCGTGGTGGGCGGCATGGTTACTCCGGACAAATACTACGTCTTTTCCCGTGATGACGGCCACGAAGTGGTCATCCGCCAGATGGGCTGCAAGGATTTGAAGATTGTGTATGACGACGGAGGAGGGACCAGGAAGGTCCGTGTTCCGGACCATGAGGCCACCCGCTGGGCTCTCTCCATTGTTCATGCCGAAGCCGTTGCCAGGGGTGTACGGGCCATCAGCAATGCCTATGGCGGTATCATAATGGATTCGGAATTCTGCATTGATGCCTCCGATGTTCTCTGGTTCGTCCAGGCGCGCCCGGAAACTCGCTGGAATGAAGAATTCGAGCTGCATCCTCACATTATTTACATGCGACGCAAGGAAGTGGACCCTGTTGCGGCATCTCTGGCCGAGGTTCTGCTGGAGGGCAACGGCGCTTCACGGGGGGCGGGGCAGGGGACGGTCAAGTTCCTGCGTTCCGCTCTGGAGCTGAATAAGATTTCCAAAGGAGACGTGCTTGCCGCCGAACGCACCGATCCTGATATGGTGCCTGGGATGAGGGTGGCCTCCGCCATTCTGGCCGATGTGGGCGGAGATACATCCCATGCCGCCATCACCTCCCGCGAACTGGGCATCCCGGCTATTATCGGCATTCAACGGGTAGAGGCCCTCCGCGCCCTGGACGGCATGGAAGTGACTGTGGATGGAACCTCGGGCAGGGTCTACAGGGGGATCCTACCCTTGCGCGATGTGGGCGGGGAAATGGATCTTGCCGGCTTGCCTCCCACCAGAACCAACGTGGGCCTTATCCTGGCCGATGTGAACCAGGCCATGTTCCTCTCCCGGCTGCGCGAGATTGACGGCTTTGAGGTCGGCCTGCTGCGGGCTGAGTTCATGCTCGGCAATATAGGCGTTCACCCCCAGGCATTGGAGGCCTACGACAGCGGCGAGTTGGAAGGCATTATCCAAAGACATCTGCAGATCCAGGAGGCGCACCTGACAAAAACCGTACGGGCGCAGCTCAATGCCGGCCTTGTCTATCTGAACATCCGGCTGCGGGAATATGTTGGGCATATCACAGGTCTGGCCGGAGAAATCGCCGTACTGACCGAACAGGAAGGACGGGGCTCTGAAGAGGAGGTGCTGGCCGTGCGCCGCCAAACCCGTGAGCTGGAGCGCAAGCTGGACGAATATATGGTCATTGCTTCCCGCCGTCTGGATCAAATCAAAACCACGGTTGATCTGGAGGCTCATGTCCGCCTGATCATGGGCTTTGAGGATGAACTTTCTTTGTTGACGGGCAACGATCCCGAAGTGGTGCGCCGCCGTGGGGAAATCGACAGCCAAGTGAAGCGCATGGCCGCTCAGGCGATGGACATTCCCTTTGTGCGGGTCATTTTGGATGATATCTGCGAACTGCGCGAGGATGTCGCCCACCGGACGGGAATTGTCTCCCAGCGCGATGCCGTGCGCAACATTCCGGAGCAGATCGGCGAAATCATCCGCGCCCGGGGCTATCGTTCCGGACGTGAACACTATGTTCAGACCCTGGCCCAGGGATTGGCCCTTTTTGCCATGGCCTTCTACGGCAAGGACATTATCTACCGCACCACGGACTTCAAATCCAACGAATACCGCAATCTCCTAGGCGGTCTACTTTTCGAGCAGGTGGAGGCCAATCCCATGCTAGGTTGGCGAGGCGTTTCCCGTAACCTGCATGATTGGGAACTGGAAGCCTTCAAGTTGGCCAGGGGCGTTTACGGCGGTACCAACCTGCAAATTATGCTTCCCTTTGTCCGCACCTTGGAGGAAGCCCGCAGTATGCGCCGTTATCTGGAACAGGTGCATAGGCTCAAAAGCGGACAGGATGGCCTTAAAATCATCCTTATGGCGGAAATCCCCAGCAACGCCATTCTTGCCAAGCAGTATCTGGAGGAGTTTGACGGTTTTTCCATCGGCTCCAATGACATGACCCAGATGGTGCTTGCCACGGACAGGGACAACGCCAAGCTGGCTCATATTTATGATGAGGAAGATCCGGCTGTTGTCTGGGCCATCTTGGTGACTATTTTCAGTGGTCAGAAGTATGGCAAAAAAGTCGGCTTTTGCGGACAGGGCGTTTCCAACAGCACCATTATACGCGGTCTGGTCGCCATTGCCGGCATTGCTTCGGCTTCAGTGGTGCCCGATACCTTTTACCAGACCAAGCTGGACATGGCCGAGGTAGAAAACGAAAATATCCCCACCCAGGCTCTTGGCAACTGGTTGAGTAAACAGCATTTGGCTCTTCTGCACAGGATGATGGAAGAACATGGCTATGGTCATATCCTTAAAAAATATAATAGGGCCGAAGACCTTCTGGAATGGTACGAGGGAGAGCTGAACAGACTTCAGGAACACCTGAGGGAAAGCCTGGACACCTCCAAGGAACGTTTTTACCGGCAGGAGCTGGAGACTTTCCGACACAACTTCCATAAACCCGTTCTGTACAGCAACTGGGACTGGTGCTCTCTGGTTGAGGATGCCCTGCATCAGGCTGGCTTTGCCTCCTTTGAGGAGCAGACCAGGGCTCTGGAGCGGTGGAGAGCCGGGAGGGAGCGGAAACCGCTATAATATGAGCTGGCTTGCAGAGCAATTTCAAAGTTAAATTGTTCCCATTGCGGAGCAGTTCAACTTTTTCAAAGTTGAACTGCTCTAGCGGGAACCACCGGCCCCGGATTCCGGAAGGACTCCGGCCGACAGGGAGCCTCCGGCAGCTTTGACGCGGTCTGCGATATTGTCCCTTATCCAGTGGGCGTCAAGCCACTCAAGCGGTGAGACTTCCAGGCCGGAAAGAAGTATGCCGAAATGCAGGTGATCGCCTCCGGCCATGCCGGTGGCGCCTGTGGCGCCGATAATCTCTCCCTTACCCACAGCCTGACCTACTCCCACAGAGTAGGAACTCAGATGAGAATAAAGGCTTTGCAGGCCAAGGCCGTGATCCAGAATAACCATGTTGCCGTAAATTCCTAGATAGCCAGCGAAGACAACGCGGCCGGCATTGGCTGCGGGAACAGGGGCCTGGGCGACAGATGCCAGATCAAGACCCAGGTGAACCTGCTCGTCCACCTTTTCTCCGTTCCAGAGGTAGGTGCGGAAGTCGGCGAATCCCGCTTTGGAGGCGGACTTGGGCAGACGCAGGAAAGGGCTGCTCCAAAGGATGTCGGGCGCGGTATTTCTGCCGATTTCCAGAAGGTCGCGGGTGTTTTCCCGGCGAATGCGCCCGTTCACTTGAAGAAAGCGATCCAGCGCGGACATCCCCCCCGGCACAAGGGCTGAAAACTCCGCGTCTTTCTTTTCCAGAAAGTTGGGACTCAGAGAAATAGTGTCCAGCTTAAAATCACGAGGAAGGCGGACAACCGGGAGGGGCTCGGTTCGGGAATTTCCGGCCGGATCTACTGCGGTCAGCCTGGGGGCGAACTCTCTGCGGTCCAAATTGTAAGGGAAGGCGAAGAAGCAGAGGTAGTAGCCGTTGGCCTGACGAAAGGCCGGGAAAAAAATATCGCCGACCAGAACGCCTGTTTGCACGATTTCCTTGGAGAGTGAGTAGAGGACGCAGCCGCTTCCACCCCGGCGAACATTGGGAGGAGAAGTTTTGACGAGGATTCGCGGCGGCACGGAGTCAATTACCAGAGGAATTTTCCTGAGAGAGGTGTTGCCACGACCAAAGTTGCCGAGAGAGGCATCCGTCGCCGAGACTTCCAGTTCAATTGGCCCATCCTTAAGACCGCTGTTTCTCAGAGAAAAGGTTTCCCGGCGTGATTTTTCCCCATCCCGGTAGGTTTTATCCAGTAGAGGAATCAGATGGCTGCCCAGTCGGGCCTGTATTAAAATGCGCTGAATGGGGGAAGTCGCGTCAGCGACCGTCAGGGTCATGACCAGACTAGGCGAGGCTCTTCCTGTGTCGGGCGTGAAGATAAGAACGGGAGCATCAGAATCCCGCAGAACGGCATAGGTGCTGCAGGTAAGAAGCAATATGGAGACGGCTGCGGTAAAACCGGAAACCTGCAGCCTTTTCGTCATGGAGCATCCTTGCCAGAAGAGCGTTCTGGGCTTAAGACTTTGGCTGGTGGCAGAGTAAATTCACCTTGGTCTTGATACACGGTTTATCCTGCGGCCTGTAGGGGAGGGCATCCGCTTGCGTCTCTGGAGCGATTTCAAAGTGAAATT
>JAISMK010000131.1 GCA_031276785.1 Desulfovibrio sp. | reverse complement strand
GGAACTGCAGAACATCGTCCGGGACGTGCTGCTGCTGGGCATCGCCGCCCTGTCCTTCAAGCTGACCAGCATGGAGGTGCGCGAACGCAATGATTTCAGTTGGGGGCCCATCGCTGAAGTGGCCAAGCTCTTTTTCGGCATCTTTATCAGCATGATTCCGGCCCTGGCCATTCTGAAGGCCGGCCCCGAGGGCGCCCTGGCCTCCATCATCAATCTGGTCAGCGACAACGGCCGGCCCGATAACGCCATGTTCTTCTGGATGGCCGGCACTCTCTCCAGCTTTCTGGACAACGCCCCCACCTATCTGGTGTTCTTCAACACCGCCGGCGGCATTGCCGGACTTGCCCCGGAGCAGGTGGCCGGCGCCCTCATGACCAGCATGGCCCCCACCCTGGTGGCCATCTCCGCCGGGGCGGTGTTTATGGGCGCCAATTCCTACATCGGCAACGCCCCCAACTTCATGGTCCGTTCCATCGCCGAGGATATGGGAGTCAAGATGCCCAGCTTCTTCGGCTACATGGTCTGGTCCGTGGGCATTCTTGTGCCCCTGTTCGTGCTGATGACCTTCCTTTTCATCATCTGATTGCGGCGCTGGTTTTCTCCGCCTGCCTCGCTTCGCGTCGGCCTCTTAAGTTTTTTCCGCGCCTGTCGATATGTCGCGTATGAGGGAAAAGCCAACGATGGCCTCCACTTTGAAAAAGTTGGACTGCTCTAACAGGCTCAGCCTGATTTTTCAAAAACTTGCGGGCGGAGGCTTCGCCTCCTCCAGGCCAACCCGCTTTCCATTGAAAGCAACTTGGTATCAGAGCGAAACCTGCCAACAAAAGGAAGGACGCCATGTTTTCCATCTCCGGCAAAGGACCGCCGCCGCCGCCCCCAAAGATGAAAGGCCCTGATGCTCATAGTTCACAACAAAATGCGGCCAGCTTCTCCAAGGACCAGATTCGCGCCAGCCTTGGAGACATGCGGGACCGCCTCAAGAAGGCCATGCTCGGCCTGCGGACTCGGAAGGGCGGCGGGCAGGCCGCCGGGGCACGCCCCGCCGCCATGGACATTTCCCTGGAAATGACCCAGTTCATCCGCTGCCGTGTCCTGTCGCAGGCCGCGCGGACCATCCCTTCTCAGGCAGGCGCCCTGCCGCGTATAGCCTTGTCTCTTATCTCCGGCTAGAGTAGTTTAACTTTGAAAAGCTGGACCGCTCCGCAAGGATTCGCTCGCAAATCCTTGCCGCGAAATGTTTGCAGGCGGGCTTTGCCCGCCGTTAAGCAAGCATTTCAAGCCTAATATGCTCTAAAGAGAAACCGAGAAAACTGACGGGAGATTTTATGCGCAGCGCTCTTCTTTTCCCCGGGCAAGGGTCTCAGGAGCCGGGCATGGGCCGCGACGTGGCCGAGGCCGACCCCGCGGCCATGAACCTGTGGAAAAAGGCCGAAGCGGCAAGTTCCCTTCCCCTGCGCGAAATTTACTGGGACGGCGGGGAAAAGGACATGGCCGCCACCCGCAGCCTGCAGCCGGCCCTGACGGTCGTCAACCTGTCCCTGTGGCTGCGCCTTGCGCCTCTCTGCTCCCCTGTGGCGGCGGCCGGCCACAGCCTGGGCGAATACAGCGCCCTGGCGGCCGCCGGTGTTCTTTCCCCGGAAACCGTCCTGAACCTTGTCTCCCTGCGCGGCCGGCTCATGGCCGAATGCGATCCGGAGGGCCTGGGGAGCATGGCCGCCCTGCTCAAGCTGAACCGGGATCAGGCGGAGGCTTGCGTGGCCCGGGCCGCCGCCCAGAGCGGCCAGGCGCTGGTTCTGGCCAACTACAACACTCCCGGCCAGTTTGTGGCCAGCGGGAACAAGAATGCCATAGCCGCCCTTTCTCCCCTGGTCCGGCAGGATGGAGGGAGAGTTCTCCCCCTGGCCGTCTCCGGGGCCTTCCACAGTCCCCTCATGGCCGAAGCCGCCGGGGAGATGGCCCGCGCTCTGGACAAAACCGGCAAGGCTGAATGGAAGACGGCCCGCTTTCCGGTGTACAGCAACGTCTGCGCCCGGCCGGAAACGGACGCCGCCGCCCTTAAGAACTCCCTGGCGCGGCAGATGACCTCCCCGGTATACTGGACGGACACCATCCGCGCCCAATGGGCACAGGGCATCCGCGCCTTTGTGGAGTGCGGCCCCAGACAGGTGCTGACCCGCATGGCGGATCCCATCCTGAGCCCTCTCCTCCCTCCCCGGCAGGCGGGGGAACCGGCCGCCTTCACCGCCGTTTCCGTGAGCGGCCTTGAGGATCTGGAAGCCTTCCATCGATCTTATTCGGATTCCAGATAAAAATTGCCTCCCGCAATTTTATCTGTCGGCTGCGGCGAAAATGTGATTTCGCCTTGCCTCTCGAAATGCTTCGTATTTCGGCGCGACATCCTGCGCCCGCCTTCCAGGCGCGGGCCGCGCTCAAAATCAAAATAATCTTGAAACATTTTTACTTTGCGCTTATGGCTCAAGCGCCCCTGCCGCATATATCCGCCTTCCGGCGCAAGGAGAATCCCATGCCGCTGAGCATCGGCATCATCGGCCTGCCCAACGTGGGCAAATCAACGCTTTTCAACGCGCTGACAAAAGCCCGGAACGCCGAGACGGCCAACTATCCCTTCTGCACCATAGAGCCCAACAAGGCCACAACGCCCGTGCCCGACCGCCGGCTGGACGCCCTGGCGGACCTGGTAAAGCCGCAGAAGCTGACCAGGGCCACGGTGGACTTCATCGACATTGCCGGACTGGTGCGCGGGGCCAGCAAGGGAGAGGGGCTGGGCAACCAGTTTCTGGCCACTGTGCGCGAATGCGCGGTCCTTCTGGAAGTGGTGCGCTGCTTTGAGGACGGGAACATCTCCCATGTGGAAGGGAGAGTTGATCCCCTGCGGGATGTGGAAACTCTGGAAACCGAATTGATCCTGGCCGACATGCAGAGCCTGGAAAAACGCCTGGAGCGCGCCCGGAAAATCAAGGGCGACAAGGCCCTGGCCGGCCAGATCCAGGAATGGGAACGGCTCCTGTCCCACCTGGACGCGGGCCGGCCGGCCGCCACGGCGCCCGGAAGCGGCGCGGCCCCGCGGCAGTTCCCGCCTGAGCACGGCCTGCTGACCGCCAAAAAAATCATTTACTGCGCCAATGTGGACGAGGCGTCCCTGGCGGAAAACACTCCCCATGTCCGGGCTTTGGCCGGACACGCCCGGGAGCGCGGCGCCCCTCTGGTGGTGTTGTGCGCCAGGATCGAGGAGGAACTGCAAGGCCTGTCTCCGGCTGAACGGGAGGAACTCCTCTCCTCCTACGGCATAGCGGAGGGCGCTCTGGAAAAGGTCATCCGCACCGGATATTCCGCCTTGGGGCTGATCAGTTTTTTCACCGCCGGCCCCAAGGAAGTGCGGGCCTGGACAATCAGCGAAGGGCAGAAGGCTCCCCAGGGAGCCGGCGTAATCCATTCCGATTTTGAACGCGGTTTTATCCGGGCGGAAGTCATCGCCTATGACGACTACCTGCGCCTTGGCTCCGAGGCCGCGGCCCGGAGCGCTGGCCTGCTGCGGACGGAAGGCAGGGACTATGCGCTGCGGGACGCCGATGTGGTACACTTTCTCTTCAACGTCTGACGCGGATTCCAGATAACAATTGCCGCCCGCAATTTTTTCGGAAACGCTCCCGGCCGTCCTTTCCATCAGGAGCAGCATGTTTTCCGCCGCTTACTACTCCCGCTTGGGCATTGCGGAGATCCGGCGCAAGGTCCGCGCGGGCGAACGCCTGAGCAAGGCCGAAGGCGAGGCCCTGTTCGCCTGTCCGGATCTTCTGGCCGTGGGCGCCCTGGCCCACCATTGCCGGGTGCGCCGGCACGGACTGCGGACCTTCTTTGTCCGCAACCGCCAAATCAATTACAGCAATATTTGCGAAACCGGCTGCCGCTTCTGCGCCTTCAGCCGCCGGGAGGGCCAGGAAGGGGCCTTTACCCTGAGCCGGGAGGAGATTGTCGCCAAGGCGCTGGATGACGGCGGGCAGCCCTTTGCTGAAATACATCTGGTGGGGGGGTGTCATCCTTCCCTGCGCCTGGAATGGTTCGAGGATCTTTTCCAGGCCCTGAGACGGGCGCGGCCCCAGGCCGTACTCAAGGCCCTGACCGTAACGGAAGTGGCCCACCTGGCCGCCCTGCACGGCTGTGACTGCCTCCGCGTCCTTGAGCGCCTGCGCGCGGCCGGAGTTCAGATGCTCACAGGCGGCGGCGCGGAGATTTTCGCCCCGGACGTGCGCCGGCGGATCTGCCCGGAAAAAATATCCGGAGAGGAATACCTGCGCATTGCCGGCGAAGCCCATGCCCTCGGCCTGGCCAGCAACTGCACCATGCTCTTCGGCCACCTGGAAAGCGCCGCGGACAGGGTTGATCACCTCCTGGCCCTACGTGAACAACAGGACAGGAGCCGGGGGTTTCTCTGCTTCATTCCCCTGCCTTTCCAGGCCCGCAACAACCCCCTGGCCCGCAGCCTGGAAGGAGAAGGAAGATCCCCGGATGCGGATGCCGGCCTTGACTGCCTGCGCACCATTGCCGTGGCCCGCCTGCTGTTGGATAATATTCCGCACATCAAGGCATACTGGATCATGCTGGGGATCAAGCTGGCCCAGGCGGCCCTGAGTTTCGGCGCGGACGACCTGGACGGAACCATTGAAGAGGAGCGCATAGGGCGTATGGCCGGGGCCAACGCCGGTCCGCAGGAATCATTGAAAAGCGAAATTGCCCTGACCCGCCCCCAGTTGGAGGCCATGATCCTGGGCTGCGGCTTTGAGCCTGTCAACCGGGACGCCCTGTTCCGCAAACCGCCGGACGATCCGGCTTCCCCCCCGCTTCCGCCTTCCTATGCCGCGCGGGAGCGCGCAGCCCTCAGCAGGGATCCCTGCGCGCCTCCAGACCGGGATGTAGCCCAACTGGCTGCGCGGCTGCAGGCCGCCTGGGGCCGGCTGCGGGAGGCCTCGCCGCCGGATGGCGGGGGCGCCGCCCCGCCGCCGGACCCGGAAAGGCGACTCAGCCGCCGGGAGGCATCTCTGCTCTATCGCCGGGCGGATCTTTTCACTCTGGGCGCCCTGGCCCACAAGGCCCGCCTGGCCCTGCATCCGGAACCTGTGGTCACCTATGTGGCGGACAGGAATATCAATTATTCCAATATTTGCGCCTGCGGCTGCCGCTTCTGCGCCTTTTACCGGCCGCCGGGCCAACCCGGGGGCTTTGTCCTGGACCGGGAGACTCTGGACCGCAAACTGCGCGAAACCCTGGAACTGGGGGGCGACCAGATCCTGCTGCAAGGCGGGCACAATCCCGACCTGCCCCTGTCCTTTTACGAAGAAATGCTCTCCTGGATGCGCGCAGCATACCCCGGAATCCATCTGCACGCCTTTTCCCCTCCGGAAATCGTTTTTTTCGCCCGCAGGGAAGGACTGGACGTGGACACGGTTCTGGCAAGGCTGAAAGCCGCCGGCCTTGCCTCCATCCCCGGCGGGGGAGCGGAGATTCTGGCGGACGCGGTGCGCGCGCGGGTGTCTCCGCGCAAATGTTCCGCCGGAGAATGGCTGGAGGTCATGGCCAAGGCCCACCGGCTCGGGCTTAAAACCACAGCCACCATGATGTTCGGGCATGAGGAAGAGGATGAGGATCGCCTGGAGCATCTCTTTTCCGTCCGGGACCAGCAGGATGCCACGGGCGGCTTCACCGCCTTCATCCCCTGGACCTTCCAGCCGGACAACACCGCTCTGCGCCGCCCGCCGGAAACGGCCCAGGCCTACCTGCGCCTGCTGGCCGTTTCCCGTCTGGTGCTGGACAATGTTCCCAATCTCCAGGTTTCCTGGGTCACTATGGGCCCGCAGGTGGCCCAACTGGCCATCCTGTTCGGCGCCAACGATTTTGGTTCCCTCATGATGGAGGAAAACGTGGTGGCCGCGGCCGGTGTCTCCTTCCGCCTCAGCCGGCGGCAGATCCATAGCATTATCCGCCGGGCGGGCTTTTGTCCCCGGCGGCGCCGCATGGATTACAGCCCCGCGGAGGGAAGAGGGGATAGCGGCCTTGCCCGCGGCGGGACACGCCGGGGAAAGGAATTCCGCCTGGGACGCATAGGCTATCTCAACGTGCTGCCCATCTATCACGGCCTGGAATGCGGCGCCGTGCCCCATGGCTTTGAGCTGGTTTCCGGTCCGCCGGCCGCCCTAAATGCCCTGATGGCCAAGGGCAGGCTCCTGGCCTCCTCCACCTCCAGCCTGGAATACGCCCGCCGTCCGGAACGCTATTTCCTCCTGCCCAACCTGGCCATTGCCGGCAACGGCCCCATTCAGAGCGTCCTCCTGCTGTCCCGTGTTCCCCTGGATCGCCTGGAAGGACGAACCATTCTGGCCAGCCCCGCGAGCCATACCTCTGTGGCCCTGCTGCGTCTGCTCCTCAGGGATTTTTTTCCCCTGGCGGTTTACTGGCGCACGGGCGCAGCGGCCGGAGCCCTTGCCTCCAGCCAGCCGCCGGACGCCTTCCTGGCCATAGGCGACGAGGCCCTACGCCTGCGCCGCCACCCGGACTATCCTTACCGCCTGGATCTGGGGGAAGCCTGGCTGCGCTGGACCGGCCTGCCCTTTGTCTTCGGGCTCTGGGTGGCGGACCGTTCCCGCTGCGCGGCCCTGCCGCGCGAGGTCCATCCAGGGGAAATTCTGGAACAAG
>JAISMK010000117.1 GCA_031276785.1 Desulfovibrio sp. | reverse complement strand
GGCGGTATAGCCTGCGGCCCAGGGCAACAGGCCAGCCTGAAAGGCCGCCCGCAACAGCCGGTTGGGGACAAGGGTGTTCACCCCCACCCAGAGGCCGGAGCCGGGCAGCCGGATCATTTCCAGAGTGTAGGCCGATTTTCGGCCCGGGCCGGAGGCGGGGGAAAGCCACACCGGCAGGCCCTCGCGCACCAGGCCCAGCATGGCCCCGGAATTGTTGGTGTGGACGCGGCACAGGCCCCCTTCCAGCAGCACGTCCACACTGAAACGCTTCAGCCGCCTTAGCATAATTCCCTGGACGCAGCCTGGGGGAAAGGGCAACAGGATGCCGGCGAAGGACATGGCGCCTCCCGGCGAATACAGGCGCGGTGGAGCAAACTCGCCCTGCCGCAATCCCGCTGGTGCCGCCGCCCGCGCTCCAGATTGGAGCCTTTCCATTCTGAAAATACTCCCGGCGGCCGCCTCCGGGCGAAACCGCTCCAGAGAGGGAACATACGCTCCTTGCGCGCAAAAGGACAGCGGCCTTTTGCCGCCTCTGGTCAGGCGGCGGAAAAGGAGGTAAGCTGCCTCCCTCGGCACTTCAGTCTTTTCCGCCAGGATGGAAGCATGCGCCCCGTACCCTGTGTCGCCGCCATTCACGACCTTTCCGGATTCGGCCGCACCTCCCTCACTGTGGTCATCCCCGTCTTTTCCACCATGGGCATCCAGGTCTGCCCCCTGCCCACTGCCGTGCTTTCCACCCACACCACCGGCTTCACCGATTTTCGTTTTGTGGACCTGACCCCCTCCATGCAGGGATTTCTGGACCACTGGAAGTCCCTGTCCCTCCGTTTCGAGGCCGTATACAGCGGTTTTCTGGGGTCCGCCGCCCAGGTGGAAGTGGTCATGGACTGTATCCATTCCTGCCTTCTTCCCGGCGGCATCGCCATGGTGGATCCGGTTCTGGGCGACAACGGCAGGCTGGATCCCACCATGACGCCGGAGATGGTGGACAGCATGCGCCAGCTCATCAGGCACGCATCCTGCATCACTCCCAATCTGACGGAGGCCGCCCTGCTTCTGGGCGAGCCCTATCCCTTTGAGGCGGAGGAAAGCGGTCTGGAGATTTCTCTGTTGCGGGACTGGCTCTGCCGTCTAAGTGAAAATGGTCCTGAAACAACTGTTATTACTAGTGTTCCCCTGGGGGGAGACCGGCGTAACACCTCTGTGATCGCCTATCAGAGCCGCCTGCGGCGCTTCTGGCAGGTCCGTTGCGACTATGTGCCCGCCTTTTATCCCGGCACCGGCGACACCTTTACCAGCGTTCTTACAGCCTGCCTCATGCAGGGCGACAGCCTGCCCCTGGCCATGGACCGCGCCGTGCAATTCGTCACCCTTGGCATTCGCGCCACCTTCGGACACGATGCTCCCACGCGCGAAGGCATTTTCCTGGAACGCGTCCTTTCCTCCCTGCGGGCTCCCTTTTCCTCCACCTTCTCCCTTATGGAGGAGATCCCCTGAAACCGCGCCTTGTTCCGGATTCTCCCCTGTCCGGCCTCTCCCCCTCCCTGCCCATCGGCCTCTTTGATTCCGGGGTGGGCGGACTTACCGTCTTCTCCGCCCTGAGCCGCCGTCTGCCAGACGAGGATCTTCTCTACCTCGGGGATACGGCCCGTCTTCCTTACGGCACCAAGGGGCAGGAAACCATTATCCGCTACGCCCTCCAGGCCACGGAAAAACTCGTGGAGCGGCGGATCAAGCTCCTGGTGGTGGCCTGCAACACCGCGACGGCAGCCGCTCTGCCCGTTCTGGAAGCCGCCTACGCCCACCTGCCCGTCATCGGCGTGATCGAGCCGGGCGCCCGGGCCGCCTGCGAGGTCTCGCGCACGGGGCGCATCCTGGTCCTGGGCACGGAATCCACCATCCGCAACCAAGCCTATGCGCGGGCCATCCTGGCCCTGCGCCCGCAGGCCCGGGTGACAGGCATTCCCTGCTCCCTTTTTGTCGCCTTGGCCGAGGAGGGGTGGCTGAACGGACCCGTGGTGGAGGAGACGGCGGCCCGTTATTTGGCGCCCATCCTCGCCCTGCCCCCTGAGGACCGTCCGGACTGCATCGTCCTGGGCTGCACCCATTTCCCCCTCCTGGCCCCGGCCATCCGCGCGGCTTTTCCCTTTCCCCTGGATATGGTTGATTCCGCGGAAACCACTGCCCGCGCGGTGCAAAACAGGCTCACCGCCTCCGGCCTGCTCAATCCCGCTCCGCGCCGCCTGCGCCGCTTCCTGACCACAGACGCTCCGGACCGCTTCGCCCGCGTGGGCGGCTACTTTCTTGCCGAGCCGATTCCCCGGGAATCTTTGGAACTCGTCACCCTGTAATTCCCTTTGGCCGCTCGCACAACGAAAAAGCCCCTGGAGGGGGCCAGGGGCTTTTCAGTGAGGATGGCTACTTCACTTTTCTCCGGTTGGGGGAAACCGGAGGGAGGGTATCTGAAACCAACCTGTGAGGCTGATGGGGCGAATGTCAGGGGGGGACTTCGCCGTCTCAGACATTCTTCTTTTAGCAAAAGATGTGCCAAAAAGACGCGCGGTCTCCACATTCTCGTGATTCCTTGCCCGGCAAAGGGAATCAGTCTCGCTCCGGGGAGGCGGCGGCCTCTGTCCTGCTGCCGCTGTGCTGAACCGCACAGCATATTGTGCGGATATTCACAGTTTAATGTGCGGATGCGCACAACTCCACAGGGGGCATCTTCGCATGGTGAGCATAGGGTGAACGCCTCTTGCTGAGCAGGAGAAAGCTGCTCGGCGGCCACCTCTGCATTGGGGCAAGGATGCACCATATGCGACAGCCGCAAGCACATCGTTATTCCAGCAGCCTGTACTGATCCGGATTTTTCTTGTCCTTTCCCGGTACAGCTTTTTTGTCTTTCTTTTGGTTCGCCGCCTTTGGTTCTGGCGGCGCCGCAGCCGCCGGCGTTTCTGGGATGAACGGTATCAGCCCGGCTTTCAGCGCTGCCTCCTGTATCTCGCGCGGCATTCTACGAATATCAACAATAATTCCATTTATTTGTTTCATCCATATCAGCGGGTTGTTCACCATGCGTTCAGGCAGACAAAAGCGCGGGTCCAGAGGGAAGGCGCTGACGGCATTACGAATTTCGCGGCTTTTGTTCTCCATCGTTGCCGGAGACACGCCAAAATGTTGCGCGATGTCGCGTAGCTTCATGTGCGGCTCGGATGCCGGATCGTGCAAAAAATTGATCACGCCTGCCGCGTGGATAATTCCGGCGGCCCAGCTTTGCGCCTTGCCCCGTTCCAACGGAAACCGCGCAGCGTAAGCGGCGTCGAGTAGCTCGCCGCAAACCGTTGTATAGCCTTCCGTCAGATTGGATTTGCAGAAATTTTCAATCATGGCGGATATTTCGGCCATGCGTTGTTCCGCAACGACGGCAGCGGCCTCTTCTCTTTTCCGAACTGCCTCAGGCAAAATAAAATCACTGCCATCCGGCTCGGAGTCCTCCTCCTCCGCCTCCCAGTCAAGATACTGCGGCGGGCTTTCACCTTCTTTCTTCACAATGCGGGGATAACGTCCTTTACCCTGTACCGGGGGATTTATGATAAGCAGGCGTATCTCATGCCACCAGTCGTCACCGAAATCAAACCAGTAGAAAAAGAGGATCCCTGGAGACAGGTTCAATTCGGCAATAGTGGTCGTCTTCGCGCTCTTTTCTTCCGGAAATGTATCATCCGGGGAAATGCTGTAGCGGACGGCTTTCCTGGCCATCGGTTTTTTCCCGCCGATCTGAAACTCATACATATGCGCGTCTTCACGGTCAAAAGACCGGAAGATCGCCATATGCAATGCATCCAGAGTCTGGGAGCCGCGGATATCTATGACTCGCGATGGCGGTTCGGGATTTCTTTTTATAAAAGACGGAGCCACCGGCCCACTGAGCAAGCGCACTTCAAAGCGAAAAATCGTTTTTTCCGCTATGGCATCGTGTCGCGCTGCTTCCGCTTTGACCCACATAGCTGCTCCTTTTGACGGCTATTTGTCCTTGATGGATTTTCGACCGAATAACATAGCCGTCACTGCCTTGTCAAAATCACTGTCGGCCTTGTCGCTCTCCAGGCGGCATTGTTGATGGGTGAATTTGCGGCTTGACTTATTAGGTGTTTGTGGGTGTATACATGGGTATGATCAAGACAGGTACGCTGAAAATTACGCCGGAACTCCTTGGCCTGATTGCGGAAATCGATGAATTCAAGGGCGCATGGAAAGCCTTGGGAACTCTCGCGCCTGAACGTCTTTCCGCCTTGCGCAGGATCGCCACCATAGAAAGTGTCGGTTCCTCCACCCGCATTGAAGGAAGCACGCTCTCCGACAGTGAAGTGGAAAAGCTGCTATCGAATCTCGCCATCCATTCTTTTTCTTCGCGTGACGAGCAGGAGATTGCCGGATACGCCGAGACTATGGAGCAAATTTTTCAGTCTTGGGAATACATTCCGTTGACGGAAAACCACGTCCGCCAACTTCATCGATCTTTGTTGCGGCACAGCGACAAAGACGAGCGCCACCGGGGAAACTATAAAACCGCTTCAAACAGTGTGGCGGCGTTCGATGGTCAAGGGCAACAGATCGGCATTGTCTTTGAAACCGCCACGCCCTTTGACACTCCCCGGCTCATGCGCGAACTGATCGAATGGACGAATGCCGCGTTGGAAACTAAAAGTCTGCACCCCTTGCTGGTTGTCGGCATTTTTACCGTAACCTTTCTCGCCATTCACCCGTTTCAGGACGGCAACGGACGGCTATCCCGCATTCTGACCACACTCTTGCTGCTACGTTGCGGCTACGCCTACACGCCCTACAGCTCGCTTGAAAGCGTCATTGAGAACAGCAAAGAGAGCTATTATCTGGCTCTGCGCCAGACGCAGACAACGATTCGCTCCGATGCCCCCGACTGGCAGCCCTGGTTGGTATTTTCCATACGCGCCTTGCATCAGCAAATGAAGCGGCTGGAAAAAAAAGTGGAGCGGGAACATATTGTGCTAGCCGCCATGCCGGAGCTTTCCCTGCAAATTCTGGAATACGCCCGCGAACACGGACGGGTGACGATTAAGGATATGGTCATTCTGACCGGAGCCAATCGCAACACCTTGAAAGAACATTTCCGCAGGTTGGTGGAGAATAGGCAGTTGGTTATGCAGGGCAAGAGCCGAGGGGCGTGGTATCGGGTTAGTAAGTAATAGCTCAAGGATGCGAAAGAGCCAGGGCGGAACGTTTTGCGGGCCAAGCTGATACGTTGCGCACGCAGCAGACGCCATATGGCATGTTTGGAATATCCTGTTCCCCTATGACGGATTTTCGAATGGGCGCCCTTTGCGCTACGCTGAGAGGTTGCGCCTTCTGCCGGGTCAAACCACGCGCCCGCAGCCAGGTTCCAAAACTGGGCAGGGCTTATCCAAAATAAATTTTCCGAAAAATTTTTCTTGCGATTTTTATTTTTTTTAATTATTATAAATCTTATAGTTTTAGTTATATTTATAAGAGACTGAAATAACGGAGGAAGCAGAGATGGGCGTTTTTACAGGCAAGATCCACGCCGCTCAAGGATATTGTCCCCTGTAAGCGGGGCGCTCGCTCCGCCATGTGCCAAAGCGAATAATTGAAATTTGTTACTGTATAAAAGCTCGCTTTGTCCGACCGGCTCCTGGGGAAAATGGGACGTTCGAGAAAGTTTACAAAAATTATATAACAATATTACGGAGATATACAATGAAAATTACATGGCGTTTTTTTAACTTGTTCAGTCTGCTGGCTGTTCTGATTTTATTCGCCGGTTCAAGCGCTCTGGCGGCGGACGTGGAAATAATAAACGTTTCCTATGACCCCACGAGAGAGCTGTATACAGAATATAACAAGGCCTTTCAGACATACTGGAAGGCAAAAACCGGGCAGGAGGTAAGCATCACCCAGTCACACGGAGGCTCAGGAAAGCAGGCCAGAGCCGTCATTGAAGGCAATGACGCCGATGTGGTCACTCTGGCCCTGGCCTACGACATTTCAGAAATAGAAACCCTTTCCGGCTTGATCCGGCCGGGCTGGATAAAAAATTTCCCGGACAACAGCGCTCCTTACACGTAAACCATCGTTTTCCTGGTGCGCAAGGGTAACCCCAAAAATATCAAAGATTGGGGAGATCTGGTCAAACCCGGGGTGGGCGTGATCACCCCCAATCCCAAAACTTCCGGCGGGGCGCGCTGGAATTATCTTGCCGCCTGGGCCTGGGCCAACCGTGAATACAAGGGCGATGAAAAGGCAGTACTCAAATATATAGGCGAGTTGTTCAAGCATGTGCTGGTGCTGGACAGCGGGGCGCGCGGCTCAACCAACACCTTTGTGCGCAACGGGCAGGGCGATGTGCTGCTGGCCTGGGAGAATGAAGCCTATCTGGCGCTTGCCCAGGAGGGAGACAACTTTGAAATAGTCACTCCCAGCCTTAGCATTCTTGCCGAACCGTCTGTCGCTCTGGTGGATAAGATTGTGGACAAACGCGGTACGCGCGAGGTTGCCACCGCCTATCTCCGTTATCTTTATTCCGATGAGGGCCAGAGAATATCCGGGAAACACTATTACCGGCCGCGCAACAAGGCTATCGCCGGAGAATTTTCCAAATATTTTGATTTCAACCTCAAGCTGGTGACAGTGGATGATCCTTTGTTCGGCGGCTGGGACAAGGTGCAGAAGCGGCATTTTGCCGATGGCGGAATATTTGACCAAATTTATTCCAGATAATTTCCGGATCGGAAAATATAGCCGGCGTCCGCCTGCTTGGCGGACGCCGGATTTTGTGAGGCTCACCGTGCGCTATCTGGTCAGAAAACATGTACTTCCGGGGTTCGGGCTTTCTTTGGGTCTGACCATGAGCTATGTAAGCCTGCTTG
>JAISMK010000099.1 GCA_031276785.1 Desulfovibrio sp. | reverse complement strand
TCCTGCGCGGGAGGTGCTTTTGCAATATGACATAGAGGATCCTTATTTATACGTTCCTAACCACCTTTGGGCGCATAAAAACCATGGTCTCATTATATCCGCGTTGGAAATATTTCATCGCAACGGACAATGCCCTATTGTCATCAGTACCGGCCAAACCCAAGACACGCGAAATCCTGGCCACTTTCCTTTCTTAAAAGGATTTGTTGCGAATAAAGGCCTGGAAGATAGGTTCCGTTTTTTAGGCCTTGTGCCATTTGAACATGTAGCCGTTCTTATGCGGGAAAGCATTGCTTTGATTAACCCTTCGCGATTCGAAGGGTGGAGTACTACGGTCGAAGAAGCAAAAAGTTTGGGCAAACAAATTCTGCTCTCCGACATTGCCGTACACAAGGAGCAAGCCCCTCCTCATGGAGCATATTTTGATTGTGATGCACCTGAAGATTTGGCGGAATTGATGTTGCAAACGCTGGATTCATATGATGCTCAAATGGATAAGGTAAATATGACAGAAGCGGCTATCTGCCTCCAAGAGCGGATGAAGGAGTACGCAATGGCGTATGAAGAAATAATGCTAGAAATTGTTCATAGCGGAAATTAGCGCCATGTCTCCCTTTTTCACCATCATCACCTCCACCTACAATGCCGCCGCGACACTACCCCGGTTGCTGGATTCTCTCGCCGCGCAAACCTGCCGCGATTTCGAGCTGATCATTCAGGACGGCGCATCGCGTGATGATACCTTGGTTGTGATAGAATCCTGCCGGGAGAAGATTCCGCATATTTTATTGAACTCCGAACCGGACAACGGTATATATGACGCCTGGAACAAAGCTGTCAAGCGTATTCAAGGCGAGTGGGTCATATTTCTCGGTGCTGATGACATGCTCGTAAACGAAACTACGCTGGAAAACGTTCAAAAGGCGCTTGCCGCGCAATCAAAAACAGTTCTGTTCGGGGCCGGAGACATCATAATGTGTGAGGACGGCAAGGAACTTTTCGTCATGCCGGGGCTGGACAAGGACGTTGCCGGGCAGTTGCGCGCGGGCCAGCCCGCCGTGCATTCCGGCCTGTTTCAAAGAGCATGCCTCTTTGTTGGCGTACCATTCGATATATCTTTCAAAGTGGTCGGCGACTACGATTTTGTCACGCGGCTTTGGAAAAAAGATGCCGATGGCGTTCATCTGGGTATAGAGGTGACTAAGATGGCTGTTGGTGGGGCAACCAGTAATTTATACACCATGCTGCGTTACCGTTATGAAAAAATTCGTGTCATGCGGCGATATTTCGGCTTTTCCGCAACGCTTCCCCATCTTCCCGGCTTGATCAAAGGGGGAATTCCCTTCGCGTTGTCCCGGATATTCGGGCCGGAAAAGGCTGTGGCAATTTATAACCGCCTGCGTACGCTCAGAAATTTACCACCTGCGCACATCAAGTGAGATTATGTCCGCTACTCGCTCCTCTGTCGCCATTATCGTGCATTCTTCTAAACCTACCCATTCGGAAGAGGCTTCGTTTGTCCAGTGCCTCCGGATTCTTGGGCGCCACCGCATAACCTTGGTGTGCCCGAATTCTCTTGATCTGGAACGGTATGTGGGATTGAGCGCTCAGCACGCTATGACGCTCGGTATACAACGTTTTGAGGACAGGTGGTTTCGTAGCGTTGGGACGTATAATAAATTTATGCTTCATCCTGGTTTTTATCATTGTTTTGAGAAATGGGACTACATATTGGTTTATCAGCTTGATGCCTGGGTTTTCAGAGACGAATTGGAAAAATGGTGTGAAAAAGAGTACGCGTACATCGGCGCTCCCTTTTTTACCGATAGGGGCGAATTGATGCCCTTTGCCGGGAACGGGGGATTATCGTTGCGACACGTACAGTCGTTTATAATGGTTTTGGAAGGAACATACAGGCCTAAGCGATGGAACAGCGCATTTATGTTTACGCGCATTCCCGCGCGGAATGCTTTACGCATGGCTGTAAAGCATACTATCCACCTGTTGGAGATGGCGTTTTGCAGGCTGTCAACCAAGTGGTACTGCTCCCTTCTTCACGAGCACGAAGATTTTATTTTTTCAAAAGTTTTTTCCCTTCTTGGAGACAAGAACGTACCCTTGCCGCATGAGGCGGCTTTGTTTGCTTTTGAGCGTTTCCCTCGAAAATTATTTGCAATGACAAATGGCGTTTTGCCGTTTGGCTGCCATGCTTTTGAAAAATATGATCCAGAATTTTGGCAGACGTGGGGGCATAGTGCTAAATAAACCTTTTTTTTCCATAATCACAGCTACGCTCAATTCAGAAGCTGTCATCTCCGCGCTCCTTGATTCCCTGGCTTTGCAAACGTGCCGCGACTTTGAAGTGATAATTCAAGATGGAGCCTCTGTGGATTCCACAGTACTGTTGGCGAAGACGTATGACTCTCGTTTACCTGCCATACTTATAGAGTCGGAACGCGATACAGGTATTTATGATGCCTGGAACAAAGCGATAAAGCGCGCCCGAGGGGAATGGATTTTATTCCTTGGTGCCGACGACTGTCTGTATAGCCCGTCTTCTCTGAAAAGTGCAAAGAAGGTATTGTTCCCGCTTGGCGGGGAAATATCTTATGCCGGTTTTTCACTTCTCTTAACGACCGCTGAGGATATTCCGGCTGAAACGTGCCGTCCTTCAGCCCGTCCCTATGAAGAGCTTGCCGGCGGCATGTCTCTGCCTCATCCCGCCTTATTTCATCGAAAGCGGCTATTTTCGGAAAATATGTTTTCAACGGATTATGCGGTTTCCGGTGATTACGATTTTTTATGCCGAACGCTCAGCAAGGATAATTACACTCTTAGCGACATGGTCCTCTGCCGCATGCGAGCGGGTGGCGTAAGCGGCTCTCCTCTCACCATGCTGCGCGGCGAACTGGAAAGCCTCTCCATTTCTTGTCGGCATTTTCCTGGAGCGCTTAGAGGCAAGATTTATACGCGTATTTGCCGCAGTTATCTCATTCGGGGCGTAAACGCTTTGCTGGGGGGGCAGGCCGCCTTTACTTTGGCGGATATGCTTCGCAAAAGTAAGGGGAAAACAGCCCTTTGGTCCGGTAAACAAGATGCGTATCCGACTCTTCACGCTTTGCCTGAACAGCCTCTGGTTTCGTTGTTGATTGTCACGCTTGGCCGTAAAGAACCGCTGCATCGGCTATTTTCCAGCCTGAATCGGCAGACATATCAAAATATTGAGATCCTGATCGCTGACCAAAACCCTCCGGGATTTTTAGATGATGTCATCCGGACTCTGGATGAGCGCATTCCGGTAAAGCACCTGCTGTTGCAGGAAAAAGGACTCTCTCAAGCGAGAAACGCCCTGTTGCCTTTGGCTAATGGGAATATCATAGCCTTTCCCGACGACGATTGCTGGTATTTGCCGGAAACACTGGAACGTATCACCAACCTGTTCGCGCATGAAGCGCACTTGGGTGCCATCTATAGCGCATGGAGAGACAGTGATATACAATGTTTCAATAACCAAGTCCATTTATCGGGGGTTTCGAATATCTTTAGGAAAGCCTGTAGCATTGTGCAGTTCTATCGCCGGGAGGCCACCAACGGCATTTATTTCGACACCACATTGGGTGTTGGCGCGGGCACTCCGTATGGTGCCGGCGAAGATACGGATTTTTTACTACAGGTTTTTGAGCGCGGGGTAGCTGTTGGCAGAACCGACGATGTGCTGGTTTGTCACCCGGTACCGGAACATCATGCGCCTATGGTGGAATCTAGTGTATATTCCTATGCTCTGGGACGTATGCGTATTTTACACAAACATAATTTTTCATTCTGGTTTGTGATGGTCAATATACTCTATCCATTGAGCCGTATTCTCTATGAGGGATTAAAGGCCTGGCCGTATTGCAAGGCCATGTTTCTGGGGCTGTTGCGAGGTTTTTTCGCTGTAAGAAAAGCCCGTTAGCGGTATTCTACCGCAAAAACACAGCTTTTTCGCCAGAGTTTTTTGGCAGAAGAGAAAGGGCATCAGCAAGAACAGGCTTAAGAGCATAGCCCGCAGGATTGTGACCGAAAAATAACCCTATGTGGCCGGGTGCGTTTTTACGGAAATTGGTTTTCCGTGTTGGGAAGAAAAAGAGGGTCATAACCGTTCTGGTCGGGATGAGAGGATTTGAACCTCCGGCCCCTGCGTCCCGAACGCAGTGCTCTACCAGACTGAGCCACATCCCGACACGCAGACACAGACAAAAATCTCGGAGCGACTCGCAACCAGAGCAATTTAACTTTGAAAAAGTTGGACCGCTCTGCAAGGATTGGCTTGCAAATCCTTGCCGCGAAATGCTTGCAGACGAAATTTGCTCGCCGTCAAGCAAGCATTTCATGCGTAAAATGCTCTAAGGCTGAATCCCTCCGCTCCGCAACGATCTTAAGCGCGAGTCGCTTTATAGGCCAAGGCAGCCGGACTGGCAAGAAAATTCTCCATTTCCGGCTGTTCTCCCTGAAACACTTGATAGCAGCCCGCTTGCCCCCGGCAAAACAACGCGCTATGCTGAGAAAAAAGCAAAAGGAAGGGGATTTTGGTTGCAACGGAAAAGGAACGCGCGGTTCTGCGCATGGTGCAGCGGGATTTGCCGGACTCTCTGACGCCTTATGCGGACCTGGCGGCCGAGTCGGGAATGACTGAGGACGAAGTTCTGGATCTGCTGCGATCCATGAAAGAAGCCGGGAGCATCCGCCGCTTCGGGGCCACCTTGCGCCATCAGCGGGCCGGCTTTGCCCACAACGCTCTGGTGGCCTGGAAAGCCACCCTTCATGAGGCGGACAGGGCCGGACCACTGGCGGCGGAACATCATTCCGTCTCCCACTGCTATTATCGGCCTTCCCCCTCGCCGGACTGGCCTTTCACGCTGTATACCATGATCCACGGCCGATCCGGAGAAGAATGCCGGACAGTCGTCTTAGATCTGGCGGCCCGCACCGGCCTGCGGGAATACGCCGTGCTGGAAAGTCGGCGCGAATTAAAAAAGATTTCCATGGCCTATTTCTGATCCTCCCAGACATCGGAATATTTTGACTTTTATATTAACACCTTGTTTTCTATAGTACGCTGTATTATTTGAATTTACAACGCGCTGGGGCAGGGCAAGGCCCGGCGCGCCGCCGCAGGCGGCGGAGCAAAGCAAAAACCGCCTAAAATAACTGTGCCGTGGCAGGTGTTTCCTGACCGCGGCCTTGCAGGAGAAGCGAGTGAACCGATCCAGCCGTCTTTTCGCCGCGGCGCGGCAGATTATCCCCGGCGGCGTGAACAGCCCAGTGCGGGCCTGTATGGCCGTGGGCTGCGACCCCATCTTCATCGCCCGAGGCCAAGGGAGCGCCGTGACCTCTGTGGATGGCGTGAGATATGTTGATTTCCTGGGCTCCTGGGGTCCCCTGCTCCTTGGACATGCCTTCGAGACCGTAAGAGACGCCGTATGCTCGGCCATGGAACGCGGCGCCAGTTTTGGCGCTCCCTGCGAAGATGAACTCCGTCTGGCGGAACTGGTGGTGAACGCCCTGCCTTCCGTGGACATGGTGCGCATGGTCAATTCCGGCACCGAGGCCACTATGAGTGCCCTGCGCCTGGCAAGAGGCTATACGGGGCGTTCCGGATTCATCAAATTTGAAGGCTGCTACCACGGACACGGCGACGCCTTTCTGGCCAGCGCCGGCTCCGGGGTGGCCACCCTGTCCATCCCCGGCACCCCGGGGGTGCCTCCGGCCGTGGTGGCCAACACCTTTCTGGCTCCCTACAACGATCTGGAAGCAGTTCGCCGTCTTTTCTCCTCCCACGGACCTGATATCGCCGCTGTCATCGTGGAACCCGTGGCCGGCAACATGGGCCTGGTGCCGCCATCTCCCGGCTTTTTGCAGGGACTGCGCGATTTGTGCGACGCCCACGGCAGTCTGCTAATCTTTGACGAGGTAATTACAGGTTTCCGGGTAAGTTACCGCGGCGCTCAGGGACGCTTCGGCATCGCCCCCGACCTCACCGCCCTGGGCAAGATCATCGGCGGCGGACTGCCTGTGGGCGCATACGGAGGCAATAGGGCCATCATGGAATCCGTTGCCCCCTGTGGAGAAATTTACCAGGCCGGCACCCTCTCCGGCAATCCGCTGGCCATGGCCGCGGGCATTGCCACCTTGGAAGAACTGCGCCGCCGCGACTACGCGGCTTTGGAGGAACGGGTGGAGGCCTTTTGCAGGGAACTGGAAGACCTTTTTCGCCGCAAGGGCATCGCCGTCCACATATCCCGTCTGGCCAGCATGTTTACCCTGTTCTTTTCCTCTGCCCCTGTCACCGACTTCACCTCGGCCAAGGCGGCCGACTCCGGCTGCTATGCCCGCTTTTTCCGCCACATGCGCGACAACGGCATCTTTTTGGCTCCCTCGGCCTTTGAGACGGCCATGGTCAGCTTCTGCCACACGGACGCCGATTTCAACGCCACTCTGGAAGCGGCTCTGTCCTTTGCCGGATAAATCCCGACAAAGAGGAAAAGGAGGAAGAGCCTTGGAACGGAGCAAGGTTAACGGAGGCAGGAGGATCCCGCTGTGGGCCGGAGCGCTGTGTGTTCTCCTTCTTCTGGTCCGGACCATCACCGCGCATGCGCAGTCAGGCGGACCTCTGGACGCCCTTGTCCTGGTTCAGCAAGGCATTGATACCCGGAATCCCGATCTCTTCCACCAGGCTGTGGATCTGAACGCCGTTCTCTCCCATGCCCTGGACGATGCTCTCCGAATCCTGAATACCCAGGCCGGTTCTCTGGACACAACCCTTGCCCTGGCTCTGCAAGGACTGGAAGGAGACTCTTCGCTGAGCCGGAATCTCTTTTCTGCCCTCCTCTCCTCCGAAGCTCAACGCTTCGTAGACACCGGCATCCGTAGCGGCTCCTTTGCCGGAAAAACACCGGGCCAACAGCCCTTTTCCTCCCTCTTACTTCAAGGCGTTTCCCAGGAGCGCAAACAGATTATTCCGGGAAAGATCCTCTCCCGCCAAGGAGTCCGGGCTACGGCATCCGCATCTTTGGCCGACGATGGAGCGGGGATATTCCCCTTGCGCCTAGCCTTGGAAGAAGAGAACGGCCATTGGCGGATCAAAAAAATCCTCAATATTCCAGAACTAATTAAGGAGGCTATGGTCCATGGAAGGTAGTGCGCCCCGGCCTCTCTTGCCGGAGGCGCAAGACAAGGCCTGCCGCATTCTCCGGACTGCACGGGAAACAGCTCTTCGGGCTCCGCCCCTGCCGCCGCAGATCCCAGGCCGGACATTCCTCTTCCGGATAATGCTCTGGCTGGCCTTTGCCCCGTCCGCCCTCGCGGCCTCTCCCCTGGCGGCCGGATACCCCACGCGGGCTATCTCCCTCGCCGTGCCCTTCACCGCTGATGATCAGGCCAGCCCCCTGGCGGATCTTATACAATCCGCCCTGGAAACGGCCTCCGGACGCCAGCTGACCCTGCTCCGCCTGCCAGGGCGCGGCGGCGGTTACGCCCTACGCGCCATTATGGGCCAACCCCCCGATGGTCACTTTCTGGCTCTGTTCTCTCTGCCCTCCCTGCTAACGCAGGCTCTACCCGCCAACAGTCTGTATTCTCTAAATAATATTACGCCGGTAGCCGTTTTCGCCCATGTCCCCACTGCCCTATGGGTAAAGGAAGACAGTTCCCTGTCCGATTTGAAAGACCTGGTTTCCCTGGCCCGTTCCCTGGAAGTCTCCGGACCGGATGCTCCCCGCCTGCCCGCTTCCGAAGCCCGGCCAGAGGACGCCCCCCTGCCCGCCTCCGGCTCAGGAAGCTACAGCGATGCGCACATAGCCTCCCTGCTTCTGGCCAGGGCCGCGGGCATCCGCATCAGTTACCTGCCCTTTCTCAGCACAGCCAAAGCCGCCGAAGCCGTGTCCAAAGGCGATGCGGCCATCTTTCTGGGTCCAGCCCTCCCCTCTCCGCCTTTGCCCGGCCTGCGCCCTCTGGCAGTCGCTTCTGAAAACCGCCTGCCCCTCCTGCCCCATACCCCAACCTTCCGGGAACTTGGCCTGGAGGTTATCTCCGGCCAGGATTTCGGCCTGGCCATGCCTGCCGGAGCCGACCCCGGCGTCATTTCCCTTATTGCCGCCTTTCTTGCCCGCCTGCCGGAGAACACTGGATCCGCCCTGCAGAACCTGGGCTATACCCCTGTACTCCTGCCTCCCTCTGAACTGTCCGCCATTCTGGCGAGGAAGAAAGAGGAACTAAACGTCTTTCTCCAGGATTACGACCTTTTCTCAGACCGTTAGGCATTTTGTTTTTGAAACGCTCCTTTCGGCGCTTACGGCGAAACGCGGTTTCGCCTGCGCCTCATGGGCGGGCGGCGGTGTACCCGCACCACCGCCACAGATCAATTGCAAGCGGCCTTTATGCCATAGCGCTTTCCGGGCGGGCGCATTCACCTATTTCCCGCGTAGTCAAAAAGCGGATGTTGGGGTAGCGCTCCTGGGCGGCTTCCAGCTTCCAAGGACTGGGAGCGAGATATGCCAGAGTTTTTTCCGCATCCAAGGCTAGATCCCGGCGGTAGTTATCCTTAAAGGAGGCGAGTTCCCCGGTGTCGGAAGAAAAAATCCAGCGTGCTGTCTCAATGGGGACTGGTTCATAGGCGGCATCAACGGCGTATTCTTCAGCGAGGCGGGAAATTATGACCTCAAACTGGAGCAGGCCCACAGCGCCAAGAATATACTCATTGCTCTCCAGGGGGCGGAAAAGCTGGACCGCCCCCTCCTCGGCCAACTGCTCCAGTCCTTTATGCAGTTGTTTGCTCTTGAGGGGATTTTTCAGTTGAACTCGACGGAAATGTTCCGGGGCAAAACTGGGGATCCCGGTGAAGGCCAAGGGTTCCTTTTCGCTGAACGTGTCGCCGATCTTTATGGCTCCGTGGCTGGGAATGCCGATTATGTCGCCGGCAAAGGCCTCTTCCACCCCGGTCCGATCCTGGGCCATGAAAATGGTGGCATTAGTTACGGACAGATCCCTGCCCGCGCGGTGATGGCGCAGTTTCATGCCCCGGACGAAACGGCCGGAGCAGATCCGCACAAAGGCCATCCGGTCCCGGTGAGCCTTATCCATATTGGCCTGAATCTTGAAAACCACACCGGAAAACTCGGGCTCGTCAGGAAAAACCAGACGGCTGGCTGCCGGGCGGGGCCCGGGAGGGGGAGCCAAGACTATGAAGGCGTCCAAAAGTTCGCGTACGCCAAAATTGTTGACAGCGCTGCCAAAAAAGACCGGAGTCTGCTCTCCCGCCAGATACCGTTCCAGAGAAAAAAGATTTCCCGCTTCCCGCAAAAGCTCTATATCTGTGCGCAGATCCTCGGCCTGATTTCCCAAATAGGCATCCAGACGGGGGTCGTCCAGATCCCGGATGGAGACAAGGGCTTCCTGGATTTTTCCTCCTCTGGCCGGGGAAAACAGACGCAGCCCGCCAGTGCGCAGATCAAATGCGCCTTTGAAAAAAGATCCCATGCCCACAGGCCAGGTCAGAGGAGCGCATTCCACGCCCAGTACGGCCTCAATCTCGGCCATAAGGGTCAGAGGAGGCAGACCTGCGCGGTCCATTTTGTTAATGAAGGTCATGATGGGGGTGCCGCGCATACGGCAAACCTCCATCAGTTTGCGGGTCTGGGCTTCCACCCCCTTGGCCGCGTCAATCACCAGCAGGGCGGAATCCACGGCTGTAAGCACCCGGTAAGTATCTTCGGAAAAATCCTGGTGGCCCGGAGTGTCCAGTAAATTAACCTCGCAACCTCCATAGGCGAACTTCATGACTGAGGTGGTGACGGAAATACCGCGTTCGCGCTCCAGAGCCATCCAGTCGGAGGTGGCATAACGCAGGGCCTTTCTGGCCTTGACCGTGCCGGCCATCTGGATGGCGCCCCCGAAAAGCAGCAATTTTTCGGTCAGGGTCGTCTTACCTGCATCAGGGTGGCTGATTATGCCGAAGGTGCGACGGCGGACAATCTCCCGGCGCAGCGTCTGGGAAACGGCGGAGGACATCGCTCTACTCGCGCAAAGAGGCCGTGACATGCAAAAAGCGGTCCACCGTCTGCTCCAAGGCGTCAAAGCAAAGGAAAAGAATGGAAAAGGAGGTTGTGGGGTCTGTGGCCAGGGCAAGTCTTTCGGCCGCCTCATGCATGTCCGTAAGCCCCAGCTTGCCGGCAGAGGCGGTGATGGCTTGAGCTATTTCCTTTATGGAAGACAGATCGCCGACCATAATGCACTCGTTGATCTGCGAACGCAATTCCGGCAGGCTGACGGACATGCGCGCAAGGAGCTTGATATAGAGTTGCCTGTTATTGTGAAGCTGCTTCAGACCTTCGCTGAAGGCCATGCCCGGCATGTCGGAGGGAATGATCCTGGGCGCGGAGAAAGCGGGCGAAGCCGCCGCCGTGCGCGTCCGGGCAGCCGGCAGCCGGGGGGCCGGCCGGGGAAAATGGCCCTGACGGCGAACCGACTGGGCTCCGAAGGCTGGCGCCGGCGGCTCCGGAATCCGCTCGGCTGCCCCGGCCGGAGACGGCTCCGCGGCTACAGGCTGAGGCAAAGGCGCGGCGGATTTTTCTTCCAGTTTTTCTTCCCGCTTTTCTTCCGGAACCGGATGCTCCTCGGATTTTTCCTGCGGCATCCAGCGAACAATTTTGGTAAACACCTCGTGGACGTCAATGGGCTTGGCAATATGATCGTTCATGCCGGCTTCCAGGCTTTTTTCTTTGTCGCCCACCATGGCGTGGGCCGTCATGGCCACAATGGGCAGGCGGGACAGGGACGGGATCTTGCGAATTTCCCGCGTGGCCGTCAAGCCGTCCATTTCCGGCATCTGGATATCCATGAAGATCAGGTCATAGCGCCCGCTCCGGGCCATTTCCAAGGCCTGGAGACCGTTATAGGCCAACTCCACCACCAAGCCGGGCTTTTCAAGGATTTCCTGAATAATGATCTGGTTGATTTCATTGTCCTCAGCCACCAGGATACGCCTGCCGGCCATTGTGGCGACTATTTCCTCCGGATTGTCAATCTGTTCCCCCCCGGGCCTGAGGGCATCAGAGGACTCAGCCTCCTCTTGAGGATGCCCCAGTTCAAAGCGGGCGGTAAAGGTGAATTCCGATCCCTCACCCGGAGCGCTGACGCAGAAAATATTCCCGTGCATCATTTCCACCAGCCGCTTGGAGATGATCAGGCCCAGCCCGGTGCCTCCGTAGCGCCGGGTAGTGGAGGAGTCCGCCTGGGTAAAGGCGGTAAAGAGGCGATCCAGTTGCCCCTCGGACAAGCCTATACCGGTGTCACGCACGGAAAACTCCAGCACTGTGCTGGATTCGCTGATCTCCAGCAGGGTGACGCCAAGGGTTATGCTGCCCCGCTCGGTAAACTTAATGGCATTGCCAGTCAGGTTGGTAAAAATCTGGGTCAGGCGCAGAGGGTCGCCCCTCAGATTAACAGGCAGGCCATCCGGCAGTGATAGAGTCAGAGAAAGGCCCTTGGCGGCGGCGATTTCCCTGAACATGTCCACCACTGACTGGAGAACGGAGGGCAGGGAGAAATCCACGATTTCCATTTCCAGCCGGCCGGCCTCTATCTTGGAAAAATCCAGAATGTCGTTGATGATGCGCAAAAGGGACTTGGCCGAATTTTCGGCCTTTTCCAGATATTCACGCTGCTGTCTGGTCAGTTCGCTTTCCAGAACGAGATGGGTCATGCCCATGATGGCGTTCCTGGGCGTGCGGATTTCATGGCTCATGTTGGCCAGGAAGTCTCCCTTGGCTCTGGCGCTTTCTTCGGCCACATCGCGGGCCAGACTGAGTTCGCGTTCCTTTTCGCGCATCTCCGTCACATCCAGAAACCAGGCCATGATGCAGGCTTCCCCGTAGTAATCGCCTTTATAGGCGTTGGCCAGCATCTCCCGCGCGTTGCCTCCGGCGTCTTCCACCGAAACAGCTTTCCAGTTAATGGCTCCGATCTGATCCATCTCCCGGAAGAACAGAGTCCGGGCCAAGTCGTCCCGGTAGAATTTCGAGACAGGACTACCGATATTGATGTCAAAAAAATTCATGGCATAGGGTGTGGCGAAGCGAATGATGCCGTCCACCAGGATAACAAAGCAGACCGGACTCGACTGCATGACCTGCACCAGGAGGCGGCGCTCCTTGTCCACCTCCGCCGCCTTGGCCTTAAGTTCCGTCAAATCACGGATATAGCTGACCAGGAGATTTTCCTTGCCGTAGCGGACCCGCACCTGGGTAATTTCCGCCGGGATAAGGGTGCCGTCCAAGCGCTGATGGGTCCACTCAAAACACTGGAAGCCCTCCTTAAAGGCCGCGGCCTGGTAGCGGGCGGCCAGATCCTCGCTTTTCTCTCCGTTGGGCTGAACTTCGGGAGACAGGGACAAATAGCGGTCCAGACACTCCTGCTTGCTTTCCAAATTAAAGAGCCTGGGGGCCGCCAAGTTACAGTCCATGGCGTGACCTTCGGCATCCCAGAAGATGCAGGCCAGGGGGGTGGCGTCCAACATAATGTGGACGCGCTCGTCCGCCTCATGGATCATGGTCACATCCTGCATGACTTCGACAAAGCCGGCATGATTGCCGCCTTTGTCGAAAAGGCGGGAGGTCTGCCCCTGAAAGAAACGGTTCAGCCTGGTATGGTGCCGGGTAAAGATGCGTCCGGTTTCCGTATCCGCATCCTGCAGGCGCATTTCCCTGTTGCTATCCTCCGACCACCAGGGTTTGGCCTCTATGCCCAGAACCTCCTGCAGAGACTGCGCGCCCACAACTTCCAAGGCGGGCGTGTTCAGGTAAGTCCAGCGCTCTTCCTTGTCCGTAACGCTAACGGGGAAAGGGATACTGTCAATGATGCACTTGTACCACCACATTTTTTCCGTGATCAAATCAAAGACGTCATTCAGGCTACTGGTAAAGGAGTTGGTGGAGGTCGCCCCCAGTCTGTCCAGATCCTCCCACCCCTCCCAAATTTCGCTGCTGGCCGTAACTGGAGCGGCGGCATCATCCGCGGCTGGAGTTTCCTCCACTCCGGCCAGAATACCGTCCAACCGGCGCTGAATGCCGCGCAAAAGCACAGTGCGTTCCTGAATGGTCTCGGCCAAGGCCTCGTTCTGGCTGGCCACTGTTTCCATTATGCCGCACAACTCCTGCTCACGGGCCTTGCTCGGGCTGATGTCCATGGCGCAACCCACCACTCGGCAAATGCGCCCTTCCTTGTCCCATTCCACCGGGCGGCCCATGTCGCGCAACCAAAGATAACGGCCATCCCGGTTCCGGACGCGCAGTTCCAGATCATAGGCATGGAGCGATCCCGCGGCCACGGCCTCCCGAGCCTCAACCGCCGGTCCGCGATCCTCAGGATGGAGCAGATCCTTCCAGTCCATCGGGGCGAGGGGCATCTCCTCCGCGGGATAGCCAAGGAGAAGAAAAAAAGATTCGTGCAGGAGCAGCGCGTCTTCCCGGGGGTGCCAGTCCCAGATGCCCAAGCCGATCTTGTTGGCCAGAATATCCAGTTGTCCCCGGCTGCTGGCGAGTTCCCGATACGTCTCCCGCACTTCGGTGATATCCTGAACCGTGCCCAGGCAGCTCAGGGGGAGGCCTTCCTCATTTCTATCCAGAATCCGGCCCCGGCACAGCCAGTGGCGAGTGCTGCCGTCCCCCCTCAGTATGCGGAATTCCGTCTCATAGAAGGGGGTTCCCTCCCGGATATGGGCTTCCAGAGCCGCCCTGGCCGAAGCCTGATCTTCGGGCAGGATAAGGGACTGCCACAGGGCAGCAGCATCCTGCGCATCGGGAAATCCCCGGTCCGCCAGATCAGCGAACATGCGGTCCACATGGATGGTTCCGGAGGCCAGGCTGTAATCCCAGCTTCCCAGCTTGGCCGTGGTCAGGATGGATTGCAGGCGGCACTGGGTTTCTTCCAGGCGGCGGATGGTTTCCACCCGGGCCTGGGGAACAGCCTGGACGCCGCCGCTCAGAATCAGGCATCCCTTTTCCCCGGCCGCCGCGGAACCGAACAACGAAACCTGCCGCCAGGATGCCGTCCGCCCGTCCATAAGGCGCAACTCCATCTCCAAAGCATCTCCAACCCGGGCATCCTGCACGGCCTCCAGCAGGGACAGCATATCAGCCGGGTGGACGAACCTGGCGCAAAAATCCAGCAGATTAGAGGGGATATCCTTTGCCTGGACGCCAAGCAGATCCAGGCTGACCTCATCCACGGCAAAGTCTGCTTGATCCGAACTGATAAGAACCCGCCACATTCCGATGCGGGCCGCCCTGCGCAGGCGGTCCGCATCGTTGGCGCCAGGACGCAATAGCGCCTCCGGAGCAGAAGGGGTCATCTGCCCCCCATCCTCCGACGAAAGACCAGTCTGTACCCGCGCGCTTTTTCCCGTACGCACCGTTGCCGCCCGCCCCCGCTGTTCACAGAGAATTCTATCACCATACCCCGTATTGTACATAATGCCTTAGGGATAGCAAGCGTAAAATTAGCAGCGCACCCTCTGCGGCAAGCGGGCTGGCGTAACCGTCCGGAGAATCAGACCCTGGCCGCGGTTTTTAAATCCGCTGCGGCATCTGTCCGCTCCCAGGTAAATTCGGGCAGTTCACGACCGAAATGGCCATAGCAGGACGTTTGGCTGAAAATGGGCCGCTTGAGGCCAAGACGCCTGATGATATGAAACGGACGCAGATCAAAGACCTGCTTGATGGCGGAGGTCAGAACCTCATCAGGGACATGCCCGGTGCCCAAGGAGGAGCAGAGAACGGAAACGGGCCTGGCAATACCTATGCAATAGGCGATCTGGACTTCGCACCGCGGGGCCAGACCGGCGGCGACGACATTCTTGGCGATATAGCGCGCCATATAGGCGGCGGAGCGGTCCACCTTGGAGGCGTCCTTGCCGGAAAAGGCTCCGCCGCCATGATGCCCCATACCTCCGTATGTATCCTGAATAATTTTACGCCCGGTAAGGCCGCAGTCACCCATGGGGCCGCCAATGACAAAGCGCCCCGTGGGATTGATGAATATTTCGCAGTCCTGCCTGGAAAACAGGGCCGGGGGCAGGGTGGCGGCAATGACTTCCCGGGTGATATCCGCGACGATCTGCTCTTGGGAAATCTCCGGGGCATGCTGGCTGGAGATGACCACATTGTTGATGCGGACTGGCTTGCCGTTGGAGTACTCAAAGGAAATCTGGGTTTTGCCATCAGGCCGCAGGTAGGGCAGAACGCCCTGTTTACGGACGGCGGTAAGGCGTTCGGACAGCTTGTGGGCCCAAAATATGGGAGCCGGCATCAAAGTTGGGGTTTCGTCGCAGGCAAAGCCAAACATCATGCCCTGATCGCCGGCGCCCTGGTCTTCGTCCACGTCCCGATCCACTCCCTGAGCGATGTCCGGGGACTGCTTGTCAATGGAGGAAACAACAGCGCAGGTCTGCCAGTCAAAACCCATGGAGGAGTTGTCATAGCCGATATTTTTGATCGTCTTGCGGACGATTTCCGGCAAATCGGCATAGCCTCGGGAGGAAATTTCCCCGGCGATGACTGCAAGTCCGGTGGTGACCAAGGTTTCGCAGGCCACATGAGAGTCTGAATCTTCCTGCAGGAGGGCGTCCAGAACGGCGTCGGAAATCTGATCAGCCACCTTGTCGGGATGCCCCTCGGTGACGGATTCGGAGGTGAAATAATAAGTGCCTCTATCGGGGATCATGCAAAACTCCCGTGCGAAAAAGTTGCCGGCTCCGATGCGGGGCCGGTAAATTAATGAGTTGCAGACAACTGCCGGCCGCGAAATTGACGCCAGGCGAATTTAGCCCGCCACAGCGACAATATATCGCGTACTCTGCTTAAGGATTGATGAACACGTTGTCAATGAGTCTGGCCCGAAGGGTGAACATGGCCGCCGCAACCAGGGTGGCGCCGCTGATCCGCTCCACAGGCCGCAGGTTTTCCGGATGGACGAAAGAAAGGTAATCCTCCCGACCCAAAGAAAAATTCTCCGCCCAGTGGCGGCGGATAGCCTCCCGCAAAAAGGCGGTGTCCGTGATTCCCTGAATGACCATGGTGCGAGCGAGTTCCAGCCCTTTATACAAGTGAGGAGCCTGCCGCCTTTCATCCGGGGAAAGGTAGGCATTGCGAGAGCTTAAGGCAAGGCCGTCCATTTCCCGCACAATGGGAAGGCCGATAATTTCCACCGGGAAAGCCAGATCCCGCGCCATTCGGCGGACAATAACCAACTGCTGCCAGTCCTTCTGTCCGAACAGGGCGATATGCGGCACAACCAGATGGAAAAGTTTGGCCACCACCGTGGCCACGCCGCGAAAGTGCGCAGGCCGGGAACAGCCGCAGAGGGAGGCTGAAAGGTCCGGAACCTCCACCCAGGCGGCGTGATCCGCCGCGTACATATCTCCCGCCTCGGGCATGAACAGGATATCCGCGCCAAGACGCTCCGCTGTCCGGATATCCTGTTCCGGGTCGCGCGGATAGCGGTCCAGGTCTTCATCCGGACCGAATTGCGCGGGATTCACGAAGAGCGAGACCACCAACCTGTCCGAACGCCGGCGGCCTTCCATCATCAGACTCTCATGCCCGGCATGGAAAAATCCCATAGTGGGCACCAGAGCAATGCGCAACTTTTCTTCTCTCCAAGAAAGGCACTGACTCTGAACTTCAGCGGGGTTCCGGACAATATCCATATCAATCAATCCATGCCTTCAGGGGAGCGCTGAAGATGGCCGGGGCGCACGGCGCCACCCGCGCAAGGCCTGTTTTAAAGGCCAAAGAACGGTTGCGCCGCTGAGCCTGGCAACCGAAGGCTGTCCATATCTTTTAATTGTCAATACGCCAAATTACCTTTCCTGTCCAGAAGGCCAAAAGCGGCTACGCCGGGACGGCGCGGCGGCGCGATCCTCTCTACACTCGCGGTCTGTCGCCTTAGATTGATTTCGCTTTGAGATGGTTGCTTAACGGCGAGCAAAGCTCGCCTGCAACCATCTCGCGGCAAGGATTCGCGGGCAAATCCTTGCAGAGCAGTTCAACTTTTTCAAAGTTGAACTGCTCTAGCAGGCGAGATATTTGAGGCAGGCTTCAGCGATGAGCCCGGCCTTAGGCAAAACCAACTCACGCAAAATACGACTTTTTTCCCGGCACAGAAGATCCGCCGTCGCCGCACTGTCACTGATGCCCCCATTCTCCATGAAAGCGATGGCGTGCGGAAGCGCGGCCACGTTGTCCGCGCTCAGGAGACGGAGGGTAAATTCCAGATCGCCGGCTATCGTGAAGGATGAATCAAAACGGTGCCGCGCAAAAACAGAGGAGCGGATAAAGGTGGCGGAGAAAGGAAGCCCCGTGCCTCGGAAAAAAAGACTGTACATGGCAGTAAGACTGTTATGGATGCGGGTCGCGGGCCGCCCGTTCCGTCCAAGCGCCAGCCTGCCGTAAGCAAAGATGGTTTCCGACGGGAGCAGGGACAGATCTCCGGCGCAGAGGCCAAGGATGTTTTCGCTCAAAAGGAAATCATCCGCCCCCAGAAAAAGGATCCAATCGCCGCGGCTCCTGCCGACGGCCTTGTTCCAGGCGTCATAAATGCCCCTGTCGGCCTCGCTGTTCCAGGAAATGCGCTTCCCGTATTTTTTCAGGATATCCAGAGTGCCGTCTGTGGAGCCCCCGTCCTGCACCAGGATTTCATAGCCGCCAAACTTCTGAACAAGGATGGAACGCAGGGCGCGATCCAGAAAGCGGGAAGAGTTTAGGGTGGCAATGATAATACTGTAATACATCAGGCCCGGCCCTCTTGAGACGGCATCTCTCCTGCCAGAGACGACCAGATGCGGGCCGCCGCCTGCTCTCTTTCTTCCGTTCCGTAGGCGGCTGCCGTCTGCCTGGCGTTCCGGACAAGCGCTTCCCATGCCTGAGGACAGGAGTGGGCAAGGACAAGGGCATGGGCGAGAGATCTGCCGGCGCTGACCACATCGCCGTCGGCCACAAAGAATCCGTTGGGGCCCCAGGGCTTTTTCGGCAGGACAAAGGGCGGGTAGTACAGGCCAAGCCCTTTCCGATCCTCCTGGTTGCGCATATATTCCAGGCCCCCCAAACCGGTGAAGCCCACCGGAACGCAGCCGGAGGCCATGGCTTCCGCCGGCGGCAGGGCAAAGCCTTCAGGAAAGCCTGTACTCAGAAAAATGTGGCAGGTTTGCAGAATTTCCGCCACTGCGGCGCGCGGCATACGGTGGATTTCAACAAAATCCACGGGAACGCGGAGATTTTCCCTCTCCAGGCAGGCTAAGGCAACTTGGCGGATGTACCCGGCCAGCCCTTTATTTTTTCGCGGCATCCAGGCCACCCGCAGGCGGTTGCGCGGCCGCCCGCCAGAGGCAAAAAACAAGGGATCGACAGCCGGCGGAAGAACCGCGAGAGATTCAAGGCCGCAAACCTCCCGCAGAAACCAGCGCACGGGGTGGGATACTGCCAGATAGCGCACGGGCAGACTGGACCAGCGCACGCTTTCCGGCAGTGCCGTAAGCATGAATACCCAGCTCTGCACATACACCAGGGTGCGAGATCCGGCGTTTACCCCCTGAGCTATTGCGTTGGGCCACCCTTCCGGCACGCACCAGAGATCCCGGGGAGAAAGAAAGGCGCCGAGGCCTGAAGCATCCCAGGGCAGTCTCGGAACGGCTTCTCCCACGCCGGCCATGGCGCGGCAGTCCGGCAGAGGGGAAGTTACAGCCACCGCCCGGCCCTGGCGCGCCAGAACGGCCACAAGCTCCACCAAGGCCTGGATGCCGCCGGCAGCTTTTTCCAGAGGAGGGATGAAAAAGACGCTGCGCTCCATGCCAGAAGGAATAATACGAATTGGCAAAAGGGGGAAGAGCCGTATACAATGCCGCCCGCACAGGCGCGAATTGCCGCGTTCTTTCATCCGCCCCACGGAGGCCCCATATGCTCGCTTCAATCCTTGTCCGCCCGCGCCCCCATATGGCCGATGCCCCCGGACAGAGCCTGATCCGCAAGGTCCGCGCCGCTCTGGGCCTGGAACTGAGCCAAGTCCGCGTGGTAAAGGTTTTCACCGTGGATGGGTTGAGTGAGGAGGAACTGCGCCGGGCCGTGGATCTGGCGGCCCTGCATGATCCCGTTTTGCAGGAGGCATCCCTGGAGCCCTTTGCCTCGGATGCGGACTGGATTCTGGAGGTAGGATTCAAACCGGGCGTAACGGACAATGAAGGACGTACGGCCCGTGACACCCTGGCACTGGTTCTCGGCCGGGAGCGTGATTTTTCCGTCTACACCGCCGTCCGTTATCATCTCCTGGCCAGGATCAGCCGGGAGGCGGCGGAACGCATTGCCTTGGATCTCCTGGCAAATGATCTCATTCAGCGCCATGCCGTCAAAAGCGGCCGGGAGTGGCGGGCCGCGCCGGGATTCCCACCTCGGGCGGCCCGCGTTACCGGCGCCCCGGACACAAGGGTGGAAGCTCTTGTTCTTACGGGACTGGACGACGCGCGCCTGCTGGCCCTCAGCCGGGACAACACGCTGGCCCTTTCCCTGGAGGAAATGCGGACCATCCGGGATCACTTCCAGACCCCCGGAAGGGCGGAGGCCCGTGCCGCCCTGGGGCTGCCCCGCGACCCCACGGACGCGGAACTGGAGGTTCTGGCCCAGACCTGGTCGGAACATTGCAAACACAAGATTTTCGCCGCCCGGATCACATACGCCAACCAAGAGACGGGCCGGAAGGAGGTTATGGACGGCCTGTACCGGACCTGCATCCAGGAACCAACGGACATTCTGCGCCGCCGCATGGGCGTCAGGGATTTCTGCCGTTCCGTGTTCCGGGACAACGCCGGGGTGGTGGCCTTCTCCGAGACGCACGACATATGCATCAAGGTGGAAACCCATAACAGCCCTTCCGCTCTGGATCCCTACGGAGGCGCCCTAACAGGCATTGTGGGAGTCAACCGCGACCCCATGGGCACCGGCCTTGGAGCGGAACTGGTCTGCAACACTGATGTGTTCTGCTTCGCCTCGCCCTTTTACAACGCGCCCCTGCCTCCCCGCCTTCTGCATCCCCGCCGGGTCATGGAAGGAGTCCGCGAAGGAGTGGAGCACGGCGGCAACAAGTCCGGCGTTCCCACGGTCAACGGCTCTCTGGTCTTTGACCAGCGCTACCTGGGC
>JAISMK010000080.1 GCA_031276785.1 Desulfovibrio sp. | reverse complement strand
CGTCCTGAAACGGAAGGACGGGGAAGCATCGCCCTGCTTTGCCGCATGACCGGCCAGGGCCGCTATCTGCTTACGGTGTGCAATTTCTCCCGCACTCCTGTCCGGGAGCGCATCACTCTGGGCAATCTGCCCGGCACGGGCAATATCTACACTCGCATCATCTCTTTGGGCACGCACAACGCCAACTATGTTCTGGAAAATTCCACCCTGCTCATCGATCTGGGAGCATGGGAGGGCAAGGCGTTTTTTCTCGGAGATCCTGCGACCCATCCCTGAAACAGCCCGCAACCGCCCGGCGGGCTCTGGCCTGCGCTACAGGCACGGGAGCAAGGCCGCCTATAATTTCCTCCAGATAGCCGGCATCCCTCAATTTCCGGAAGGATGCCGCGAAGGCCAGATCATACAGCCAGGAACACAGAAGCAGACGGAAGTCATTATAAAAACGCATGTCCCTGAAGGATGCCGTCCGCCCTTCTTCCAGGGCGGACAACACAAGAGGGGACCATCGCTCCGGCGCATTCTCCAGACCCATAAGCACCACCGAATCGGCAACCACCCCAGGGGCGAGCTGTTCCGCCATAAGGCGCAGAATATCCAGCTTGTCGGCATCGCGCACGCCTTGCGTCACCAGGCGTCCGACGCCGGCCAAGCCGTCCGGCAAGGCATGGCGGTTGTGCAGAGCCACCGCCGTCCGGACCAGACGCCGCACCTCCGCCGGCTCCGCCCGCAGAAATCCCTTCCGCCTCAGAATGGTTTTCCCCAGACGGCCGTGGTCACAGGAACGGGCATCTGCAAAGGTTCTGTAGCGTCTGAACTGGGCAAAACGGCCAAGATCATGATACAGGGCGGCCAGGAGCAGAGCCCTGCGCGGCAGAGGGGCGGCAAAGGCCGGCTCCGCGGCGGCAATGCCCCGCGCCTGTTCCAGAACCCGCAAGGTGTGTTCCT
Organism: Desulfovibrio sp.; assembly: GCA_031276785.1. Taxonomy (GTDB): domain Bacteria; phylum Desulfobacterota; class Desulfovibrionia; order Desulfovibrionales; family Desulfovibrionaceae; genus Frigididesulfovibrio. The sequence goes on along the minus strand of JAISMK010000080.1, from coordinate 2,685 downwards.
CCTTCAAAGCCAAAAAGCCGTCAATCCGCTCTTCGCCGCTGCGGAAGGATGCCGCATAGGCAAGGAAGGGTATGGTGTCAATGTAGTCCATATCCGGCGTATCCCCAAAATTTTCTCCGGCAATATTGCTATGGCCTGGAGGCGAAGACGCCCAGAGCGATGCCACAAAGAATCAGACCGGCGGCAATGGCCAGGGGCAGGTCAATATCCTCGCCGAGAAAAAGGATAGAGCCCAAAATACCCACAACAGGGGTGGCCAGGAGGCTCAGGGAGGTGGTGGTGGCCGGCAGGCTGGCGTTGATGACGGTCATGGCCCAGAAGGCCAGGGCTGTGGCCGGGATGCCGCAGTAGGCCAGGAGCAGGAGCAGGGACGGAGTCGGAGAGAAGGAGAGCGGGCCTTCCAGGGCAAAGGCCAAGGCGCAGAGTAAGACGGAGGCCAGCAGGGTTTGCCAGAAGAGAAGCTGGAAAGGGGTGGACATCCAGACATGGGCCCGGATGCATATAATCGCCATAGCCCAGGACAAGGCGCTCAGGAGGAGATAGCCGTGGCCGAGCAGGGCGTCCCGGTTACCCCAGTCCATGGTAAGGGGGTTGCACAGGACGAAGATGCCGCACAACCCGATGCCGATGCCAAGCAGACGCCGGGGAGGAAGCGCTTCACGGAGGAAGAGCCAGGCGCAGGGGATTACCCAGAGGGGCATGGTGTATCCGAGAACCACAGAACGGCCCACGGGGATAAGCTGAACGCCAGCGGCCATGAAGGTGGGGCAGGCGGTCATGTTCAGAAGACCTATGATCAGGATGATGGAGATGTCCTGTCTGCGGGGGATGACGAAATTCCGCGTGGCGCGCTGGACCAGCAAGACAGTGGAGCAGGCGATGAGTGAGCGCAGGGCGGAAGACCAGACGGGCGGAACGTCAAACACAATGAGTTTGACCACCGTCCAGTTGACTCCCCAGATCAGAACGAGGAGGGTGAAGAGCGCTATGGCGGCGCGCCTAGTCAGTTGCATGGCTCTTTCCTGCTCTTTTTCTAATCCTTTTCCTGCGGATAAGGATTGCACCCCTTTCAATGCTCATTCGCTCTGTAGGGAAAAGGAGCCGCTCCTTGCATGGTGGCCGCCAGAAGACCGCCCAGAATAAGAACGCCGCTGACAATATGAAACCAAAAAATGGCCTCGCCCAGAAACAAAACGGCTTCCAGTCCGCAGAACAAGGGAATAGAGTAATAGATGGCGGCGGTCCTGGCCGGGCCGATAAGGGCAATGGCCTTGCCCCAGAACCAGAAGCCGAGGATTGAGGCGCCAATACCCAGGTAGAGCAGCATCCCGACCACCGGCAGGGTGAAATGGATGGCCGGGACCTGCCGGGCTTCACAGACCAGAGGAGGCAGCAAAAAGAGAACCCCGATGCCGAAGATGACCGTGAGGGCGGTGAACTGCCCGACTCCCGCGGGCTGTCTGCGCGCGATCAGGGTATAGAGGGCAAAAAAGAAAGCCCCCGCCAGCATGACCAGATCCCCCTGCTGAAAATCAAGTTGCAGCAGGATGCCCAGATCCCCCCTGGTAATGAGCAGACAGATGCCCGCCAGGACCACGGCTATACCAGCCATGCGGCGGGGGACAATCGGTTCGTGGTAAAAGACGCGCGACAGGATCAGGACGAAGAGCGGGGATGAGGCGGCAATGAGGGAGAGGTTCAGAGCCGCCACCGTATGCGCGGCTATGTAAATTAGGGTGTTGACCAAAGAAACGCACACCAGTCCTATAATCACATAATAACGCCAGTATTGAATAAAATGCCGTCTCTGGCGGACAACGGAGACAAGGGTGAAGGGGAGCAGGCAGACAAAGCCTGTGAACCAGCGCAGAAAAGACAGGCAGACGGGCGGGACGGTATCCGCGATGCCCCGGCAGATGATGAAATTCACAGACCAGATCAGGGTGGCGGCAAGAGCCAGCAGGATGCCCTTCGCCTCCGGCCCGGAGAAGGGGAAGCGATCCGGAGCGGGGAAGGGATAGCGGATATGGGACATGGAAACGCCTTGTTCAAATGCCAGTGCAAAATTGCGTCCCGCAATTTTGCACTGGCGACTGCAACGAAAGAACGATTCCGCCTTCCCGCTAAAATATCAGGCACGGGCGGCGGGGCACCCACTTTCGCCGCCAGCGCAATTTCAAGGCGAAATTGCTAAACCAGCAAGGGGACAATCAGCAGGGCGACGATGTTGATAATTTTGATCAGAGGATTGATGGCCGGGCCGGCGGTGTCTTTATACGGGTCGCCCACGGTATCGCCGGTAACGGCGGCCTTGTGGGTTTCAGAACCCTTTCCGCCAAAATGATCGTCCTCAATGTATTTCTTGGCGTTGTCCCAGGCCCCGCCGCCGGTGGTCATGGAGATAGCCACGAATATGCCGGTGACAATGGCTCCCATAAGCAAACCTCCCAGAGCCTGGACGCCGGCGTCCGGACCCATGAGGACGCGGAGGGCGATACCCACCACCAGAGGGGCCAGCACCGGCAACAGAGAGGGAAGAATCATTTCCCGGATGGCAGCGCGGGTCAGCATGTCCACGCATGTGGAATACTCCGGCTTGGCCGTACCTTCCATGATGCCGGGGATTTCCCGAAACTGGCGGCGCACCTCCGTGACCACGGCGCCGGCGGCCCGGCCCACTGCTTC
>JAISMK010000132.1 GCA_031276785.1 Desulfovibrio sp. | reverse complement strand
GCCGCTGATTCCACATAGCCTTCCACGCCGGAGATCTGCCCCGCCAGAAAAAAACGGGGATCATTGCGGAGGGCAAGATCCTTCTCCAGAGCGCGAGGGGCGTGAATGAAGGTATTGCGGTGCATGCTGCCGAAGCGGACGAATTCGGCCCGCTCCAGCCCGGGAATAAGACGGAAGACGCGAGCCTGCTCGGAATGAGTGAGTTTGGTCTGGCAGCCCACCATATTGAACATGGTCGCATTGGCGTTTTCCGCCCGGAGCTGGAGCAGGGCAAAGGGCCGCGCGCCCGTATGCGGATCGCTGAAGCCCACGGGCTTGAAGGGGCCGAATGCCAGAGTCATCTCGCCGCGTTCCGCCAGAACCTCCAGCGGCAGGCAGCCTTCAAAGTGGAGTTCTTTTTCAAAGGGCCGGGCGGGCGTACGCCGCCCGGTCAGCAGGGCGTTGCGGAAGGCGTGGTACTCCTCGCGGCTCAGAGGGCAGTTGAGGTAGTCAGGCGTGTCCCCGGCGTGGCGGGAGCCGGCAAAGGCCACTCTCCTGTCCACAGAGGCGGCATCCACGATGGGGGCGATGGCGTCGTAAAAATACAGATGTTCCTGTCCGACGCGCCGGGCCAGAGAAGCGGAAAGTTCTTCGCCAGCCAGAGGTCCTGCGGCGATAACGACCTGGGCGAACGGTTCCAGGGCCTGGTCTTCCAGGCCGGAGATTTCCCGGCGTTCCAGTGAGATGTCCGGCATGGACCGGATGGCCAGGGTCATGCCCGCGGCAAAGAGTTTGCGGTCCACTGCCAGCGCTCTGCCGGCCGGAACGCGGGTTTGGGCGGCCAGGCGCATGGTCAGGCTGCCCAGGGCGCGCATTTCCTCCTTAAGCAGACCCACAGCCGAGTCCGGGGCGTCCGAGCGCAAGGAGTTGGAACAGACCAGTTCCGCCAGATCCGGATTTTCGTGGGCGGGGGAGAAGCGGAGCGGCTTCATTTCGAACAGGGTGACGGGCAGACGGGCCAGAGCCAGGGTAAAGGCGCATTCGCATCCGGCCAGGCCGCCGCCGATAATGGCGGTCCTCATCCCGCCGCGGGCCGCAAGAGATGCCCTCCACTGAGGGGCAGACGCGGCGCCGGCGCGGTCCGGAGAAAGTCCGGGTGCCATTTCCTGAAAGCCATGCTTTATTGTTCGGCCCAGCGGATCAGTCCGAGGGAGTGGGGTATGGGCAGGGAAGGATGCACGGGCATGGCGCGGACGGTAAAGCCGAGCCGTCCCGTCTGCTCCGCCGGCAGGGTTCCCTTATACCGCTGCCAGCCGTCGCTGGTAGGCCCGTCCGGCTCCATGGTCCGCAGGGTGCGGTCGGCGAAAGAATCATCCTGCCCCAGAGTTCCGCTGTAGATTTCAAGCCGGATGTACTCCGGCGGGATGTCCGCCAGGAAGACGCGGGCGGTTACGGTGACGCTCTGCCCCACATAGAGGGTCGTTGCGGTCTGGCTGGTCACATCCGTAATCCGGACATCGCCCCACTTGGTCATCAACTGCATGCGCCAGGCCGAAAGTTCACGGGAGGAGGCGAAGTCGTCGCGGTAGAGGTTGGCATGGATGCGGCAGGCCGGGATATAGGACGTTGCCAGATACTCCTGGACCATGCGGTGGGAATGGAAACGGGGGCCGAATTCCACCAGGGCGTCCTTCATGCGCCGGACCCAGGAGGAGGGAATATTGTTGCGTCCGCGGTCGTAGAATTCGGGAATAATGTCTGATTCCAGAACCTTATATAGAGTTTGCAGTTCCACCGCATCTTGGTAGGCGGGGTCTTCATAGTCCTCGCCCTTGCCGATGGCCCACCCCAGGCTGTTGTCAGGTTTCCAGGCCTCATCCCACCAGCCGTCCAGGGTGGAGAACTGGAGCACTCCGTTGAACATGGCCTTCATGCCGCTGGTGCCGCAGGCCTCCAGAGGACGGCGGGGGTTGTTGAGCCAGACGTCGCAGCCGGAAATGAGGTGGGCGGCGATTTCCATATCGTAGTCTTCCAGAAAGACCATGTGCAGGCGCAGGGCATCGGTGCGGAAGAGGGAGATCAGCTCCTTGATCAGTTGCTTGCCTCCCTGGTCGTTGGGGTGGGCTTTGCCGGCGAAGATGAACTGGACCGGGCGGTCGGCGTCGTGCACGATGCGCAGGAGCCGGTCCATATCCTGAGTGAGGAGGCGGGCGCGCTTGTAAGTGGCGAAGCGCCGGGCGAAGCCGATGGTCAGGGTGTCGGGATTCAGGATGCTTTCCACAATCTGCAGATCGCTGCTGCGGGCGCCCTGGGCGGTAAGCTGCGCGTGCATGCGGACGCGGACGAATTCCACCAGGCGGGCGCGCAGTCGCTCATGGGTGCGCCAGAGTTCGGTATCGGGAATGGTCGCCGCCTGGCGCCAGACGCGCACTGTGTCAGGATCTTCCCGCCAGTTGGAGCCCAGGTGGCGGTTGTACAGGCGGCCGAGATCCGGCGCCACCCAGGTGGGGGCGTGGACGCCGTTGGTAATGGAGCCGATGGGCACATCCTCCATGGGGAACTGCCCCCAGATGCGGTGCCACATTTTACGCGAAACCTTGCCGTGCAACTTGGAAACCCCGTTGTTGAAACGGGAAAGGCGCAGAGCCAGGACGGTCATGCAGAATTCCTCGCGGTCGTCCTGGGGGTTTTCCCGGCCGAGGGCCATGAAAACTTTGAAGGCCAGCCCCATGCTGCGGGCATAGGTTTCAAAATATTGCTGCATAAGAGAGGGGGGAAAGCGATCGTTGCCTGCCGGGACCGGGGTGTGGGTGGTGAAAATGCTGCCCGCGGCGGCCAGTTCCAGAGCCACTTCAAAAGGCAGGCGCTCTTCCTGCATTAGCACGCGGACGCGTTCCAGGCCGGCGAAGGCGGAATGGCCCTCGTTCATGTGGATGACCTGGGGGCTTAGGCCCAGGACGCGCAGAGCCTTTACCCCGCCGATGCCCAGCAGGATCTCCTGCCAGACGCGCATTTCCAGATTGCCGCCATACAGGCGGGACGTGATCTGGCGGAATTCCGGAGGGTTTTCGGCAATGTTGGTGTCCAGAAGATAGAGGTTGATGCGTCCCACCTTGGCCAGCCAGATCTGGGCCACCAGGGGCCGATCCCCGATGGCCAGATACACCTTGGCGAGTTCGTTCTGAGGGGTCAGCGCCCGCTGCAGAGGCATCTGCTCAAAATCATAGTCGGGATAGCGTTCCTGCTGCCAGCCGTCCGGGGTCATGTACTGGCGGAAATAGCCCTGGGCGTAAGCGAAGCCGATGCCCACCAGGGGGACGTTCAGGTCGCTGGCGGATTTCAGGTGGTCTCCGGCCAACATGCCGAGGCCGCCGGAGTAAATGGGCAGACAGAGGCTGACCCCGAACTCCAGGCTGAAATAGGCTATGGCCGGGGAGCCGGGAGGGACGTCCTCAAAGAGGTGGGGGGAGGGCGCGGAGGTATAGTTGCGCAGGGAGGCCACCAGGAGGTTCAGGCGTTCGCCGTAGAACCGGTCGGCCTTAAGGGCGTCAAAGCGGGTCTGGGGAACATGGTTCAGCATCCAGACGGGATTTTTTTCGCTTTTGAGCCAGAGATCCGGATCAATATCGGCAAATAGCTGTTCCAGTTCATCGTTCCAGGCGAACCAGTAGTTGTAGGCCAGCAACCATAGAGATTCCAGGGAAGGGGGCAGTTTGGGAATGACGGAAAAAATTTGCAGGGCTTGCATGGGTTCTCCTCTCACATGCTGCTGAGGCCGGCGATCTTTGACTTGAGTCCGGTCTTTCGCGTACCATGGCTTCGCTCCGCCGTCGGAAGGCCGGCGGCGGAGCGAACTCGCCCGGCGGCAATCTCGCGGCAGATATTGGCGGATCTCTGCGGAACGGGTAACATTTTCAATGTTCATCCGCCCGGCGCATCCCGACGAAGACCGCCGCATTCTTCCACAGGAGTGCCCTGGTGACAAGCCTTTCTCTTACCTTCGCGGATATTTGCTTTCAATTTTTCGGACGCTCGGCCCGGTACTATGCTCCGGACGGCCTGGTCCGGGCGACGCCGGGGTCTGTGGGCGTGGATCTAAGGGCCTGTCTGGAAGTGGAGGAAGCCATTCCCCCCGGCGAACGCCGCGTCATCGGATCTGGCATCGGCATTGAACCGCGGCAGCCGGGCATTGCCGGCTTTGTTTTTTCCCGCAGCGGCCTGGGCGGCCTCCGGGGCATTGCCGTGGCTCAGGGAGTTGGAGTGATTGACCCGGACTACAGAGGGGAAATCCGGGTCCCTCTCTTGAACACGGGCCGGGAAACCTATAAGGTTCAGCCGGGGGAGAGAATTGCCCAACTGGCCTTTCTGCCCTTCCTGCAGCCGGTGTTCCGGGAGATTCCCCGCTTGGGCGCGACGGAAAGGGGGGGTGGAGGCTTCGGCCATACGGGCAGAGGCTAGCGCCCACAGGCGCAAGCGCAAGCGGATTTTTTCCGGGAGGCAGCCATGACGGATATCTCTTTTGAAAAATTGCGGCAGGAGGAAGAAGCCCTGCTCTTCCGGACTTACGGGCGTTACCCCGTGGCTGTGGCCCGGGGACAGGGCGCGCGTCTCTGGGATTACGCCGGCAGGGAGTATGTGGACCTGCTGGCTGGCATTGCCGTGGACGCTCTGGGACATTGCCACCCGGAGGTGACCGAGTCCGTGATCCGTCAGGCCGGGAGGCTGGTGCACGTCAGCAACCTGTTCTACCAGAAGGAACAGCTTGTCCTGGCCAGGGCGCTCCTGGACACGGCCCCCCATTTGGGCAAGGTTTTTTTCTGCAATTCAGGGGCGGAGGCCAACGAAGCGGCCATCAAGCTGGCCCGGCGCTACCAGCAGCGGGTTCGGGGGAGGGACGCTCAGGAGATCATCACCTTTCAGGGAGCCTTCCACGGCCGGACTCTGGCCACCCTGGCCGCCACCGGGCATCCCCGCTTCAGCGACGGATTTGCGCCCCTGCCCGGCGGTTTCCGGCAGATCCCCTGGGGGGATCCGGCGGCTCTGGAAGCCGCTGTCAGTCCCGCGACCGCCGGCGTTCTTCTGGAAATAGTCCAGGGCGAGGGCGGCATACGCCCGGCAACGCCCGCCTTTGCCGCCGCGGTGCAGGAAATCTGCCGCAGGAGCGGGGCGCTCCTGCTGGTGGATGAGGTGCAGAGTGGCCTTGGCCGGACCGGCAAATGGTGGGCCTTCCAGCATTTCGGCCTGTCTCCGGACATTGTGACTGTGGCCAAGGCCCTGGCGGGCGGCCTGCCCATGGGCGCCATGCTGGGCACGGACGGAGTTGCCGGCGGCTTCGTTGCCGGCAGCCACGCCACCACCTTTGGCGGCGGCGCCCTGGTTGCTACGGCCGCGGCCAAGGTGCTGGAGATCATCGCCCGCGACCGGCTCGCTGAACGGGCCGGAGAACTGGGCGCCTGGGCCGGGGAACGTTTCCGCGCCGTGGGCCGGGCGCGCCCCGGGACCATTGCGGAGGTGCGCGGCCTGGGCCTGATGATCGGCATAGAGCTGGCCGGGCCGGGCGGCGAGGTCTGGGCCGCTCTGCTGGAAAAGGGGTTCATCCTCAACCTGACCCAGGAGAGGGTGCTGCGCCTGCTGCCGCCTCTGAACATTGAGCGGGAGGATCTGGAAGCCTTTGCCGTGGCTCTGGAGGAGGCGCTGGCCTGATTCCCGCTATTATTCCGATTCTTAGGGAAACGCTGATTTATTCCGTTTGGACTGCGTTGCTTATTCTTTTTGCAGAGGGGCAGGACGGAAGAGTCCAGCCCCTCTGCAAAAAGAACTCGCGCCTTGCCAAACGAAAAAACTCAGCGTTTCCGAAATCCATTGAATCAGTGCT
>JAISMK010000092.1 GCA_031276785.1 Desulfovibrio sp. | reverse complement strand
AAAGCAAAATGCTCTAAAAGCGAACTTGCCCTATCTCAGGCAGACCAGGGCGGTACCGCCAAAAGCGACCCCGGCTCCGAGGACGATACGCAGGGAAGGCAAAGAGCGTTCCCACAAGGAGGCGGTAACGATCACCCAGACGGGTTGCAGGCCCATGATGGTGGCGGCAATTCCCGCGGGAATAAGACGCATGGACTCACAGGCGCCCCACATGCCCAGAGCGCCCAGGAGGCAGGACAGGCAGAGCAGGAGCGCAATGAACGGGCTGGCCCGGCAACTGCGCACGGCCGCCTGGGACCAATGTCCGGGCAGCCCGGCCAGCCAGAGAAGCCCCCCTCCCAAAAGAGCGCGCAGAAACGCCCCCCAGTATGGATCCATATCCCCCTGCATGCCGGCCCGCAAGGTTATGAAGCTGAGGGCCAGGAAGGCGGCGCCAGCCAGTCCGAAGCAGATGCCCCTGCGTATCTCCCGCCTGGTCAGAGGGGGCTGGCCGGGCGGCGTGGAACGCTCCAGGCCCGCGGTTACGGCAATGCCCACGCCCATGGTCGCCAGAAAGATTCCCGTGGCCAGTTGCAGAGTAAGGGGCTCTCCCAGAAAAAGCAGACCGAACAAGGCTGTGCAACTGGTGCTGAGCGATTGCAGCAGAATGCCGGCCCGTGTTCCCAAAATAACAATGGCCTTGTACAGGAGCAGATCTCCCAGAGTAACTCCGGTCAGGCCTGAGAGAAAAATGAACACAACGGGTTGCGGGCCGAAGGAAGCTCCCCCTCCGGCCACGCCGCAGGCCAGGGCCAGAAACAGGGTCTGAAAGGGCATGCGCAGCAAGGAAACACTCACCGCGCCCACCCGGCGCCCGATGGAGCCGTTGATCTGGCTGGAAATAGCCCAAACGACGGCCGTCATCAGCGCGGTCAGTTCCCCCCAGCCCATGGTCTTTCACGTCCTTTGCGCCGCCGTACGCCCTTTTCCGAGCGAATCCCAGGAATAGAGGGCAAGGGCAGCCCAGATGCAGGAAAAAGTAAGTAGCGAGGACAGGGAAAAAGGCTCACCGAAAAGGAAGACGCCTTGAAAAAATGTCATAGTGGGAGAAACATACTGCAAAAGCCCCAGAGATGTCATGCGCAGGCGGCGAACCCCGAAGGCGAAGAGAAACAGAGGCAGAGCGGTCAGAGGGCCCGAAGCCGCGAGCAGGAGAAGAAAGGAAGGATCCGCCGCAAACGTAACGCCCGTCCCCTTGGATCCTTCCCAAAGCAGCCAGGCCAGGGCGGCAGGCAGGATCAGAAGAGTTTCCATGAACAGCCCCGGCAGGGCCTCCACCGGAGCCATCTTACGGATCAGCCCATAGAGGGCGAAGGACCCCCCCAGAGAAAGGGCTGTCCAAGGCAGATGCCCCAGAGAAATAATCTGGCTGCCCACCCCGGCGGCTGCAAGGGCCACGGCAACCCAGGCGGCGGGGCGGAGGCGCTCCCGAAACAGAATCATGCCCAGCAGGATATTGAGCAGGGGATTGATAAAATACCCCAGACTGGTTTCCAGCACCCTGCCGGAATTCACAGCCCAGATAAACAACAACCAGTTGCCGGACAGGACCAGGCTGCTCGCCGCCAGAGGGAGAAGCCTGGCCCGGGATCCGAGGATGACCATGATGTGCCCCAATCTGCCGGTACACAGGATAACCGGCAGCATGGTCCAAAAGGACCAGAACACACGGTGGCAAAGGATCTCCAGGGGGGGCATCCTGTCCAGAGTCTTCCAGTACAGGGGCAGGCAGCCCCAGATCAGGAAGGCGAGCAAGGCCGCAACGCCCCCGGACTCCAGAGCCGTTCCCGGAAATCTTCGCCCTTTCCGGAAAAAGGATGCCGTCATTTCAATACCGGCGCGCCTTGCCGCGCAAGGTATGAAGGCCTTTGGCAGCGCCTGCGCATCACGGACGGAAGGAACGGGCAAAAAGGGTTTCCACCGCGGCCCTGCCGGTATCCTCTAAAAAACGGGTACCGCTGGCGCAGAAATGACGCGCGGAAATAACGGGCGAGGGATCCGGCGCCCATTCCTTCTTATCCCAGAAAAACCAGCCGTTTTTCCCCTGGTCGAAGATCCAGAGAGGTTTGTTGCAGATTTTGGCGTATTCCGCGCCCCAGCCGGTGCCGCCTTTGGCCGTGCCGTCCGGCAGGATGGAGCCCACGACAAAAACCTCCCCCCCGCTGTTCACCTGCCAGCAGATGGACTGCAAGACCTTGCGGAACAAGGGCGCCCGCGTATACTGGCGGTTCATGAGACGGGAAACATAGGTCAGACTGACGTCCTTGAGGGCCAGCTCTTCCGTGGTCAGCATGCGCAGGCCGCGCTGCCGCTCCGTCTGATGCCCCTCAAAGCTGAAATTGACTTCTTGCAGGCCGTGGAGTTCCGCCTGAGAGCCGAAAAAGGCCTCCGCACCGGCAGCCCCGCCGCTGTAGAGAATGCATTCCTGCGGGTTCAGCATGGTATCCTCCGTGGGAAAAGGGCCGCGCAAGCGGCCGGTATTGGGGGAAAAATGGGAAACAAAGCCCCTCCCTCCGGCGAAGTGAAAACGCGGAGGGGCGGAGCAACCAGACAAGGCCGTACATCAGCGGTGCTGAACCCGGGCCGAGCCATCGCCGCTTTGCAGCAGGCGCACCGGGTCGCCCTTGACAAAAACCTCATCGTTGCCCTGGACAACCACCAGAGTCTGCCCGTTCTCCAATTCGACCGTAAGTTGGACGGCCGGATAGCGGCGCATGCCGGCCTCCCCGGCGGCGCCCATCAAGGCGCCCAGAGCCGCGCCGCCGATAATGAACAGCGTTCTGCCCGTTCCTCGCCCGAGGAGACTGCCCAAAACGCCGCCGGTCGCGCCGCCGATGGCCGGGCCGATAAAGGATGGATCCTCCTCCACCATTACCTCTGTTACATCCAGAACAGTCCCGTACTGGACCGTCTGCACCTTGCGCACCTCAGCATCGCCATAGGTGCGGCCGCCGCGCGAAGCGCAGCCGGCGGGCAGGATCAAAGCGGTAATCAGAACTATGGAAAGCAAGGAAAAGCCCTGGGGGGGCAGCAGGTGTCGCATGGCTTGGATCTCCTGTTCATACGCTGAGATATGCGTTAGAAACAAACTTTTTAGAGCAATTCAACTCTGAAATTGCTCTGGCGGCGAAAGCGGATGCCTTCCGTCAGATCCCGCGTTTGCCAGCGCGAATAAATTGCGCTTACGCCTCCGTGCCGGATCTGGCAGGATGTTGAAAAAGTCCGTTCCGGACTTTTTCAAGGCAGGCCGGCAAAAGCGCGGTTTTGCCGGCCTGCCGGGGGACGACGGCGCCCTTCCCTCTGGCTTTTCCCATTATACCCTTCTTGCCGGGCCTGACAAGCGCCGTAGAAATATTCCGTCGCCGCGACATCCTGTCGCGGCGTACCGGAAACACGGCCGATGTCTGCCTGTTTCCGCGGAAATCAGCAAAACTCTTTCTCCAGCAAGCGCAGGACACTTGAAGGGGGAATGCCCGTCAGGCATTGGCCTGAGCGCGGGCAGGATGCGCGGCCATGCAAAGAACAGGGGCGGCAAGGC
>JAISMK010000028.1 GCA_031276785.1 Desulfovibrio sp. | reverse complement strand
GAAACCCCGAATTTTTCTTCAAGCTCCTTAATGAATTCGGAAAGTTCCAGCACGGTCATGTTGGCGATAAAGTCAACAACTTGTTCTTTGCTCACAGACATGGATGTTCTCCTTGCGGTTTCCGGCCTGGGTCAGGCGGCCTTTTTTTCTTCAATGGCTTTAAGGGCATACAACATTCCGCGAATTACGTTGGCCAGCAGCGAGACAAAGCCGGTGGGCACCGCGTTCAGGGTGCCCAAAGTCTGGGCCAGCAGTTCCTTTTTGCCGGGCAGCCTGGCCAGGGCTTCCAATTGTTCGGCGGCAAGGAATCTGCCGTCCAGGCTCCCGTGGCGCAACACGAGGGTCTTGCTGGTTTTGGCGAAGTCCGTCATCGCCTTGGCGGCGGCTACGGGGTCGTGCAGCCCAAGGGCAATGGCGCAGTTTTCGCGGAAGTGATCCTTAATGACTTCGTGGGGCCCGCCCGTAAAGGCGATGCGGGCCAGGGTGTTCTTCACCACCAGCAGCTCGGCGCCGCTGTTGCGAAGCTTTCCCCGCAGACGGGTCATTTCTTCCACCGGCATACCCTTGAAGTCGGCGACCACCGCTATGACGGCGCGCTCAGCTCCGGCCCGGATCTTTGCGACTACAGCGGCTTTTTCTGATCTGTTCACGCGACTCTCCTCAGAGTTTTGCAAGTGCGGGTGGAAAATCAAGCCAAAGTCAGAGCAATTTCACCTTAAAATTGCCCTGGCGGCGAAAGCGCGACTCCGCCGCCCGCCCCTCCAGGCATCGGCGAAACCGCGTTTCGCCCTAAAGCGCCCAAGGAAACGTTTCAAAATCAAAATGCTCTAAGTCTCGGCGGGGCTTGCCGGCAAAACCGCGCCCGCTGTCTATGACTCGAATTTTCCAGGCCTCAGCCAACGGCGGGCGGACCCGCCGCCATATCCACAAGGAGGATCCGCCGCCGGGGCGGTCAGGAACCGCCCTCAATGAATTTGCGTACCAGGGTGGGGTCAATACGGAAGCCGGGCCCCATGGTGGTGGAAACCGCCATAGTCCGCATATAGGCGCCCTTGGCGGCGGAAGGTTTGAGACGGCTGACCTCGCTCAGCAAGGCCCGCAGGTTTTCCAGGATTTTTTCCGGGCCGAAGGAGACCTTGCCCAAGGGAGCATGCAGCACCCCGGCCTTATCAACCTTGAATTCCACCCGTCCGGCCTTGATTTCCCGGACGGCCGCGGCCACGTCAAAGGTGACGGTTCCTGTCTTGGCATTGGGCATCAGCCCGCGCGGGCCGAGGATGCGGCCCACCTGGCCCACCAGAGCCATGGTGTCCGGGGTGGCGATGGCGGCGTCAAAATCCAGAGTTCCTTCCTTGATTTTGGCCACCAGATCCTCGGCCCCCACCACATCGGCCCCGGCGGCCTTGGCTTCCGCCTCCTTGTCTCCCTTGCAGAACACAGCCACACGGACGGTCTTACCCAGGCCGTGCGGCAGGGGGCAGGCGCCGCGCACCATCTGATCGGAGTATTTGGGATCAACCCCAAGGCCCACGGCCACATCCACAGTTTCGTCGAACTTGGCAAAGGCCGCGGCCAGGGATTTGGCTACGGCGTCCTCCACAGTGTATCTCTGTTGCTCGTCCACGCCCGCCAGGGCGTTACGAAATTTTTTCCCATGTTTGGGCATGGCGTACCTGATCCTTCCTCGTTGGAATCTTCTGCCGCCTGGAGCATTTTAATTCTGAAAATACTCCAAACCATGAACCGCTATTTCACTTCCAGGCCCATACTGCGCGCGGTGCCAAGGATGGAGCGCTTGGCCGCCTCCAGATCCCTGGCCGTCAGATCCGGCATCTTGAGGGCCGCGATCTCTTCCACCTGCTGCATGGTGACAACTCCGACCTTGTTTCTGTTGGGCTCCCCGGACCCTTTTTCTATCTTGGCGCTCTTGAGCAGGAGGACAGGAGCCGGCGGCGTCTTCGTGACGAAGGAAAAAGAGCGGTCATGGTACACGGTGATAATCACCGGGATGATGGTGCCCTTTTGCTCGGCCGTCCGGGCGTTGAACGCCTTGCAGAACTCCATGATATTCAGGCCGTGCTGGCCCAGAGCCGGCCCCACGGGGGGGGAGGGGTTGGCCACTCCGCCGGGGATCTGCAGCTTGATTTTGGCGACTTCCTTTTTGGCCATGAGCGTATTCCTTCTTACCCGGACCTCGCCGGACGGCATGCCGGACGCGGGGCTTCTTGATTATCCCTTGGAAACCTGAACGAAATCCAACTCCACCGGGGTCTGCCGGCCAAAAATGGAGACGGAAACGCGCAGTTTGCCCTTGTCGAAATTCACATCCTCCACAACGCCGTTGAAACCGCCGAAGGGGCCGTCAATAACGCGCACCTCGTCTCCCCGCTCAAAGTTGAACTTGGGCCGGGGCTGCTCCTGGCGGGTTTCCATAAGGGCAAGGATGCGCTCGGCCTCGCTGTCGCGCATGGGAGTGGGACGGTTCTTTCCCCCCACAAAGCCGGTAACCTTGGGGATGGACTGGATCAGGTGCCAGGAATCGTCCGTCATCACCATACGGAGCATCACATAGCCGGGATAGAACTTGCGGGTAAAGGTCTTTTTTTCGCCGTGCACCAGCTCAATGACCTTTTCCGTGGGAATGATCACCTCTTCAATAAGGCCGCCGTCCTGAGCGGTGCGCATCATTTCCCGGATGGTCTGCTCCACCCGGTTTTCAAACCCGGAATAGGTGTGGACAATGTACCAGCGCGCCCGGGGGATTTCCTGCGGAGTCACCTCGCTCATTCTATCTGCCTCCCCGGGTAAGGACGACATCCATCAGGCTGGCAAAGACAAAGTCCGCAAGGCCGAGGAAGATGGACATGAGAACCACCAGAACGAACACGGCAATGGAGGTCACCCGCACCTCCTTCAGCGTGGGCCAGGAAACCTTGCCCAGCTCGTTGCGGGCATCTTCCAGGTAGCGGATCAGGGAGGCGATTCTGGAAGGGCCGGCCGCAGGGGCCGCGGAAGCCGCCGGTTTGCCCGCGCCCTTTTCCTGTCTCTCCTGTTTGGTCTGCTTGGTGGTCATGGCGTACCCTTAGTTGAGCATGAAAGCGGACAACCGCTGTTTTTCCCCGCTTCGCCCCCTCTCTGGGGAGCGGGCGAAGCGCCCGCGGGCCACTCCGGCCGGAGGCGCCCAGCCGCCGGCAAAGGAATGGCAGGGCAGGAGGGATTCGAACCCCCATCATCCGGTTTTGGAGACCGGCGCTCTACCAATTGGAGCTACTGCCCTGCATCCGCCCCCTGTCCAGGAGGACAGGGAAGACGAAAACCGTTACCGTGTTTCGCGGTGAAGCGTCATTTTTTTGTCCCAGGGACAATATTTTTTCAGCTCCAGGCGCCCGGTGGTATTTTTCTTGTTCTTGCTTGTGGCGTAATTGCGCCGTTTGCACTCCGTGCAGGCAAGCAGAATGTTTATGCGCATGTCTTACTCCGTGATTTCGGAAACAACTCCCGCGCCCACGGTGCGGCCGCCCTCGCGTATGGCGAAACGCAGGCCCTGCTCCATGGCGATGGGGGCGATGAGTTCCACATTAAAGGTGGCGTTGTCGCCGGGGATGACCATTTCCACGCCTTCCTGCAAGGCGATGATGCCGGTCACGTCCGTGGTGCGGAAGTAGAACTGCGGACGGTAGCCGGAGAAGAACGGGGTATGGCGGCCGCCTTCCTCCTTGGACAGGACATAGACCTCCGCCTTGAACTTGCGGTGAGGGGTTATGGACTTGGGAGCGGCCAGCACCTGCCCGCGTTCCACCTCATCGCGCTTAATGCCGCGCAGCAGGGCGCCGATGTTGTCCCCGGCCTGTCCCTGATCCAGAAGCTTGCGGAACATTTCCACTCCGGTGCAGGTGGTCTTGGCGGTATCGCGGATGCCCACGATTTCCACTTCCTCTCCCACCTTGATAACTCCGCGCTCCACCCTGCCGGTGACCACGGTGCCGCGGCCGGAGATGGAAAAGACATCCTCAATGGGCATGAGAAATGGCTTGTCTATGTCGCGCTGCGGCTCGGGGATGTAGGAGTCGCAGGCCTCCAGCAATTCCAGAATGCATTTGGCCTCTTCAGAATCCGCCTTTTCCGTCTCCAGGGCTTTTAAGGCGGAGCCGCGGATCACCGGCACATCGTCGCCCGGGAAGCCGTAGGAGGAGAGCAGTTCGCGCACTTCCAGCTCCACCAGCTCCAGCAGTTCCGCGTCGTCCACCATGTCGCACTTGTTCAGAAAGACCACCAGATAGGGCACGCCCACCTGGCGGGCCAGAAGAATGTGCTCGCGGGTCTGGGGCATGGGGCCGTCGGTGGCGGCCACCACAATGATGGCGCCATCCATCTGGGCCGCGCCGGTAATCATGTTTTTGATATAGTCGGCGTGGCCGGGGCAGTCCACATGGGCGTAATGCCGTTTGTCCGTTTCGTACTCCACGTGGGCGGTGGCGATGGTGATGCCGCGCTCCTTTTCCTCCGGGGCCTTGTCAATTTCGTCGTAGGCCACGTATTTGCCCTTGCCCCGGAGTCCCGCGATCTTTGTGATGGCGGCGGTCAGCGTGGTCTTGCCGTGGTCGATGTGGCCGATGGTGCCGATGTTCACATGCGGCTTGGTGCGTTCAAATTTTTCCTTGCCCATACTTGCTCCCTGACCGGTTTTCGTGGTCCCTTTGGTTGTTTCTTGATGACCGGGCGTTTTCCGGAAAAACACCCGTGGAGCCCACGAGCAGGATTGAACTGCTGACCTCGTCCTTACCAAGGACGCGCTCTGCCGACTGAGCTACGTGGGCGTTCCCGGCACGCGTTGCTGTGAGGGGTGGAGGGCCAAGGAAGGCGTGTGGAGCGGGAAACGAGACTCGAACTCGCAACCCTCAGCTTGGAAGGCTGATGCTCTAGCCATTGAGCTATTCCCGCCTGCTCGCCGTAGTTCCCCGACGGTCTTTCCGTCTCCTACAGCCTGGAGCAATTTCACTTTGAAATTGCTCTGGCAGCGAAAGCGGACTCCCGCCGCCCGCCCCTCCACACATAGGCGAAACCGTGTTCCACCCTTAAGCGCCGAAGGTGGCGTTTCAAAATAAAAATGCCCTAAGTCAGCTCCACATGGTGGTGGGGGGTGGATTCGAACCACCGAAGTCGTACGACGACAGATTTACAGTCTGTTCCCTTTGGCCGCTCGGGAACCCCACCACACTGTGGAGCCGGCGATGGGACTCGAACCCGCAACCTGCTGATTACAAATCAGCTGCTCTGCCAGTTGAGCTACGCCGGCAATGAAGAAATGCTATTACGTTCACTTTGGGCAAAAAGCAAGAGAAAAATAGCCATTTCCCCGCCGCCGGCGATAAACCCTTTACTCTGGATCACGCCGCTGCGGCGCTCAACAACGCAAATAAACTGGCTGGCGGGAAGGCAGAATCCGCCGGATTCAGCCGGCGCAGGCCGGCACCGGCAGAAGGGGAGGGGAGGGGAGACGGCGGCCGGAAGCGGAGACGGCCTGCGCGGAGGGAGCCACGGCCCGCTCGCGCAGAGCCAGGCGGAGAAATTCGTTGTTCAGGCTGTGACCGGAACAGACCACAGTGAAGCGGCCCGTCAGAGGGAAAGGCAGCACGGCCATATCGCCTATGAAATCCAGAATCTTGTGGCGGACGAATTCATCCGGGGCGCGCAGCCCTTCCGGATTCAGCACGCCCTCGTCATTGAGGACGACGGCGTTGTCCAGACTGCCGCCGCGGGCCAGTCCGCGCGCGCGCAGGGCTTCCACTTCGCGGGCGAAGCCGAAGGTGCGGGCGCCGGCCACCTGACGGAAAGTTTCCGGAGTCAGGTCCAGAACCAGACGCTGCCGGCCGATGCAGGTGCGGGGAAAGTCAATGCTGTAGTCCACCAGGAAACCTGGACCGGGGACGGCCGTGATGGATTTCCCGCCGCGCGCCAAGCTGAAAGGGCGGGTCAGGCGGAAGACCCGGCGCGGCGCGCCCTGGGGCCACAGGCCGGCTTCCTCCAGCAGGTCCGCGAAGGGAGCGGCGCTGCCGTCCAGAATGGGCGCCTCCCCACCCTCAATGTCCACATGGATGTTGTCGATGCCCAGACCTCGCAGGGCGGCCAGCAGGTGTTCCACCGTGCCCACGGACACGCCGTCCCGGACCAGAGTGGAGGCAAGGCCGGAGGCGTCCACGGCCTCCGGGCAAGGGATGATGGTCCGCGCCCTGCCGGCGGTTTTGGCATGAAAGAGGATGCCCGTGTCCACAGCGGCCGGCCGCAGAACAAGACGGACGCTTTCCCCGCTGTGCAGGCCGATGCCGGCGCACTGCACGCGCCGTCTGATGGTTGTCTGCTGCATGCCGTTCCTCCGGACCTCATTATCAACTTGAGCCGGAAGCATTTTCCGGCTCCTGAAATATTTTGATTTTAAAACGCCGCCTGCGGCGGCGCAAAATCATTTGGGTTTTTGTAGCCCTTACTTTTGCAAGTAAGCGCCAGAAAAATGCGCCCCCACTGTATAGCAAAAAACATGCCACAATCTTCATACATTTTCCCCCCTGGTATACTTAGCTTTTCCCTTTCCCTGGCGGCTGGCTGCTGTTGTTTTTCAGCATCTGTTGTTTTTTTCATACAAGAGCCCGCGGCCCCCCGACCCCAGCGGAGAACGGGAATCACCTTCTTGCGGCCGCAAGAAGGCGGGGCCGCCCGGCAAGATCGCGCAGCACCTCGGCCTTGGCCCAATCTTCCGGGCGCAGGCGGGCAAGAGCCTCTCTTTCCTGCGTCTGGCCGATTTCCAGAAGCAGGCGTCCTCCCGGCCGGAGGAAAAGGGCCGCCTGATCCATGATGGCGTCCAGGGCTTCCTGGCCGCCGGCCTCATCCCCGCCCGGAACCAGGGCGGCTCTGGGCTCAAAGTTCCGGATCTCGCGGCTCAGACGCCGGTATTCCGCCCCGCTGACATACGGGGGGTTGCCCGCCAGGAGGTCCAGGGAGCGGGGCAACAGGGGCGGCCGGGAAAAATCCGCCAGGACAAAGACCGCTCTTGCCGCCCCCAGGGCGGCGGCGTTGGCGCGGGCCACGGCCAGGGCCTCCCGGCTCCTGTCCAGGCCCAGGCAGCGCCAGCCGGGCATCTCCAGAGCCAGGGACAGAACTATGCAGCCGCTGCCGGTGCCGAAATCCGCCAGAACTCCCTGCCGGGCGGATCCGGCCAGGGCGGTTTCCACCAAAAGTTCCGTTTCCGGCCTGGGGATGAGCACGGCGGGAGTTACCAGGAAATCGCGTCCGAAAAACTCCCGGCGCCCCGTGATATAGGCCGCCGGCTCGCCCGCCGCCCGCCGCGCGGCAAGGCGGCGCAGCAGGGATTCCTCTGCGGGGGAGAGCGGCCGTTCCGGACGGAGGAGGAGTTCGCGCAGCAGGTCCTGGCGATCCATGCCCAGAGCGGTGGCCAGGATCAGTTCCGCCGAAAGCCGGGGGGAGTCCACCCCGGCCCGGGCGAAGTCCCGGGCGAGGGAACGGACTTGGCGGCGGATATCCCTTGTTTCCATCCCGTGTCCCTGGCCGCCGGAGCAATTTAAGGAAACGCTGATTTATTCCGTTTGCACTGCGTTGCCCGTTCTTTTTGCAGAGGGGCGGGACGGAAGAGTCCAGCCCCTCTGCAAAAAGAACTCGCGCCTTGCCAAACGCAAAAACTCAGCGTTTCCGAAATCCATTTAATCAGTGCTTCCTTAATCTTGGCATTACCCTAAAAGTCCGCCTGGGCCTTCAGAGCGTCGGTTCTGGCTGCGGCGGCCAGGGTATCGATAAATTCCTGAATATCGCCTTGCAGCACGGCATCCAGTTTGTACAGGGTGAGATTGACCCTGTGGTCGGTCACGCGGCCCTGGGGGAAGTTGTAGGTGCGTATGCGTTCGGAGCGGTCGCCGGAGCCCACCTGCAGGCGGCGGTTTTCGGCGCTGATGGCGTGCAGGCGGTCCCGTTCCGCCTGAAGAAGGCGGGAATAGAGAACCTTCAGGGCCTGGGCCTTGTTCTTGTGCTGGGACTTCTCATCCTGGCAGGTGACCGTGATGCCCGTGGGGATATGGGTGACGCGCACGGCGGAGTCGGTGGTATTGACGGACTGCCCGCCAGGCCCGGAGGAGCGGTAGACGTCAAAGCGCAAATCGCCGGGCTTGATGTCCACATCGGCTTCCTCCGCCTCGGGCATGATGGCCACAGTGGCGGCCGAGGTGTGGATGCGGCCCTGGGATTCTGTAACCGGGACGCGCTGCACGCGGTGGGTCCCGGCCTCGTACTTCAGAAGGCTGTAGACCCCGGCGCCCTCAATGAGGGCGATGATTTCCTTGTAGCCGCCGCTGTCGGAGGGGCTGGCGGAGAGAATTTCCACCTTCCAGCCCCTGCCTTCGGCATAACGGACATAGAGGCGGAAGAGATCGGCGGCGAACAGGGCGGCCTCTTCCCCGCCGGTGCCGGCGCGGATTTCCAGAATGATGTTCTTATCATCCAGAGGATCCCGGGGCAGCAGCAGAAGGGTGAGACGGCCTTCCAGCTCCCTGGCCAGGGTCTCCAGCCTCCTGTCTTCCTCCTGGGCCAGGGCGCGTATGCCGGCGTCCCCGTCGGCCAGCAGTTCGCGGTTTTCTTCCCGGCCATCCAGGATCGCCTTGTATTGACGGAAAAGATCCACAACCTCCCTGAGTTCGGCATGGGCCTTGGTCAGCTTGCGGTAGCGGGCCTGATCATCCAGAACGTCCCGCCGGGAGAGCTGCCGTTCCAGGTCTTCAAAGCGCTGTTCCAGATCTTCCAGCCGGGAGAGCATCAGTCCGCTTCCTGCCGGGTGTAGGCGGGGGTGAGGAAGGTGACGGAAGAGCTGTCGCCCAGAGCTTCGCGCAGAGCCACAAGGCCGACTTCCAACTGATCCCGGTCGGGTTCGCGGGTGGTGAGAATTTGCAGGAGCAAGCCGGGAGCGGTAAGGATGCGGCCCAGGGGGCTGTTCGCCAGTCTGGCGGAATAGCTGAGGAGTTCATAGGACAGGGAACTGATGGGGATCAGCAGCAGGAGCTTGAGCAGGAGCAGAATTCCGTGCTTGAGGAAAGGGCTGTCCGGATGCCAGACCAGGAGCAGGGCGGGCAGAGTGAGGGCATGCAGGAAGATGGACAGGGAGAGAACGAAGAGGAGAAAGGTGGTGCCGCAGCGGGGGTGCAGGCGGCTGTATTTGGCGGCGGCCGGCGCGGACACGGGATCCTCGCCGTGTTCAAAGGCGGCGATGGTCTTGTGTTCGGCCCCGTGGTATTGGAAGACGCGCCGGATGTCGGGCAGGCGGGAGATGGCGGCGATGTATCCGATGAAAACGGCGAATTTGATCAATCCGTCCCAGAGATGGAAGGACAGTCCCTCCACGCCGCCGGCAAGGGCGAAGACTCCCAGCAGGAGGGCCAGCAGGTGGGGGGTTACGACAAAGAGGAGCAAGGCCAGGCCGACGGCCAGGATGAGGGTGACGGCGATCTGCCAGGGCCGGAGCTTTTCGCCTTCTGCCTCGGCCGCCAGTTCGGCGGAGAGGTTCAGGGCCTTGATGCCGTTGACCATGGTTTCCAGAAGTATGGGGAAGCCGCGGATCCAGCGGCGCCGGGCCAGGGAACTCCGGAACAGGACGCTCCAGGGAAGGCTGACGGCGATGATCCCGGACCCGGCCTGGCGCACGGCCAGGGACAGGCGATCGCCGTTGCGCATCATGATGCCTTCCATAACGGCCTGGCCGCCCACAGCCAGACTTTCCCGGGCCAGGGCCGGGATTTTGGGCAGCAGGCGCGCGGCGGAAAAACCGGGCCGGCCAGCCATGCTATTTCCGGACGTTGGCGTATTTTTTCCGGAAGCGGTCAATGCGTCCGGCAGTGTCCACAAAGCGCTGCTTGCCGGTATAGAAGGGATGGCAATGGGAACAGATTTCCACATGCACCTTTTCCCCCCGGGTGGACAAAGCTTCGCTTTCATAGCCGCAGGCGCAGGTGATCCTGGCCTGAAAGGCGCGGGGATGGATGGAGTCTTTCATGGCGGGCCTCGTGGTTGTGGGGGCGTCCAGCCCCTTGCAAGGGGAACTTCATATCTTTATCGGCGCTCCTTGACAAGAGGGAACAGGAAAAATCCGCCCGGGCGGGCCGGCGCCGGGACCTTTACGCCCTCGGTGTTCCGGTGTATGAGTGGCCGCTATGAAAAAAAAGGAGCGGGCGGATCAGGTGGCCCATGAACTGGGACTGGCGGAAAGCCGGGAACAGGCCAGGCGCCTGATCATGGCCGGGCGTCTTTTCCTGGACGGCGGACGGGGGGAACCTCTTCTTGTGGACAAGCCCGGCCGGATGATTGCCCCGGACGCCCCCTTGCTTTTGCTGGCCAAGGAGCCTTTTGTCAGCCGGGGGGCCTACAAGCTGCTGACTGCCCTGGAGTATTTTTCCCTGGATGTGGCGGGCCTTGTGGCTCTGGATGCCGGGGCCTCCACCGGAGGCTTCACGGACTGTCTGCTCCAGCGGGGAGCGCGGCGGGTCTACGCCGTGGACGTGGGCAGAGCCCAGTTGCACGAGCGCCTGCGCGGCGACGGCCGGGTAATCTGCCTGGAGGGGGTGAATCTGCGACTGGCCCCGGAAGCCCTTATTCCCGAGCCTGTGGACGTGGTGACGGCGGATGTCTCCTTCATCTCCCTGACCCTGATCCTGCCGCCCTGTCTGCGCTGGCTGAAGCCGGGCGGCCTGGTGGCGGCCCTGATCAAGCCGCAGTTCGAGACCGGGCCCGGCGGCGCCCGCGGGGGAGTGGTGCGCGACCCGGAACTGCGCCAGGCCGCTGTGGACAAGGTGCTGGACTTTGCGCGCGGAGAGCTGCCCCTGGAGGCCATAGGCGTAGTTCCCGCGGCCCTCAAGGGTCCGAAGGGCAACCAGGAATATATGGCCGTCTGGCGGCGGCAGCCGCCTGCGCCGCTGAATCCGAATCAGCTTTAAGGACGGACTGACTTATTGGGGCTATGCCCACCCGCCCGCTACAGCTTGAAGCATAATCTCAAAGCGCTCTTAAGGAGTGGACCCGACATGCCCATCAACATTCCGGCGGATCTGCCGGCCCGTTCCGCCCTGGAACAGGAACGCATTTTTGTCATGACCAAGGATCGGGCCGAATCTCAGGATATCCGGCCGCTGCAAATCGCCATTGTCAATCTCATGCCCACTAAAATCGCCACAGAGCTTCAACTGTTGCGCCTTTTGGGCAACACCCCGGTGCAGGTGGACATCACCCTGATCCGGGCGGAAAACCACTTCTCCCGCAATACGTCGGAGAATCACCTGGAGCGTTTCTACAGCACCTTCAACGCCGTGCGCGGGCGGAAGTTCGACGGAATGATCATCACCGGCGCCCCGGTGGAAAAGCTGCCCTTTGAAGAGGTGGACTACTGGGGGGAACTGGCGGACATCATGGACTACAGCCTGACCCATGTGTTTTCGACCCTGCACCTGTGCTGGGGCGCCCAGGCGGCCCTTTACCACCATTACGGGGTGCCCAAGGTGGATCTGCCCGGCAAGATGTTCGGGGTCTTCGAGCATACCATCAACCGCCGGCTGACCAAGCTGTTCCGGGGCTTCGACGATGTGTTCCACTGCCCGCACTCCCGCCATTCCGGGCTGCGGCGCGAAGACGTGGCCGCCGTTCCTGAACTGGAAATCCTGGCGGAATCCGGACAGGCCGGCGTGGCTGTTCTCAAGGCCAGACGCCACCGGCAGTTCTTCATCACCGGGCACCTGGAATATGACGCCGATACCCTGGCCAGGGAATACTTCCGGGACAGGGAAAAAGGGCTGGATATCGCCCTGCCGGCCAATTATTTCCCCGATGACGACCCGGCCAGGCCCCCCATAGTCACCTGGCGCGCCCATGCCAATCTCTTTTTTTCCAACTGGCTGAACTTCTTTGTCTACCAGGAAACCCCCTTCGAGCTGGAGGCCATCGGCGCCACGGAGCCGCCGGCCTGAACATAGAGCGGTCCAACTTTTCAAAGTTAAACCGCTTGAGCAACGCAGTCCAAACGGAATAAATCAGCGTTTCCCTGGAATTGGAATTACGCGCTGTTACGCGCCGGCGCCCCGGCGCTGGCCAGCGGGGAACGCATGGCGGCGAGATTTTCCCGAAAATGCCTGGTCAGGAGGCCGCTGTCGGAGCCGACGGCGATGAAGGTGTAGCCGATTGCCCGGAGGGCGGGGACAAGATTCGTATCGGGCAGCAGGATGCCGCAGGCTTTTCCCAGGCCGCGGGCGGCCGCGGCGACGCGCCGCAGCATCTCCATAAACCGGGGATCGGAAAATTTTCCCGGCATATTCCCGTTATTGCCCAGGTCCATGGGGCCGACAAAGAGGACGCCCACTCCGTCCACGGCCGCGATAGCCGCGGCATTGTCTACGGCGCGCACGGTTTCCACCTGGACTACGGCAAGCAGTTCCCTGTTGGCCCGGGAAAAATAGTCCGGAAAATCATAGCCGTAATCAGAGGCGCGGGTTGCCGTGCCCAGGCCGCGAATGCCCTGGGGGCTGTAGCGCATGCAGGAAACGGCAGCGGCGGCCTGCTCCGCCGTTTCCACATAGGGCACCATGATGCCGGAGGCTCCCATGTCCAGCGCCCACTTTACATACACCTGGTCAAGCCAGGGGATGCGCACCACAGGGGCGGTGGGGAACCTGCTCAAGGCCTGCATCTGGGCCATCAGGCCGGGCGCCGTGCTCGGGGCGTGCTCCGAATCCAGAAGAACCCAGTCATACCCGGCCAGCCCCGCTATTTCCGCCGCTATGGCCGAGCCGAGGCTGCACCAGGTTCCGGCCATGAATTCCCCTGCCAGAGTCCGCTCACGGATGTAATACATACAGCCCTCCGGAAATCAGAAAAATATACGGGAGCGGGGTTGCCCGCGCACTGCCGCCGGAACAATTTCACAATCCGTTAACAATATTTTCCGCTTTTATCCCTTGATCAAAGTTAAAAATATTTTTTGCGCAAAAAATATACGCCCGGGAAAAATTATCTTTTGTTGCGGCTCCAACATGCGGAGTTGTAATAATATTATCAAATTTTAATATATCCGAGTCTTTATGAAATGGCTCCGGATCGAAAACATCAAGTCCTGCCCCGGCTATACGCCCTGCTTTGACGGCCTCAATAAGAGCATTCTGGTCCACAACAGGTCCACGTGAAGTATTTATCAAGAAGGCTCCCTCTTTCATCACGGCAAGTTCTTTCGTCCCGATGAGCCAACGGTTATTTTCGCTCCAGGGAACATGGATGGAGATGATATCAGATCGGGCCAGCAAAGCGTTTTTTGCCTGGAATTCAACGCCCAGTTCCTCTTCAAGCCGCGGGGACAGACGGTTTACGTCATAGTAGATGATGCGGACGCCAAAGGGTTTGAGGCGTTTCATCACTTCTCTCCCGATAAAACCGCCACCGATAATGCCAATGGTCTTTCCGGACAATTCAAAACTTTGATGGCGGTATTTCCAGTTATCCCATATTCCTGCTTTTGATTGTCGATCTAAAACAATAAGATTGCGAAACATTGCAAGCATATACAGGATTACGAGTTCCGCAACGGAACTGGCATTGGTGCCAAGCGTAACGGAAACAGCAATATTTTTACTCGTTGCATATTCAACATCCACATTATCGTAACCAACTCCAGTCCGTTGGATCATTTTAAGATTTGGCGCAGCATCAATAAGATCTTTTGTAACTTTGGCATGTGTATCCAATATGTAATCAGCCTCCTCCAGACTGCCTTGCTGTCCTTTTTTCGGATAAAGGAATTTAAGTTGCAAAGAATCCCGGAAGCTTTGAATTGCCAATTCTTCCATCGGTTCGCTTACTTTATCAATATAAAGAATAACGCTTTTCATACTTTCCTGCCATCTTGTTATAATTTTCAGAAAAATCCTCAATATCAGATAGTTGCAGGCGGGCTTTGCCCGCCTGCAAGCAAGCATTTCAAGCGAAAAATGCTCTAGGCGAAGGAAACGCCTATGGCCCCAAGCCGGCCGTAATTGACCTGGATAACGTCGCCGGAACTGATGTCCACCGGCCGGGTGAAGGAGCCGGACAGCACGATCTGCCCCTTTTTAAGTCCGGCGCCCACGGCGTGGAGTTTCCTCACCAGCCAGGCCAAACCCGCGGCCGGGTGGCCCATAACGGCGGCGGAGACGCCGCTTTCCTCGATCACGCCATTCTGGGACAGGGTCGCCCCCACCCAGCGGATGTCCACATCCCAGGGACGGATGGGGCGGCCGCCCACAATGATGGCCCCAAAGGCGGCGTTATCGGCAATGGTGTCCACAATGTCGCGTGGCACCTGGGTACGGTAGTCGATCACCTCCAGAGCCGGCAGGACAAATTCCGCCGCCCGCATGACGTCGTAAATCTGGACATGGGGGCCGGAGAGATCTTCTCCCATGATGAAGGCCAGTTCCACTTCCAGACGGGGCTTGATGAAGGTCCCGGCGGCGATGCGCGCCCCGTCCCGGAAGAAGGCGTCGTCAAGGATTCTCCCGTAATCGGGCTCGGTGATCCGCGAAGCCATCTGCATGGCTCTGGAGGTCAGCCCGATTTTATGCCCCACAACGCTCGCCCCCTGGGCGATTCTGCCTTCAGCCCAGAAATCCTGAATCCGGTAGGCGTCGGCGATTTCCATTTGCGGATGGGCGCGGCTGGGCTGGGGAATGGGGATGCGGGTTTTTTCCGCCTGTAGAAGGGCTTCGGCCACAGCCCGGCATTCTTGTTCTGTAAGCATACGATCCTCCCGTGAAGGCGTTTGATGATTCAGGTGAGCGGTCCCGCGGGCCTGGGACATTTTACGCTTGCAATGCTTGCCGAGCGGTCCAACTTTTTCAAAGTCAAACCACTCCAGGCGGACAGGGCGCCTTGCCTCTTTTTTTCCATCTGGCGATGAGCGTCGGAACAACCAGAGCCAGGACGGTCATAGCCAGGAATATGGCGGAAACAGGCCGGGTTAGGAAAATGCTCCAGTCTCCGCCGCTGATGACCAGGGCTCTTCGCAGTTCCGCCTCCAGCAATGGCCCGAGAATGATGCCGATGACCATGGGATAGACGGGAAATTCGGCCAGAAGGCAGAGAAAGCCGAAAAGCCCGAGACAGAGCATGATGATGACGTCGAAAATCTGGCCGGAAAGGGCATAGGTGCCGATGACGGTCAGGATCAAAAGGCACGGGGACAGCAGGGACTTGGGCACGCGCAGGGCCTGGAAGAAGCCGCCTATGCCGAAAAAACCCACCAGGGCAATGATTACGTTGGCGGCCAGCAGGGCGCAGATAATGGTCCAGACCAGCGGGCCGCTGGTTTCAAACAGGCGCGGTCCGGGCTGGATGCCGTGGATCATCAAACCGCCCAGGAGCATGGCCGTCACGGAATCCCCCGGAATGCCGAGGGTCAGGAGAGGGATTAAGGCCCCGCCGGTTACGCCGTTGTTGGAAGCTTCAGAGGCGATGATGCCCCCCGGCTCGCCCCTGCCGTAATTTTTTCCCCTGGAGTCAAAGCGCTTGGCCTGGTCATAGGAGATGAAGGCGGCCACATTCCCGCCCAGGGCCGGCACAATGCCTATTCCGACCCCGATTAGGGCGGAGCGCAGATAGTTCCATTTCTGGCGCAGCATGTCGGCCACAGGGGGGAGAATGGCGCGCAGGTCCACCTTGGTGTTGATACGCTGCGCTTTCAGGCCAAGGGTGCTGATTAATTCAGGAATGACCAGAAAGCCGATGAGGGCCGGCATGACGGAGACTCCCCCGCTAAGGGCGATGCTCTGAAAAATCCAGCGCCCCTCGCCTGTAATCTGGTCAAAGCCGACAACTGACAGACCGACGCCGATGAGCGCTCCGGCAAGCCCCTTGAGGACCCGCCCCGGCGTAATGGAGGCAATTACCGTCATGCCCATCAGGGCGAGCATGGCGTATTCGGCCGGGCCGATGCGCATGGCCAGGCGGGCCAGAAAAGGCGCTATGGTCGCAAGGCACAGCCAGGAGACAAGACCGCCGCAGACCGAGGCGCTCAAGGCCCAGCCGTAGGCCCGCAGGGCTTCCCCCCTCTGGGTCATGGGGTATCCGTCCAGGGTGGTGACCACGGCCGAGGGCGTTCCGGGAATTTTGAGCAGAATCGCCGGAATGGAGCCCCCTGTCATGGAGCCGCAATACAGGGCGCTCATCATGGCAATGGCCTGCTCCGGCGGCAGGGGAAAGGTCAGGGGCGTGAGCAGGGCCACCCCCAGGGTGGCGGTCAGCCCCGGCAGAGCCCCGAAAACGAAGCCGAGAACAACGCCGATGAAGATGCACAGCAGTATCGCCGGGTCCGTAAGCACAGCAAGCAACGAAGATAAAAACATTTCCATGGGGATCTCTCCTGGACTGCATCTTGCGTGTCAAGCCAAAAGCGTTCTCTCTCACCAGCCGCGAACACACAAGAGCGATTTATTCGCTCTGTCAAGCGCTTGAGCGGGCGTTGCCAGAGAAAGCCCGACGTATAATATAGAAGCTAAAGTACTCTATAGATTTACTTTTAATAAAGAGGCAAAAATCCACCAGGCGACAATGCTGAAAATGCTCAGCACAATAACTGTAAGCGTAAGGCGTTTGCCCGTCCGCTCCGGGGGAGACAGGGCGCTGACGCTCATACTGACGGCGAAGAGGATGGTGGCCGGCACAAAAAAGGTCATCTGCCAGACAAGAATATACAGCCAGAGCAGGCTCAGGGCCGTAACGCTTTTGCGTAGAAAGTCGCGGAGCGGAAGACCCAGGCTGGCCTCCGCTTGCCCGGGGTCTTCCGCCAGGGCGCGGGAATGCAGAAAAAGACGCAATTCCAGGAAAAAGATATAGACGGTGAGCAGGCTGACCCCCCCGAGGCAGACGGCGGGCAGAGCGCCCGGCCCCAGCGAGCTGCCTTTGTAATTGGCCAGAAGCTGCCGCGTCGGCTCCAGGAGAAAGGCGGCCAAAACCAAAAGCAGGGCGGAGATGAGGCAGACGGAAACGAAGCGTAAGGAATGCACTGGATACCTCCTGGTTCATTGTCCGCTCTGAGCCGCGCCCGCTCAGGGGCGGCGAGG
>JAISMK010000154.1 GCA_031276785.1 Desulfovibrio sp. | reverse complement strand
TGCGCCGAAAAGCGTGGTTTTCGGCTTGCTCCGCCGCCTGCAGCGGCGCGCCGGGCTTAAAGCCCGGCGTTAGTACGCTGTAAATTTATCCGCAATTTTAAATGTTACAGCGTACTAGGACCGGACAGGACAGGACTCAAGGCCGTATACGGTTTACGGTTGATGAGGTAAAATGAAACTACTATTTTCCCCTGAGGACAAGTCTTTTGTCAAGTCGCCGCAGCGTGCGGTTTTTATCCGTTCACAACAAGGAATCGCTCCATGCCCTACCCTGCCCTGTTGCCTCTGGCCCTAGCCGCCACGGCCTTTTCCCGCGATCAGTTCATCCATCCGGAGGCGCCGCAGGCGGCTTTTGCCGGGAGGTCCAATGTGGGCAAGTCTTCTCTGTTGAACGCTCTGGCTGGAAGAAAAAATCTGGCGAGAACCAGCGCTCGGCCTGGGAGAACCCGCAGCATAAACTATTACCGGCTTGGCGGGGATCTGTGCTTTCTGGCGGATCTGCCCGGTTACGGATATGCCAGATGCAGTCTGGCGGAACGCGCCCGATGGGCGCATCTGCTGGATTTTTACTTCCGTCACACCCCTGGGCTGCGGTGCCTCTTCCTTCTTCTGGATGCCCGTCTGGACCCGCAGGATAACGACCGGGGCATGGTCTCCTTCGCCTCTTCCCTGGGGTTGCCCCTCATTCCCGTGCTGACCAAGACTGACTCCTGCTCCCGGAAAAGACTCCAACGAACGGAGCTGGCCTGGCAAAGCGCGCTGGCCGGCAAATCCCTTCTGAACGTATCCGCCAGGACGGGGACGGGGCTTGCGCCGTTGCAATCCAACATTGTCAGCCTGCTGCGCGGGGAATAATGCATTTTTCAAGGCAGGCGAAACCCGCCTGCGCGCATCTTGGACCGGGGATTAGTCCGCAAATCCTTTTCCAGGCGGATTTGAGGCAAAAAAAGCCATCCCAGGCTCAGGGCAAGCACAAACCCGTCAGCAAACCAGGCGCCCAGAGCGGGAGGGAGCATCCCCCTTTCACCCAGAGCGATACACAATGTATTCAGGCTGTAAACAAGAAAAATTAGAATCAAAGAAAGGCCCACAGCCTTATAAATGTTGCTC
Organism: Desulfovibrio sp.; assembly: GCA_031276785.1. Lineage (GTDB taxonomy): Bacteria > Desulfobacterota > Desulfovibrionia > Desulfovibrionales > Desulfovibrionaceae > Frigididesulfovibrio. The sequence continues at coordinate 2,857 of JAISMK010000154.1, read as the reverse complement.
GCCAGACGGGAAATCACCAGGGCCAGGAGCCCCATGGCCACAATGGAGGCGGCATGGGCAATCTTGCTGTGCCAGAGGGTACGCAGACCTTCCACATTGGAACCGGCGGCTTCCAAGCGACGGATGGCGCTACGCAGTTCCCAGACTGGGAGTTGGCTCGCCTTGGGACCGGCTCGATGTAAAAATTGTAAATCCTTGATATCTTGACGGATACGCAGAACATAAGAGTCCAGGTTCTCCATACTGAAGGTTTTCGGCGTTACGCGAGCAACCTCCCGCAGTTCCCACTGCCGATCTTTGATGACAAAATATTTGGCCCGCAAAATTTCTTCAATACCGATGCCGGAGTCATCCAGGGTGTATACCTGGAGATCTTGGCCCGTGCGGAGGGCTGGAACAGCCCGTTCAAAGTGGATGAGCCGGTTGTTGTTCATCAGCCAGCGGTTCTGCAGGAGGACGCTGGAGGCATCGTTCCCCTGAATGCTAGCCTGCCAGATCTGCGCCGCCACACGGTCCCCAGTGATACCGAGAAATTGGGAAAAAAAGAATTGTCCGCAGGCCCAGATCACGCTGTAGCAGATTACGAAACGCAGCAGAACCAGAGGGGAAACACCCCCTGTTTCCAAGGCGGTCTGCTCGTTGGTACGCTGGAGCAGGTTCAACTGGATGACTGTGGCCAGCAGGAAAACTGCCGGCAAAATCTGCGAGATGATAACGGGCAGTTTGAGGAGAAAAAAACCGATCACCAGTCCCGGGGAAACACCGGCTTCCAGAAAATTGTCCAGTCGCTCAAAAAGATCCGTCAACAGATAGATGCCGGTTCCCGCAAGAAGAATGGTCAGCACAAAAAACAAATTTTGGCGCAGAAGATAACGGGTCAGGGTTGTCATAGCCTGTTCCCCTGGAAAATTCGCGACAGGGGGAAAAAGGCCGGCAAACGCTCCCTGGCCACAAGAACAACGCCGCCCGCTGCCGCCAGGGCGAAGAGGATGTTGCCCGCCCACAGCCCGATAAGAGGAGAAAGGGCGCCCGACTCTCCCATGGTCAGTCCCAGGGAAAAAATGCTGTAATAAAGCAGAAAGAAAAACAGGGATAAAACTACCCCCGTCTGGCGCCGCGCTCCTTCAAAGGAGCAGGCCAGAGGAAAAGCGAAAAGACCCAAAGTCAGACAGGCCACCGGAAGCGCCCAGCGTTTTTGAATTTCCACCTGCACCTTGCGCAGAAACCGAGCCGAACCCCCGTCCTCTACTTTTGCAAACCGGCGCAAGTCCGCAAGGGACATCTCCTTGGGACGGATGTCCCCCATGTCCATACCTTCGAACAATTTGTTCAAATGCAACCTTATGGAATAGTTTTCAAAAAGAATAATACTGACCTCGTCCTGCTCCACTCTGTACAGGCGTCCGTTTTCCAAGTTGAAAATAATCTCCCCCCGTTCCGCATCCGTAACAATTTCCCCTGTGGGGGCCAGGATAGTCGTGCTGGAATGTTCCGGCTGCGTTTTGTCTTCAAAAAGCACGCCGAACAGACGGCCGGAATCCGGATCCACCCTGCGGGCGAAGAGCGTCAGCCCCAGAAGGTTCTGATTGAAAACACCCGGTTGCAGGCTCACTTTGGCCCGGGTATGGGCAATATCCATGACGGTGGAGCGAAATTTTCCCATCCCCCAGGCAATGCCGTGCATGGACACAAGAAAGGCCAGTCCCATGCACAGGAGAGAAAACATGGCCGGAGCGCTCAGGAGCTGATATGCGCTCACTCCCCCGGCTCTCAGGGCTGTGAGTTCTCTGTCCGAACTCATGCGCAGAAAGGTCAGAAACACACTGATCATGCAGGAAATGGGCAGAATCAAGGTCAGGAAAGTGGGCACCAGGAATAGAAACAGCAACAAGGTATCCGTAGCGCTTAAATCAAGACCCAGAAATAGATCCCGCGCCTGGATCCCTTTGCCGATGAGGATAATGGTCAGCAGGGCGCCGGCGCAGATCAGGAAGGTTTGTGCAAGTTCGCGCAGGATCACGCGATGCAGCAAAAAAGAGGGAACGGTCAAGGAAGATTTTCTCTGTCCCGGGTTGGTCCGGGGGAAAAAAGGCGATGCAGGGTTTCGGCGTCCCGAGGGGAGAGGTTGCAGGACATGCTGACCGCGTCCATCAAGGCCGCAGGAGATTTTCCTGGATTTTCCCGAAGCATTTGATCCATGAGAGCGACGGCCCGGCGCAAAAGTTCGGAAGCAGGCATAACTGTTGGCATAGTCTTCCCAGCACAGATGGGCGATGGCTGCAAGGTGCTTTGGGTCAGGCCTGTTGCGGGCCGGGCTTCCGCCGGCGGATTTTCCTTCCTTCAGGGAGGGACAGGGCTGACTCCGGCCCAGAGGCGTAACACCGCAAAAAATTCAGCAGTATAAAAACGTCTAAATCATATCCCATACGCTGGTCGCTTGCAATATGTTCTTCTTCATTATATATCTATTCATTAAAGTAGCGGGACCAAAATGAACGAATACGCCGCGGCAGCAATTCTGGGGCTGGTGCAGGGTTTAACGGAGTTTTTGCCCGTGTCTTCCACCGGGCACCTGATCATTGCCAGTTCCCTTATGGGTTTGCAGGGTGAGCGCATTGTCGCCTTTGAAGTCTTCATCCAGTTCGGCTCCATTCTGGCCGTTGTCTTCTTGTACTGGCGGCGTTTCCTGGGACTGCTGCTGCCACGGCCCGGAGAACGCTTTTCCGGAAGGTACGGCCTCTGGCTCCTCGTCCTGACCTCCCTGCCCGCCTCCTTGGCAGGTCTTCTGTTCAGCTCCCGGATCACCGCCCATCTTTTCCATCCCCTCAGCGTTTCTTTGGCCCTGGCCGCCGGGGCG
>JAISMK010000107.1 GCA_031276785.1 Desulfovibrio sp. | reverse complement strand
AAACTCAGCGTTTCCAAAATACATTTAGAGCGGTCCAACTTTTTCAAAGTTGAACCGCTCCGGCGGGAGGCAAGGCGGAACGTATTGCGCCCTGCCTCCTTCCTGTTTGCCCCCGTTCTTGCCGGCCGGAGGGTTTGCCGCTATATTGCCCACACCAGCCACAGCCAACCGCCGAGCAGCCCATGTCCGCCAGAGTCCCGCCGCCCAAGGCCAGCCTCCTCCTTATCCTCTGTCTGGCCGTCCTGGCCTGGACGCCCCGCGCTCCCGCGCGCGCCGCGCCCCCTGAGGGCCAGTTCCGCGTGATCTACGGCTTTGACCGGGAATTCCCCCCCTTTACCTTTGAAGAAGCCGGGGGCGAACCCACGGGCTTTGAGGTGGAACTTTTGCGGGCCGTCTTCACCGGTTCCGGCGCCAATCTGGTCTTCCGGCCCCTGCAATGGGATCTTATCCCTCTGGAACTTTCCTCCGGAACCATTACCATCACCTCCGGCATGGTCCGCACGGAACAAAGGGCCAAACTCTACCTTTTTTCCGAAAAACCCACCTTCCCCCTGCAAATCCGCCTCTTCACCAAGGTCTACAACCGCTTCCCCTCCGCCGCCCTGCTGCGGGGACAGCCGGTGGCGGTGGAGCAGGGCACCTACCAGCACCGGCTGCTGGAGGCCTTCGGGGGCATCAACGTCAAACCCTTCAAAGGCCGGGCGGACGGCCTGCGCGCCCTGTACAACGATGAAACCGCCGCCTTCTGCGGCCCCGTGCAAAACGCGTACTACTATATCAACAAACTCAATTACGGGGCCATTACCACTGTGGGCACCCCCCTGGGCATTACCGAGATGCGCGTGGCCATCAACCGGGAAAGGGGCGACGTCAAGAAAATCGTGGACAAGGGCCTGGCCGAGGTCACGGCCAACGGGGAATACGACCGTCTGTACCGCAAGTGGTTTGTCCGGGATCTGACCTCCGGGGAACAGGCCGCCCTGCGCCAGGCCGCCAGGGACGCCGCCGTTCCCGCTTATGCCCCCTACGGGGGCGAGGGCCGGGGGGCCGCCATCCTCACCGCCACCGGCAAAATCTACAGCGCCTGCACAGTGGAAAACGCCGACCTGAACCTGAGCGTTTCCGCCCTGACGGGAGCCGTTTCCCGCGCCGTGAGCGAGGGCGAATTCGAGTTTCGGGCCGCCGTCGTGACCAGGCCCGAGGGCGGCATAGTCCCCCCCTCCCCCCCGGAACTGCAACTGCTGCACGAGTTCGGGCGGGGCACCCTTGTCCTGCTGGAGCCGTCTCCGGGGACCCTGACCATGAACATGCTGCCGGAACTCCTGCCTGATCCCGTGACGCGCGATACCCCGTCCCTCCGGCTGGAGTAGGCGCGCTTGCGCCTTGCCCGCGCCCGGGGCGGGAATGAGGCTGGCCTCAGGGGGCCAGGCAGCGGACTAGGTGGCCGTTTCCCGCCGGGGGAGGCAGGGGGCCGGCCAGGCAAAGCGGCAGGGCTTGCGGGCAGCGATCCCCAAAGGGACAGATTGGCCTGTCCTCTTCCCCGGGGGAAGGCCGCCCGGGGAAAACGGCCTCAGGGGCGGCGCCCAGGAGCAGGCGGGTATAGGGATGCCGCGGGCCGCCGAACAGATCGGCCGCGTCCGCTTCCTCCACCACCAGGCCCCGGTACATGACGGCCACCCGGTCCGCCATGTGCCGGATCACGGCCAGATCGTGGGAAATGAAGAGATAGGCGACCCCCAGGGCGTCCTGCAGATCCTTGAGCAGGTTCAGAACCTGGGCCTGGACCGAGGCGTCCAGGGAGGAGGTCGGCTCGTCGCAGACCACAAAGACGGGCCGGGTGATCAGGGCGCGGGCGATGGCCACCCGCTGGCGCTGGCCGCCGGAAAGTTCGTGCGGGTAGGCGCGGGCCTGCCGGGCATCCAGGCCCACCTGTTCCAGCATGGCTTCCACCCGCCGCAGGCGCTCTCCCCGGCCGGCGGGCGGCCCGCTCCAGAGCAGGGGCTCTTCCACCGCCCTGCCCACGCGCATACGGGGATTCAGGGAGGAATAGGGGTCCTGGAAGATCATCTGCACGGCGCCAGCCAGGGCGGGGGGCAGGCCGAGCTTCCCTTTGCCGTACAGGGCAAGCCCCCGGATGCGGATCTCCCCGGCGGAAGGAGGCAGCAGGCCGACGGCCATGCGGCCCAGCGTACTCTTGCCGCTGCCGGACTCCCCCACCACCCCCAGGGTTTGTCCGGGAAAAAGATCCAGGCTGACCTCCCGCACGGCCCGCAAGGGCCGCCGGCGGCCGGAAAGGCCGCCGGCCCGCCTGAAATCGCGGCAAAGGGAGCGAATGGCGACCAGGGGCTGCACGGTCAGACAAAGAATTCCGCCACCTGGCGCACCAGATGGGCAATGGTCGGCCTGGACGGTTGGATATGGCAGGTAAGCCCGGCCCCGGCCAGGGCCTCGGCGGTCAGGGGGCCGATGCAGGCCAGCTTGGTCCCTGGCTGGCCGCGCAGGACCTCCGCCGGGATTTGATCCAGAAAATTGGCCACTGTGGCCGCCGAGGTAAAGAGGATGCAGTCCACTTCCCCCGCTTCCAGAAGTTCCCGCGTCTCCAGCGCCGGGGAGGCGGCGGGCACGGTTTCGTATACCGGCAGGATATCCAGCAGGGCGCCGCGGGCCGCCAGAATATCCGGCAGGGCATTGCCCGCCTGGCGGGCCCTGGGCAGGAGAATGGGCATCCCGGCCAGGGAGGGGCCGCACAGATCCACAAGCCCCTCGGCCACCTCGCGGGCATTGGCGGCGGCAGGCGTGAAGTCCGCGTGAATGCCCCGCTCCCGCAGGGCCTCGGCCGTGGCGGGGCCAACGGCCGCCACCCGCGTGCCCCGCCCCAGGCTCCTGGAATCCAGCCCCCGCGCCCGCAGGGCCTCCCAGAAGCAGCGCACCGCGTTGGCGGAGGTGAACAGCAGCCAGCGATACTTCTCCAGGTTGTCCAGGCGATCCCGGACAGGGGGGGAATCCGCGAGGGAGCGGATGGCAATGGCGGGGAAACGGATGACCCTGGCCCCTTCCTCTTCCAGAAGCCGGGCGGCCTTGCCGCTCTGCTCGGCGCTTCTGGTGACCACAATACCCCGGCCCAGAAGGGGTTTGTTCTCAAACCAGCGCAGCTTTCCGCGCAGGAGCGCCACCTCCCCGACGATCACCAGGCTGGGGGCGGCAAACCCACGCTCTGCGGCCAGCCGGGGCAGCTCGCCGATGGTCCCGGCCAGGCTGCGGTGGGCTGAGGTCGTGCCCCGGTGGACGAGGGCCGCGGGCGTTGAGGGCGCCAGGCCGGCCGCGATCAGCCGGCCGGAGATCTCCGGCAGGTTCTTCATGCCCATAAAAAAGACCAGGGTGCCGCCGCCGGCCGCCAGAGCCTTCCAGTCGAGGCGGCTGCCGGGCCTGCCGGGATCTTCGTGCCCGGCGACGAAAGAGACGCAGGACGCCAAGGCCCTGTGGGTAAGGGGAATGCCGGCGTAGGCCGGCCCGGCCAGGGCGCTGCTGACGCCGGGAACCACCTCAAAGGGAATGCCCGCCGCGACGACGGCTTCGGCCTCTTCCCCGCCGCGCCCGAAGAGAAAGGGGTCTCCCCCCTTGAGCCGGACCACCACCCGGCCCTCCCTGGCCTTGCGGATCAGCAGGGCGTTGATTTCGTCCTGGGAAAGAGTATGCCGCCCGCCCTGTTTGCCGGCGTAAAGGATTTCCGCCCCTTGCCGGGTATATTCCAAAAGACTTTCCGGGGCGAGGCGGTCATAAATTACGGTATCCGCGCGCTCTAGAACGCGCTTGCCCTTCAAGGTGAAAAGCCCCGGATCCCCCGGCCCGGCGCCGACAAGATAGACTTTCATATCCAGTCTCATTCCGTTGCGCTTTCCATGGAAAGCAACTTGGCGTCAATCGGCAAAACGGTCCCGCAGGGCCTTCAGCCTTTCTTCAGCCTTGAGCAGTTCCTCCACCCTGGCGCGATCCCGGCGCACCACCTCCGGCGGGGCCTTCCGCTCATAGCCTGGGTTGGCGAGCTTGCCTTGCAGCAGGGCGCGTTCCTTGTCCAGCTTGGCCAGTTCCCTGCCCAGGCGGAGGATTTCCGCCGCCTGATCAACCGCCCCGGCAAGGACGACGATAATTTCATTGCCGCAGGCCATGTGCGCGGCGGAAAACCGGGGAACGGACCCAGGATCGAAATCCAGGGATTCCAGGCGGGCCAGGGCCAGAATCAGCGGCCGCTGCTCTTCCAGAACGGCCCGGGCGGCCTCGTCCCGGGGGCGGATCATGGCGGCCAGGCGCAGGGAAGGGGCTATGCCCAGCTCGGCGCGGATGGTGCGCGCGGCCGCGATGACTTCCTGGATCATTGCCATGCGGCCGGCCCGCGCGGCGTCGCGGCAGGCCGGGCGGAGGGGGGGGAAGGCCTCGGAGGAGAGATCCCGGCCCGCGCCGGGCAAAAGGCTCCAGATCTCCGAGGTCAGAAAGGGTATGAAGGGGTGCAGGAGGATCATGGCCTCCCGCAGGACCGTCCAGAGGACGAAACGGGCCTGGGTCCGGAGCGGTTCTCCGGCCCGCATGTCCGGTTTGACGCATTCCAGATACCAGTCGCAGAAATCGCTCCAGAAAAAGACATAGAGAGCCTGGGCCGCGTCGTTGAAGCGGTATTCGGGCAGAGCGGCGGCCTGCGTTTCCTTGAGTTCCTCCAGGCGGTGCAGGATCCAGCGGTGGTGCAGGCCCGGCACTGCGGCGAAGTCCACAGGGTCCGGGGGGGAGGCTTCCAGATTCAGGAGGGAGAAGCGCGAGGCGTTCCAGATTTTGTTCATAAAATGGCGATAGCCCTCAATGCGTTCCTCGGAGAGGCGGATATCCCGGCCCATGGCGGCAAAAGCCGCCAGGGTGAAGCGCAGGGAATCCGTGCCGTATTTTTGGATCATCTCCAGGGGATCAATGGCGTTGCCCTCGGACTTGGACATCTTCCGCCCCTTGGCGTCGCGCACCAGGGCGTGGAGGTAGACGTGGCGGAAGGGCGCGCGGTCCATGAAATGCAGGCCGAGCATCATCATGCGGGCCACCCAGAAAAAAAGAATGTCAAAGCCCGTGACCAGGACGGAGGTGGGGTAAAAACGCGCCAGTTCCGGGGTCTCGTCCGGCCAGCCCAGGGTGGAAAAAGGCCAGAGGGCGGAGGAGAACCAGGTATCCAGAACGTCCTCTTCCTGGGCCAGAGAGGCGTGCCCGCAGTCCGGGCAGCGTTGCGGGGCTTCTTCCAGAACCAGGAGTTTGCCGCATCCGCCGCAGGTCCAGGCCGGGATGCGGTGCCCCCACCAGATTTGGCGGCTTATGCACCAGTCGCGGATGTTGTCCAGCCAGGCATAATAGGTTTTGCCCCAGGATTCGGGAAAGATGCGGGTCTGGGCGGGCACGGCCTCGCGCGCCCTGGCGGCCAGAGCGCGGACGGCCACGAACCACTGCTCCGAAACCAGGGGCTCCACCAGAGAGCGGCAACGGTAACAGTGCCCCACGTTGTTTTCATAGTCTTCCACTTTTTTCAGCAGGCCCCGCTCTTCCAGAGCGGCCACAACGCGCCGGCGGGCCTCTTCCCCGGACAGGCCGGCAAAAGGGCCGGCATTGGCGTTCGTCCTGCCTTCGTCGTCCAGAATCTGGATAAAGTCCAGGCCGTGCTTTTGGCCCAGATTCCAGTCGTTGAAATCATGGCAGGGGGTGACCTTCAGGGCGCCGGTGCCGAATTCCCTGTCCACATAGCTGTCGCCGATGACGGGGATAAGACGGTCCACAAGGGGCAGGCGGACCCTGGAGCCGATCAGGCGGGCGTAGCGTCCGTCTTCGGGATGCACGGCCACGGCGCTGTCGCCGAGCAGGGTTTCCGGCCGGGTGGTGGCGATGACCAGCGCTCCGGAGCCGTCCTCCAGGGGATAGCGGATGTGCCAGAGGAACGTCTTCTGCGGGGCGAACTCCACCTCGTCGTCCGCCAGGGCGGTGTGGCAGCGGTGGCACCAGTTGATGATATAGCGCCCCCGGTAAATCAGCCCTTCGTTGTAAAGACGCACGAATACGCGGCGCACGGCGCGGGACAGCCCCTCATCCAGGGTGAAGCGCTCCCGGCTCCAGTCCACGGAGGCCCCCAGGGCCTTGATCTGGCGGCGGATGTTGTTCCCGTATTCCTCTTTCCAACTCCAGACGCGGGCCAGAAATTCCTCCCTGCCCAGGTCGTGGCGGGTCTTGCCTTCCTGAGCCAGACGGCGCTCCACCACGTTCTGGGTGGCGATGCCGGCGTGGTCCTCGCCGGGCACCCAGAGCACCTGGCGGCCCATCTGGCGGAAATGGCGGCAGAGGATGTCCTGCAGGGTCAGGTTTAGGGCATGGCCCATGTGCAGGTTGCCGGTGATATTGGGCGGGGGAATGACGATGGAAAAAGGTTCCGCCCCGGAGAGGAGGGAGGCGTCCGGGGAGAAGGATCGGCCTTCCTCCCAGAAATCACGCCAGCGGCGCTCCACGTCCGCCGGCTCGTAGCCCTTGGAAAACCGCGCCTCGCCGGACGGAGGGGAAGGGGACATGAAAAAACTCCGGTGGGATTTTTATGGCATTTCCGCCCAATTCCGCGCCCGGCCTTGGCGGGCCGGCAACGGAAAAGACTCTATAGCGGGGCGGGGGAAAGTCAAGCTCCGGCCGCCCGGGAATCGCGGTCCTTGCCGCCGTGAAACGCGCTGTTCACAAATGCAGGCGAAAAGCATGGAGAACTCCGGCCCAGAGGATGCCGTAGGAAATCTGCACCGCCACAGGGCCGAGGATCCGCCTCCAGACGTCCACGAAGGCGGTGCGGAAATACTCGCAGGAAACCACCAGGCAGACGTGCAGAGGGGTGAGGAGCTGGCCGGCGTGACCGCAGATCATGGCCACGATGACCAGGGGGAGCAGGTATTCCTGCAGGCCCGCCTGGGAGGCGACGCCCAGCAGGATGGGGAAACAGGCGCCCACAAAGCCGACCATCACGCCGGTGAGGATGCCGCAGATCAGGGGCAGGACGACAAACAGCAGGAGAATGACCGGGGTGGAGCCTCCCAGAGAGCTGATATCGCGGATCAGCCCGCAGGCGATCAGAGTGTCTTTGAAGACAAAGATGGCGTAGACCAGCAGAAGGAGGCGGAAAGTCTGGGCCTTGAGCACCAGTTGCCGCAGGGGAACTGCCAGGTGTTTCCTGTTCTGGGCTAAGGCCACGGCAATGGCCAGGCTTAAGGAAAGCAGAAAGGCCGCCTGGGGGGGGGCGTCCCAAGCGCAGGCCTCCAGAAGGAGGGCAAAGACCCCGGCCCCCGCCAGGGTGACGGCCAGAGGCAGAGCTTCCAGCAGGACCCGGCCCAAAGAAGGCGGGATGGTCCCTTCTCCCGGCGGGAGGCCGTCTTCGGGGGGGGCCGCCTCTTCCGGCCGGACTTTAATGTCGCGCAGGAAAAAAAACCAGCCGGTGGCAAGGGAGAAAAAAACCAGAGGAAAGGAGTAGGTGGCCAGGGTGAGCAGGGAAACGCCCAACAGGGAACTGGCCAGGATATAGCCGGGGTAGAGAGGCCAGGCGACTTCCCAGATATGCCGGAACCAGTAGTTGATCAGAGTCTTGCGCCGGCTGTCCAGGTTCATGCCGCGGGCCGCGGCGTCCAGCATGGGGCAGGAGAACAGCGCCCCTCCCGGCATGGGGAGAAGCCCCACAATGGCGGGAAACAACATCAGCCGGACGCGCGGATGGCGGATGTACCGTTCCAGGCCGTCCACCAGGCGCCGGCTCTGGCCGCCGGCTTCCTGCAGGGCGGAAAGCAGCATGATGCCGAAGAGCATGGCCTGCATACAGAGAAAACTGGTCTGCCGCAGGCAGGCCAGGGGCAGGGAGGGCCAGAGGGACAAGGGCAGGGAGGAGGCGAGGGCCAGCAGGACGCAGCCGCTGAAAAGGGTTTTCCACAGGGCTACACGCAGGCGGAGCAGCAGGAGGATGACGGCGAAGGCCAGAAAAAGTTTGCCCAGGGCCAGGGTGGAAACGGAAAACTCCGGCATGGAACAAGCTCCTCGGACCTGATTTCCTCTTCCGAACAGAATAAATCAGCGTTTCCTCAGAAGAATTGCGGGCCGGAGCCTTGAAGGTCAATCCAGGCCATGGCCTCGGCCAGATCCAAGGTTCCTTCATAGAGGGCCCGCCCGCTGATCACCCCCTGGAGATTTCCGGATCGGGAAAGGGGGTAAAGGCGCCGGATATCCTCCATATCCGCCACTCCCCCGGAGGCGATGACCGGCAGAGGGCTTTGGGCGACCAGAGCGGACAGGGCGGACAGGTCGGCCCCGGTCCTCATGCCGTCGCGGTCAATATCGGTATGCACCAGAAAGGCGGCGCCCTGGTCCGCCAGGCGGGGCAACGCCTCGTCCAGGGTCAGCCCGGCATCGGCGGCCCAGCCCCTGGTTTTCAGCCTGCCCGCCTCCGTGTCCAGAGAGACGCCGATTTTTCCGGGCAGAGCGGCGCACAGGGAGGAAAAGGCCCCGGGATCCTCCAGAGCCATGGTGCCGACAATCAGGCGGCGGGCGCCGGCCTCCAGGTACGCCCCGGCCGTTTCCAGGCTGCGGATGCCTCCGCCCACCTGGACCGGAATGGACAGGGCGGCGCACAGGCGGGCAATCAGGGGCAGATTTACGGGTTTGCCGGCAAAGGCCCCGTCCAGATCCACCAGATGGAGCCACCTCCCTCCCAGGTTCTGCCAGTGGAGGGCGGCCTCCAGCGGATCCCGGAAGAAAACAGTTTCCCGCTCAGGACGCCCTTGTTGCAGGCGGACGCATTGGCCGTTTTTGATATCAACGGCGGGAAAGACAATCACAGCCCCAGTTCCTTGACCGCCTTTTCCATGCCCTCTCTGGCCAGATCGCCGGCTTGCACCCATTTCCCGCCGCGTTTCAGGAAAGTGTCCAGATCCAGGAGGTTGGCGGCAAGGGCGGACTGGGTGGCGTCATAATGAGAGCGGGAAATCAGGCTTTCCCCCCGGACATCCAGGACATAGGTGTCCATGATCACGCCCGCCGGGGCGGAAGCCGCGTATTGCGCGCCTTCCCTTTCCCGCCACTCCAGAATTTGGGGAACAATCAGCAGATCCACCTCCATGCAGCGGCCCACGGCCGACCACTTGCGCAAGGCGGACTGGCGCTCCGGGGACGCAATCTTAAGGCTCCTGGCGCAGGCCAGGGATTTTTCCGGCCCTATGTAGGAATGCGGGGATTCAAGCGCGAGAACGCGGGAAAAAAGCAAGTCCATTTCTCCCAGGACTTTTTCCTCCACAGCGGGGACATCTTCCCTGGGATAGCCGGCCAGCAGATCCGCCATAGTCTCGGGATGAGTGAAATGTGCCTGGCCGAGCTTCAGATCTCCCACCGGCATGGGAGGCTGCCGGGGCGGCGCGCAGGCCGCGAGGCTCAGGACAAGGAGCAGGGAGAGAAGGGGGCGGAAGGGGAGAGGGGTCATCAGTCAAGGCTCCCTTTGGTACTGAGAATGGAAGAGCGGGTGCGGGCCACGGCCGCGCTCAAGGCCAGCCCCAGGCCCTTGCAGGCGGATTCGAGCAGGTGGTGGCCGTTTTGTCCGTAGAGAAAGGCGATGTGCAGGTTCATGCCCGCTCCGGCGGCCAGGGATTTGAAAAATTCGCGCCACAGATCGCTTTCTTCCCCGGCAATAACGGCGGGCAGCCATTCCTGGCCCCGATAGACGAGAAAGGGACGGCCGGAAAGATCCAGACTGACCTCGGCCAGAGCCTCGTCCATGGGCACGCGGGCAAAGCCGGTCCGGGCTATCCTCGCCTTGTCGCCCAAAGCCCGGCCCAGGCCCTGGCCCAGACAGATCCCCGCGTCCTCCAAAGTGTGGTGGGCATCCACATGCAGATCCCCCGAGCAGGAGAGATCCAGATCAAACCCCGCCCAGAAGGCCAGCAGGGTAATCATGTGGTCCGCCATGCCGAAACCCGTGGCCACCCGCACGTCAGCCGACCCGTCCAGGCACAGATCGAGAGTGATGGCGGTCTCCGCTGTCTGTCGGGAGATCCTGGCCTTGCGGGGGGAAGCTGCGTTCATGGCCGCCTGTGCCCGGTGCCGGGGCCAATGCGGGAAAAGGCCGTCCGGCTTTTATTTTACTGATTTTCTCGGAAACCGGCAAGACGGCTTCTCATGGCACAGTTCGTAAAAAAAGTCCAGTACTGTGCGCGACTTGATTTTTTCTCCACCAGGGGCAAATAGAGCGGTTCAACTTTTTCACAGTTGAACCGCTCTGCGAGGATTTGCTCGCAAATCCTTGCCGCGAAATGCTTGCAGGCGGGCTTTGCCCGCCGTTAAGCAAGCATTTCAAGCGTAAGATGCTCTAGATCACGGCTATGACGATCAGCAAGGCAAGGCAGAGCGGGAGCGCTGCCGGGCGCAACAGAAGCGCCTCCGCGGCGGCCCGGCTTTTCCGGAGTTCGTTCGCGTCAGCCGTTGTTGCCTGAACCCGTAATCAGTTGTATTCAGCCGGCCGGAGGAACGGGAGCAGAGCTACAGGTAGTCTCCCCTGTTGAACTTGAAGGTCTCGCTGACCGTGAGAACTTCCAGTTCCTTGACCAGGGCGGCCAGCTCCGGCTGTTCCCTCTCCATGTCCGGAAAGGCGCCCTTCAGGGAGGCGATGCCCCCGGCCAGGCCTTCCAGCCGGCCATAGGCGCCGCGCAGGGCGTCCGGCGCGTCCGAGGCCAGCCGCCCGGCATAGTCTTCCATCCCGGAGAACAGATCTTCCATGCGCCGGGCGATTTGCGCCTCCTGTCCCCCGGCGGGGGAGACCAGGGCGCTTTCCCCGGCGGGAGCAGGCGGCGCAAGGACGCGCGAGGGAGCCTCGGCGTTCGCGGCGGGCGCGGCTTCTCCCACGGACATCTGCCTGGCGAGAAGGGCCTCAAAGCCTTCCGGAGGCCGGACGGCCGCGCGCCGGGAGTCGTTTTCCAGCGGAGCGTTGAGTTGCTCGGTATGTATTTTCATGGTTTCTCCCAGGGTTGTGGTTCTCCCTGGCGAATGCAAGATTGCTGCCAAAAACTCTAGACTTTTATCTATGAGAAATCATTGTCTCTGTGGACAAAAAACAGAGCTGAAGGCCGGGCATTTTCTGCCGCCGGGCAAAGACTGCCCGCCCGCTCCGGAAAAGACGGCCCAGCCGCCCCTTCTCCTTGTCCCCTTAGAGAAGAATAGCGGCTTTGGCAAGAAAGATATTGTCATGTTCACCTCAAAAGGAGTATGGAGGAACAGTATAGGGTAGTAAACACCCGCCCCGAGACGCCCTCCGCGCGCGCCCGGGCGGGAGGGCGGGGAACGCGGGATAACGCCAAAAGGAGCGGCAACATGCAAAAGATTCAACATATCCTCTGCGCCTTGGACCTGTCCCAGCACAGCAGTCTTGTGGCGGAATACGCCGTTACCCTGGCCAAGGTTTTCGGGGCCGAGGTCACGGTCGTCTACGCGGCGCCGGCCTTGACGCAATATGTGGGGTTCCACGTTCCCCCCAGCTCCATTGAGAATTTTGTCGGAGAGATTGTCTCCGGCGCGGAGCAGACCATGCAGGAATTTGTGGCCGAGAACTTCAAGGAGGTCAAAGCCGTGGGCAAGGTGGTCAACGGTTACGCGGCGGAGGAAATCCTGCGCATGGCCGAGGAGACGAAGGCCGATCTCATTGTCATGGGCACCCACGGCCGCAAGGGGATAGACCGCATTCTTTTCGGCTCCGTCGCGGAAAAGGTGGTCAAGGGATCCTGTATTCCGGTGATGACCATCCGGCCGAACTTAGATCAGTAGGGAACGGCCGGAAAGCGTCCTGCCGCGGATGCCGGTTCCCGGTCAAACGCGGGAACATGTCCGGCCGGCAACCGGAATAACCCCCTCTTGAGGAGCGTTATGGCTTCCTATCCCCTCCGGCCCGAGGTTCTGGCCTTTGCCCCGTATACTCCTGGTCTGTCCGTGGAGGAAATCCGCCAGCGTTTCGGCCTTGCCACTGTCGTGAAAATGGCCAGCAATGAAAATCCTCTGGGGGTTTCCCCCCTGGCCCGGCAGGCCATCCACCGGGCCGCCCCCCTGGTTTTCCGCTACGCCCAGGCGGGAAACCCCCGGCTGGTCCAGGCCATTGCCCGGCGCCACGGCCTTGCGCCGGAACACATTGTGCCGGGCAATGGCTCTGATGAGATCATCGACCTGCTGATCCGCGCCTGTCCCTCCCCGGGGCGGCATTGTGTGGTGGTGTCCCGTTCTTCCTTCGGGCTGTACAGCATATTCAGCCGCCTGTGCGGGGTGGCGGTGCGGGAGGTTCCCCGGCTTCCGGACTTTTCCTTTGACTGGCAGGGCCTGCGCCGGGCAGCGGAGGAAGGGGCCGCGCTGGTTTTCCTCACCACTCCCGACAATCCCTCAGGCCACTGTCCCCCCGCCGCCGAGGTGGCGGCCTTTGCCCGCTCCCTGCCCGAAACCTGCCTGCTGGTCATTGACGAAGCCTACATGGATTTTGCCGACGATCAGGCGGCCTTTTCCCTGTTGCCCCGGCTGGCGGAATTTCCCCGGACAGTCTTTTTACGGACCTTTTCCAAAAGTTTCGGCCTGGCCGGCCTGCGCCTGGGCTACGGCATCCTGCCCCTGCCCCTGGCGGACGCGCTGCGCCGCATCCATCCGCCCTTTTCCGTCAACACCCTGGCCGAGGAGGCGGGGATTGCCGCCCTGGAGGACGACGGCTTCCTCCGCGAGACCCTGGCCACGGTGCGCGAAGGCAGGGCCTTTCTGGCCCGGAGAATGGAAGAGCTGGGCTGCCGGGTGTTCCCTTCCCAGGCCAATTTTATTCTTTTTCAGCCGCCGCCCTCCCAGGCCGCGCGCGATCTCTTTGCCGCCCTGCTGGCCAGGGGCCTGATCATCCGCCCTCTGGAATCCGGCTATGGCCTGCCGGATTTTCTTCGGGTAAGCGTGGGAACCCCGGCGGAGAACGCCCTTTTTCTCGCCCTTCTTCAGGAGATCCTGCGCCCGTGAGCCGGCCCTTTCTCCTCACCCTGGACGGCCCGGCCGGGGTGGGCAAGAGCACCACGGCCAGGGCCCTTGCCGCCTCTTTGGGCCTGGCCTGCCTGGATACAGGGGCAATGTTCCGTATTCTGGCCCTGGCCCTTGGGCGCAACGGAGATTTCCCCCGCGGCCGGGAGATGGCTGAGGCTCTGGCCGGGTTTTCCTTCGCCCTGCGGGGGACCGGCGCCGCCACCATCCTGTTGTGCAACGGGCGGCCCGCGGGAGAGGAGATCCGCACGGAAGAGGCCGGCGCAATGGCCTCGCGCCTCGGCCTTATCCCGGAGGTCCGGTCCTTTCTAAAGACCGTCCAGCGGAACCTGGGGGCCGTTTTCCCCCTGGTGGCCGAAGGCCGCGACATGGGAACGGCGATCTTTCCCGCCGCTCCCTGCAAACTGTTTCTGGACGCGCGGCCGGAGGTCCGCGCGCTGAGGCGGCAGCGCCAGTTGCGTGAGATGGGCCTTGAGGAGGAGTTTGACGATCTTCTGCGCCGGATCCGGGAACGGGACGAAGAGGACAGGAACCGCCCCCTGGCGCCCTTGCGCCCCGCTCCGGACGCCGTGCTTGTGGACACTTCGGATCTGAACCCCGAAGAAGTTCTCGCCCTGTGCGTCCGGGCCGCCAGAAGGGCCGGGCGGCCCGGGTGATCCCCATCCCTTGACCGATTCCCCGAAGTTCTTATTCTTCTTACAGAGATCCCGCGTTTGAAGTTCGCTTTTCACTCAGGCGAACCGCTTTGCGAAGCATTTCGAGAGGCAAGGCGAAATCACATTTTCGCCGCAGCCGACAGATAAAAATTGCAGGAGGCAATTTTTATCTGGAATCCGAATTAAACCACTCTAGCCTTGAGCCTGCCCATGCTCCGGTTTTGGACGGCGACCGCTCCCAGGAGGCATTGTGCGTTACGAAGGCATTATTTATCGTCCCCCCTCCGAGGGGGAAAGCGTCATCATTCAGGCCACCGTCGGCTGTCCGCACAACCGGTGCGATTTCTGCAATATGTACAAGCGGAAGAAATTCCGAATCCGCAAGGTGGAAGACATTCTGGAAGACATTGATATGGCCGGGCAGACCTATGACCCGCGCTTTGTCCGTTCCCTCTTTCTGGCCGACGGCAACACCATTATCATGCGCACCGCCCATCTTTTGCGGATTCTGCGCCGGATCCGGGAGGTTTTTCCCTTTCTGGAGCGGGTGACGTCCTACGGGGCCTCGCAGTATGTGGCCCTGAAAAGCGGCGAGGAATTGCGGGAACTGCGCCAGGCCGGTCTGACCCGCATCCACTGCGGCATGGAAACCGGGCATGACCCTCTGTTGCTCAAAGTCCACAAGGGAACCACCATGCGCGACCACATCGCCGGGGGGCAAGCCGTGCGGGCCGCTGGCATTGAACTCAGCATGTACTATCTGGCCGGCCTGGGCGGCGAAGAGATGTGGGAAGGGCATGCCCTGGACAGCGCGGCGGTGCTTAACGCCGTTGATCCGGATTTTCTCCGCATCCGTACCTTTACCCCCATGCCCGGCACGGTGCTGGGCACGGCCTTTGAGGCCGGGGAATTCACCCTGCCCGGCCCGCACGGCGTTTTGCGCGAGTTGCGCCTCCTGGTGGAGAACCTGGAAGGAAGCGGACTGGTCTTCAGTGATCACTGGCTGAATTTCGCCGACGTGCGGGGCCGCCTTCCCGCGGACAAGGAGGCCATGCTGGCGGCCATTGACAGCGCTCTGGCCCTGCCGCGCCAAGTGTTCCGCCCTGTGGGAATGATCAGTGACAGTCTTTAGGAATTTTACGCTTGAAATGCTTGCTTAACGGCGGGCAAAGCCAGCCTGCAAGCATTTCGCGGCAAGGATTTGCGAGCAAATCCTTGCAGAGCAGTCCAACTTTTTCAAAGTTAAACCGCTCTAGCGCGCTTTAATTCCGATTCAGAACCGCTTCCCCGCTGTTTTGAATTGACGTCCGCCGGCGATCCTATGGCGGGCAGGGCGGCTTCCAGAATCCGTCCCAGGCGCAGGACGCGTGGTTCGTCAAAGGCCCGGCCCATGATTTGCAAGCCCACGGGGAGGCGGCTTTCCGAGCCCAGTCCCACAGGCAGGGAAAGGCCGGGCAGGCCGGCCAGATTAAGGCAGACGGTAAGGATGTCCATTTTGTATGTCGTCAGGGGATCGTCCAGAAGAGCGCCTATTTCCCAGGCAGTGACAGGGCAGGCCGGAGCCAGGAGGGCATCGCAGCTTTCCAGCGCTGTGCTAAAATCGTCCCGGATCAGGCGGCGCACCTGGGATGCCTTGGTGTAATAGGCATCGTAGTATCCAGCGGACAGGGTATAGGCGCCAAGGAGGATGCGGCGCTTGACCTCCGGGCCGAAACCCTGGGTACGGGATACGGTGTAGGTGTCTTTCAGGTCGGAGGGGGAGCCGCCGCGACGGCCGTAGCGCAGGCCGTCAAACCTGGCCAGATTGCTGCTGGCCTCGGCTGAGGCCAGGATGTAGTAGGCCGCCAGGCCGTAGGGCAGGTGCGGCAGAGAAATTTCCCTGATTTCGGCGCCGAGATCCGCGGCTGTGCCCACCGCCTTGCAGCAGGCCTGCTCCACCTCGGCGGACAGGCCCCCGCGCCAGTATTCCGCGGGCAGGCCCAAGACCACCCCGGAGAGATCGGCGCCTTCCTCCGGCCGCTCCAGGGCTGGGGCGGGCAACTGGGCGCTGGTGGCGTCCCTGGGGTCATAACCGGCAATGACGGAAAAGAGCAGGGCGCAGTCGTCCACGTTGCGGGCCAGGGGGCCGATCTGATCGAAGGAACTGGCATAGGCGACGGCCCCGTAGCGGGAAACCCGGCCATAGGTCGGTTTCAGGCCGACCACCCCGCACAGCCCGGCCGGCAGGCGGATGGAGCCGCCCGTATCCGACCCCAGGGAGCCGTAGGTTTGCATGGCCGCCACCGAGGCTGCGGACCCTCCGCTGGAGCCGCCGGGGACGCGTTGCGTGTTCCAGGGATTGCGGGTGACCTGGAAAGCGGAAAATTCCGTGCTGGACCCCATGGCGAACTCGTCCATGTTGGTCTTGGCCAGCAGGATGGCCCCGGCCTTTTTCAGGCGGTCCACCACAAAGGCGTCATATGGGGGGACAAAGTTCTCCAGAAAGCGGGAGGCGCAGGTGGTGCGGATGCCCCTGGTGCACAGGAGGTCTTTTACGCTCAGCGGAACTCCCCACAGCGGCTGCCGCTCCGGATCCGGCGGACCCGCCGCTTCCAGGCGGCGGGCGGCGGCCCCGGCCTCTTCGGCGCACAGGGTCAGAATGGCGCCAATGGAAGGCTCGGTACGGGCAATGCGTTCCAGGCAGGCCTCCACCACTCTGGAGGGGGAAACCTCCCCCGAGGCCAGGAGGTTTCTGGTTTCCAGCAGGGATAGGCTGTACAGTGGGCGCATTAGAGCATTTCCACTTTGATATCGCGCATCACAGTTTTTCCTGATCCGCGTCCGCTCCGGCGCTTAACAGCGCAAGTAAATTGCGCTTGGACCTTAAGGATTCGCAGGCAAATCCTTGCAGAGCAGTCCAACTTTTTCAAAGTTGAACCTTGCTCTATATGACCGGGGGCACGGCAAAGAAATGCCCCTGCCTGCTTGGGGCATTGGCCAGAATCTCCTCCGCGGAGCGGGTTTTGACGGCCTGATCGGATCTGGGCGGGGCGCTGTGCAGC